>JAISNR010000147.1 GCA_031276135.1 Eubacteriales Family XIII. Incertae Sedis bacterium | reverse complement strand
GGGGTTTGTGAAAAATCGTGCAAAATGGATATTGTTCCTTACGGTTCGCCGAACTCTTTGGAATGCATACATTGCGATATATGCGTCAAGGTATGTCCGCGCAAAGCGATAACGATCGTTGATACCGGCAGCTTTGCAAAAGGCACAGATTAACGCAAGTGTTGTTTCCGATGTTCGCCGGACGGTTGCGGTCGATACGGACCGAATAAGCCGCCGCGTTCCTTTTTGAAAAAATGGATTTCGAAGGGCGTATTGCATGCGCCTTTTTGGCTTTGCGCCTTTGGAAACCTTGATTGGACCCTTGACCGGAAGCTTTGTAACACTTGTTTAACATTTATCCCGGTCCAAAGCTATTGAACTTGGCCGGCTTATTGGGTACAATGAATAAACGGAGTGTTTTCATCAATATGCGGCGCAGCGGACGGGTTTGGGGCAGTGGCGGATTCGATTTCGGATTTTTTCCAAAACATCATATCGAGCATCGGCGTAATGGACGTCATAGACGTCGCAATCGTAACCTTTGTCGTCTACAAAATGTTGGGCTTCATACGGGAAACGCGCGCGGAACAGCTGATCAAGGGCTTCCTGATCCTGCTCATCGCGGCCTTTCTCTCCGGCCCGGACCTGCTGAACCTGAACGCGCTCAACTGGATCCTGCGCGGCGCCATGCAGTTCGGCGTGATCGCGCTCGTGATCGTCTTTCAGCCGGAGCTGCGGCGGGGCCTCGAGTACGTCGGCCGCAGCAAATTCATAAAACCGCAGTTCGCGCACATCGACAAGGATCGGGCAAAGGCGATCGCCGCCTCCATCGTGAAAGCGGTGGATTTCTTTTCCGTAAGCAAGACCGGCGCGCTGATCATACTCGAACGCGAGATCACGATGAGCGACATCGCGGAATCCGGCGTGGTGCTGAACAGCGACATTTCCGCAGAACTGCTGAAGAACATATTCTACGAAGGCGCGCCCCTGCACGACGGTGCGGCGATCATTCGCGACGCTAAATTATACGCGGCAGGTTGCGTATTACCACTGACCGAAAACAAGGATCTGTCGATGGATCTCGGCACGCGGCACAGGGCGGGCATAGGCATAACGGAGCACTCCGACGCGATCGCGCTGATCGTTTCCGAGGAATCCGGCATCATCTCCATGGCCACGGACGGGAGGCTGACGCGCTTCCTCGATATAAAGAGCATCGAAAAGACGCTGCTGAACCTGTTTCTGTCCCCGACGGCCGAAACGAATCTGTTCGGGTTGCTGCGCAGTCTTTTCGGGGGGAAGAGCGATGCTGAAGAGTAATACCCTGAACAAGATCATAGCCGTCGCGGTGGCCCTGACGCTGTGGGCCTATGTCATCACGAACGAGAGCCCGATGCAGACAAAGGTCGTCCGCGGCATCCCCGTGCAATTCGGGAATTTGGACGCGCTCGCCGCCGTCAATCTGACCGTCGCGAACGATATCGCCTACAGCGTGGATCTCACGGTGGAGGGCAAGCGCGCGGACATATCCAAGCTCACGGCGGAGGATTTCAGCGCCTCCGTGGATCTGGCCGGCCGGCAGCAGGGGGAACGGAGTTTTACCGTCAATGTGAACGGCCCCGGCAATGTGAGCATATTGGAAAAGCGCCCGTCGCGGCTCACGCTCTTCGTGGAGGACATGGTCAGCGTCAGCAAGCCCGTCCGCATCGAATACACGGAGACCTTCCCCGAGAACAGGGAACCCGGTTTCATCTCGATGTTTCCCGAGAGCATAGAGGTCACGGGCGCGAAGTCGCAGGTGGACGGCGTAGAATACGTGCGGGTGCTGCTCGACAGCGGCGCGCTTGAGAACGCGCAGAAATCCTTCATCGCCGCCGCCGAGCTCGTGGACCGCGAAGGCGCGCCCGTCGAAGCGCCGTTGCACCTGTCGCACGCCAACGTCGAGGTCCGCGTCATGCTCTGCAGCGTCCGCGAGGCGCCGCTTGCCGTGGAGATCGTCGGCGAAGCGCCCTCCAACCTCGAGGTGACGGATATAAAGATTCCGAGCAGCATGCGCATCAAGGGTTCGGAACTCGCGCTCGCGCAGGTGGGCACGCTGACGGCGGCGCCCATAGACATAAGCAAGATCGACGTCACCTCCAACGTGCCGCTCCGCGTCGATCTGCCCGCCGGCGTGGAACCGGCCGACGATTCCAAAAACATCAGCGTTGCCATTACGATCAAGGGCATCGAAACAAAAGAATTTCGATACGCGTCAAACGAGGTATCGGTGGAGGGCCTCGCGGAAGGGTATCGCGCCTATGTGACCGACGGCGACATCGCGGTTTCCGTGTCGGGCACGGAAAGCGTCGTGAAGGATCTCAAGCGGGAGGACGTGAAGCCCTATGTGGACCTCTCGGAAATCGATCCCTTCGTGCTCGGCCCGGAGTTGCCGCTTGCGCCGCAGCCCGTGCGTCTGCGCTACGAAAAAGCGCTGCGAAAGGCCGAGGTGCAGCCGGAGTTTCTGAATTTGAACATCGTGCCGAATCCGCCGCCTGCGGAACAGACGCCGGAGGCGCAGCCGGGCGGAGAGCCGACGACCGAAACGCCGCCGCCCGAGCAGACAGCGCCGAACGACGCAGAACCCGGGGCCGGGGACGATGCGGCCGGGGCCGGCGCGGGCGCGCAGGACGGGGGCTGAGCGGCACGAAACGGTGAAATTCGGCCGTTTGCAAAGGGCGCAAAGGCGGACGGTCCGCGACGGAGCAGGTTCGCAACGGAGCAGGTTCGCAACGGGGAGGGATATTTGAGCAGATTATTCGGTACGGACGGGGTGCGGGGCGTCGCGAACACCGAGCTGACGGCGGAACTCGCGTTCAGGCTCGGCGCGGCGGGTGTGCGCGCGCTCAGCCGGGAGCGGGAGCGTCCCTTGTTCCTCATCGGCAGGGACACGCGCATCTCGGGCGATATGCTGGAAAGCGCGCTCGCGGCGGGCATACTCTCCATGGGCGGCGACGTCATCCGGACGGGCGTGCTGCCGACGCCCGCGATCGCCCATCTGGTTCGGCAATGCAAGGCGGACGCGGGCGTCGTCATCTCCGCCTCGCACAATCCCTTTGAATACAACGGAATCAAATTCTTCAACGGTGCGGGTTTCAAGCTCGACGACGCCATAGAGGACGAGATCGAGCATGCGGTCACAAACCGCGCGGACGATTCGAACGGGCGGGTCTTTGGCGCGGGGCTCGGCCGGAGCGCGGAAGACGCCGCAGGGTCCCTGCGGCGCTACGCGGATTTTCTGAAGGGCGCCGCCGACGTTTCCCTGCGCGGCATGAAGCTCGTCGCGGACTGCGCGAACGGCGCGGCAAGCGAGGCCGCGGCTCTGGTGTTCGGCGAGCTCGGCGCGGATCTGATCCTGATCGGCGACAAGCCCGACGGCCTGAACATCAACGACGGCTGCGGCTCCACGCATCCCGAACGCCTGCAGGCGCGCGTCCTCGAAAGCGGCGCGGATCTCGGCCTCGCCTTCGACGGCGACGCCGACCGGCTGATCGCGGCGGACGAGAAGGGCCGGCTCATCGACGGCGACCGCATCCTGTACATCTGCGCCGCCATGCTGCGGGAGAGCGGCGCGCTCGCGCACGGCCTCGTCACCGCCACGGTGATGAGCAACATAGGTCTGAAGATGGCGCTGGAGCGGATCGGTTGTGCGCTGCAACTGACCGCGGTCGGCGACCGCTACGTGCTCGAACGCATGCTGCGGACGGGCAGCGTCCTCGGCGGGGAGCAGTCCGGCCACATCATATTCCTCGACCACAGCACGACAGGCGACGGCATATTGGCCGCGCTGCAGCTCATCCGGGCCGTCGTCCGCGCGGGGAAGCGTCCGTCGGAGCTGGCGGACCTCGTGACGGTCTATCCGCAGGTCCTGCGGAACGCCGCCGTCAAAAACGAGAACAAGCGCGCCTATGCCGCAGACGACGCGATTCGCGCGGAAATCGAGCGCATGGAAGCGCGCATGGCGGGCGAGGGGCGCGTGCTGATCCGGCCCTCGGGCACGGAACCCCTCGTGCGCGTCATGATAGAGGGCGGCGACCAAGCGCTGATCGCGCGCATGGCGGACGATCTGGCGGAGATGATCGCCGCCAAATTCGGCTGA
>JAISNR010000194.1 GCA_031276135.1 Eubacteriales Family XIII. Incertae Sedis bacterium | reverse complement strand
TGTCCGCGTCAAAGCCGACCGCATACAGGGCGTCCGCCATATTCGCGAGGTTCTTTACAATCGCTCTGTGTTTTTCATCTATGGGAAAGCTTTTCCTTCCGCCGCTTGCCGCGCCGGCCGTGTGAGAAAAAAGCTGAAACCGCTCATTTGAAGCCAGTATATACAGAAAGTGTCCTTTGGATTGGGCCGCCGCCAGCTCCCCGCGTTCAAGAGCCGCAAGCAAGGCGTCCCCGTCGCGGGCAAGCATGTTCAGATGTATTTCGCCGCTCATATTTCGCCGCTCATATTTTGCTCCCCCGCGCGCTTGCTTCTATTATAAACCTTGGTACAGTACCAAAGTCAATGCAAAGTTAAATTCCCGGGGACGCATCACCCCTCCCCGGTTTCTTGGCCCTGCCAAACGACGTTCTTCGGCGTCTCCCCGGCCGCGCATGCGAGCAAATTTTGCCAAATCATCCTGTGCGCGCGATGAAAACTTTGAATCGTCGTCCCGCCGATGTGCGGCGAGAGCGTCAGCCTGTGACGCAGCGCCTCCGGAAGATGCAAGAGCGGATTGTCCGGTTGCACGGGCTCGGGATAAAGCGTGTCGAGGCCCGCGGCCGCAAGGCGTCCCTCCCGGAGGGCGCGCGCAAGCGCGTCCCCGTCCACGAGTTCCCCCCTGGCGGTGTTGATCAGGATGGCGCCCGGTTTCATCCCGCGCAGCTCCGCCTCGCCCACGAACCGAAAGGTTTCCTTGTTTGACGCGATATGCACGCTCACGATGTCGCAGGACGCGAGCAAGGCATCGAGGGGCAGATATGTCACGCCGTGTGCGCGCTCCGTTTCCTCCGGCCGCCGCCGGCGCCCCGTGTAATACACCTCGCTGCCGAACGCGCGCAGGCGCTTCGCCGTTTCCTTCCCGATGGCGCCGAGTCCGATCAGGCCCACCTTCATCGCGCCGAGCTCGGAAAGCCCGTCCAGGATGTAGCGTTCCTTGGCCCGGATCTGCTGCGCCGCGCGCACCATGGCGTCGCCCTCGACCAGACGGCGCAGCACGGCCAGCATCAGCAGGATCGCCTGCTCCGCCACCGCGCCCGCGTTCACGCCCGCGCAGTTGCAGACAAAAATTCCGCGTTCCCGCGCCGCCTCCGCGTCGAAGCCCTCGTAGCCGACGCCCTCGGAATGGATCAGCTGCAGCTTCGGCATTTTGTCGATGATCTCGCGCCCGACGCGCGCGACCGCGTCCGCGACGACAAAATCCGCGTCGGCGTGCGCCAACACCTCTTCGGCCTTCGGAAAGGACCCGACAAAGACAAGCTCCCAATCGGGAGGCAGACTGCGCAAATCATAGAATTTGTTCGCCCGCTCTTCGGATGTGATCAGCAAGACTTTCATGCGTTCCTCCGTTTCTGTATCCGGTCGGCCGGACAATGCGTACAGTATAACCCTTGGTACGGTGCCGAGTCAATACAAACGCAAAACACCCTTGTAAGAAAATGAAAACGAGTGTACAATACTATGAAAGAACCGGACCGCCCCGGCGCGGGCAATCGGGCGCGCGGCATACGGAACGGGTTGCGCCAAATTAGGGAAAAACAGTATGAAATTACAGGATTGTACAAAAACATGTTTGTGATGGGAACGGACATCGGCTCTGCCACGTCCAAATGCGTGATCCTCG
Source organism: Eubacteriales Family XIII. Incertae Sedis bacterium (assembly GCA_031276135.1). Taxonomy (GTDB): domain Bacteria; phylum Bacillota; class Clostridia; order Peptostreptococcales; family Anaerovoracaceae; genus JAITLA01. Next base: position 1,194 of record JAISNR010000194.1, on the reverse strand, counting down.
ATGAATCGAAAACGATCAGAGGAAGGGGGCTGGCGCCGGGGGGCGCCGGAACGGAGGGACCGCAAAGCGCAGCCGGCGCGGCGCTGGCGGAAGCGCGCATCTCAAGAGCGGAGATTGCCCGCGCGGTCGCGACCGGCTACGGACGCAACATTGCCGAAGGCCGCGACGAAACGCTGAGCGAGCTCAGCTGTCACGCCTTCGGCGCGCACGAACTCTTTCCGAACGCGCGGACCGTGGTGGACATCGGCGGTCAGGACGCAAAAATCCTGCGGGTGAGCGCGGAAGGGCGTCTGGAGAGTTTTGTCATGAACGACAAGTGCGCGGCGGGGACGGGGCGATTTTTGGAGAACATATCGCGCGTGCTCGACGTTCGAATCGAGGATATGGCGGCCTTCGCGCGGTTGTCGGAGGAAAGGATCGACATCAGCTCGACCTGCGCCGTGTTCGCGGAGTCGGAAATCGTATCCCAGCTCGCGCGCGGCGCGAGCAGGAACGACGTGCTCGGCGCCGTCTTTCGGTCGGTGGCGGCGCGCGCGGCAAGCCTCGCGAAACGGCTGGGCGTCGTTCCCGAAGCAATCATGACGGGCGGCGTCGCGAAAAACGACGGCGTCCGGGAAGCGCTTGAAGAGGAACTCGGCGTAGACATCTCCGTGTCGCCGCTCGCGCAATACGCGGGCGCGCTCGGCGCGGCCGTGTACGCTTTGCGCGGCATGCGCCGATAGGAGGGCTTGCGCAGGGCCTGCAGTCAGCGCGCCTCCGGGGCATCACGGCAAATATCTTCCGTTCGCAGACGCAAATTTTTTGACATTATGAAAGCAGTTCCGCCTCCTGCCCGGACGCGGCGCCTGCGGCGTTGCCCTCATCCGTATCGATGTGAAACTCGCTGAGATGCGTCTCCCCGGCGCGCACGAGCACTTCCTCGAACACGATGCCCCGCTCGCCGCTGAGACGCACGCGGATGACGTCCTTGTCCTTCAGGCCCGCCTCCAGCGCCTCCGAGGGCGACAGATGCACGTGGCGGCGCGCGATGATGACGCCATGATCGATCTCGATGCTGCCCGCCGGCCCCGTCAGTTTGCAGCCCGGCGAATCCGCGAGCTTGCCCGACTCCCGCACGGGCGGATTGAGGCCGATGCCGCGCGCGTCGGTCATGGCCAGCTCGACCTGCGTTTCCGGCCGCGCGGGTCCGAGGAC
>JAISNR010000186.1 GCA_031276135.1 Eubacteriales Family XIII. Incertae Sedis bacterium | reverse complement strand
GGCCGCAGGAGGGCGGCTATTACAAGTGGGTGCAGGAGGCCCTCGGCGAATTCTGGGGCTTTCAGGCCGGCTGGTGGCGGACCTGCTCCATCTATGTGGACAACGCGCTCTACGTGATCCTCGCGGGCGACTACGCCGCGAGCAGGTGGGATGTCGGACCCGTCGGCCACTACGCGATCAAGGTCCTGATGATCCTCGTGTTCATGTACATCAACCTCAGAGGTGTGCGGGACGTCGGCCTCGTCACCAATATCCTTTCGGTCTTTGTGATCCTGGCTTTCGCCATGATCGCCGTGATCGGCTTTCTCAACTGGAACCAAAATCCCTTTGAACCCTTTACGGCCGAAGCGATCGAATCGCCCGTGGACTGGATCTTCTGCATAGGCGCGGGCATATCGGTCGGCATGTGGATGTATTCGGGCTATGAATCCATGTCCACGATCGCGGGCGAGCTCGAGGACCCGCAGGTCATCCCGAAAGCCACGCTGATCACGGTGCCGCTGATCATGGCCACCTACATCCTGCCGACGATGGCCGGTCTGGCCTCCATGGGCAGATGGGAGGAATGGGGCGAGGATCCCGCAGCCGTCGGCTACGCCGACGTCGCGATCACCTATCTCGGCGACGCGGCGGGGCTGTTCTTCATCATCGTGGCCATCGTGGCGCAATGCTCCATCTACAACACCTACATCGCCTCGGGCTCGAGGGGCTTCTTCGCCCTCGCCGAAGACCGGCTGGCGCCGCCCTTCCTCGTGAAGGTCGACAAGAAGTACGGCGTGCCCTATGTCGCGGTCATTTCGATCGCGATCGTGAATCTGGTGCTCTGCCTGTTCGATTTCGAAACGATCGTCGTGATCGACGTGTTCCTTCTCGTCGCTTCCTACATCATGGTCTACATCTCCGCCATCATCCTTCGGAAGAAGATACCCGCTTCGGAATACAAGTTTCGCATACCGGGCGGAAAGGGCCTGCTGTACGTGATCTGCATCGTGCCGATCCTCGTGGCATTCGCCTCCTTCCTGATCAACGGCACGGACTACTTCATCGGCGGCATGCTCGGCATCATCTCCGGGCCGGTCCTGTATTTCATATGGAAGAAGATGTACGGCGGTCTTTCGAAGAAGGATCCCGAGGCCCATCCGCACAACCCGCGCACGGGCCTGGCCAAGAACGATCTGCGGAGAATATCGGCCATGCTTCTGATCCTCGGCGTCGTCGGCATCGTCGGGCATTACTTCCTGCCGTGGTACGAGGGGGATTGGGGTCCCGGCTATGCGGTTACCGCCGATGAGATCGGTGAATGGGAGGAGAGCGTCCTTGCGGACTACCCGGAGCTGTCCGCCGAGCTCACCGAGAAGAAGGGCCTGACCGACGGCAGCGTCTGGATTCCGGGCTATTACGAAACGGAGTACGAAACGGGCTTCTTCGCGGATTGGGATCTGATGCTGTCCGTCATCTGGGCGGCGACGATCCTCTGCCTCGTGATCTCGGTCGTGCTCGCGTTCGCCGCGCGAAAAGCCGAAAGGGACTGATTTTCCGTCATCCGTTTTAACAAATCAAGATTAAAGAAAGGGAAAGGGAATGGGTATGAACGAAAGAACCGTTGAAACAAGCGAGCGAACATTGACGCGCGGCATACTGCCGTGGCACGTTTCGCTCATCGCGCTCGGCGGGATCATCGGGTCCTGCTATTTTCTGGAACTCGGCGACACCTACGCGTCGCTCGGGCCGGGCGCCGTGCTCCTTACCTACGCCGTCGCGGGACTCACGATCTACGGCGTCATGCAATCATTTGCGGAATTATTGGTCAACATACCGAGGCGTGGTTCATTTGTTTCCTATACAAGGGAATTTATGGGCGAAACGGCGTCGGCCGGCATCGGCTGGGCTTTCTGGGCCAACTGGGTTTGCTATATACCCTCCGAGGCCCTCGCGACCGCGATCTTCGTCAACTCCTTGTTGAACGACATCTTCGGCTTGCAGATGGGCACGGGCGCCACCTTCCTGTGGGGCGTTCTGGCTCTGGCCCTCCTGACCTTCATCAACATCTATCACGTCAAATGGTTCGGGCATGTCGAATCCATCATGGCCATCATCAAGATCGTCGCCATCGTTCTGTTCGTGATCTGCGGCATCTGCATCTGGCTCGGCCTCGCCGCGAGCGACGTGCGCGAATGGGGCGGCAACGAGGGCTTCATCGGCGGGAGCATCATCTTCGCGGGAGAAGGAAGCATCCTGTCGAAGCTCTTCCCCGAGGGAAGCATGGTCATGATCACGCTGATGATCTGGACGCTTGTGAACTTCCAGGGCTCCGAGATCGTCGGGCTTTCGGCGGCCGAGACGCAGAATCCCGAGGTCAACGTTCCGCTGGCCTGCAAGCGCGTCGCGTTCCGCATCATCCTGATCTACCTCATACCGATCTTCGTGCTCACGCTGATCATGCCGTATTTCGAGGGCAACATCGAAAAATCCGTGTTTGCGGACGCGCTCTACCATTACGGCTTCACGTGGGGTTCCCAGCTGTTCACGGTCGTGACGATGATCGCCGCGTTCAGCTGCGCGAATTCGGGCTTTTACGGCACGGTTCGCTCGCTCTACGGGCTTTCCGTGGAAGGTCTCGCGCCCAAGTTCCTCTCCAACCTGAACCGCTTCAACACGCCGCAGAACGCGACCCTGTTCACGCTCGTGCCGATCTGGCTCGTGTTCATACTCGGCTTCGGCATCGACGAGCTCGGCTGGTGGGGCGGCGACATGCCCCTCTACACGGCGCTGGTCGGCATCGCCGGCTTTACGGGAACGCTGTGCTGGGTGGGCATACTGTATTCGCAGATCGTGTTCCGCAAAAAGCTCAAGGAGCGCGGCTACGATCCGCGGGAAGTGCTGAGCGTGAAGGCCGCGTGGTATCCGTGGCTCGAATGGTTCGCGATCATCTTGCAGGTGGCCGCGATGATCATGCTGATCTTCGAGGAGGGCGGGCTCGACATCTTCATTCTGTCGATGATCATCATCATCGTACCCATCGTCATCTTCGTGGTTCAGAAGAAGCGCGGCAAGATACGGACGAATATCGTGATCGGTTCGGATGAGGTTACGTTTGACCAGAAGTTCCCGAGGAAGAGTTAAGCATTGGCGCGGCGAAGGCGCGATTTGTGAAACGTGGGCCGTTTCGAGGAGAAGCGGCCCTTTTTTTGTCTCGCTTGGCGAATGAACGGTCGCCGGGCCGCGGCGGGGCGGCGATCAGTTGAGCTTGATCTCGCGCACGAAGCGCAGTTTTTTGTAGTAGTCGAGCTCGATCAGGTCGGTCGGGCGCACGTTTCCGTCCGCTTTGGCAAAGTAAGAGAGCCCGGCCGCGCAGAGCATCTTGTAGACGAACTGCGAACAGAACATGATGTTCGGCTTGTGCGAATATTTGAACATCAGCCCCATCAGGTTGTAGGCGCTCCCCTCTCGGTTTATTTCTTCTATCTTGTTCAGTATCGTCACCTTTTGCCGCAGCGAACATTCCAAGCCGTAAATCAGTATGGAGGCACCCGGTTTTTTGTTGAAGAACGCGAGCATCTCGTGATTCAGGCCCGGCGGGTACACCCGTTCGCCGCCGTTGTAGCTGATGATGGTTCTGAGTTCCCTGTCAAAGGACAGGGATGCGTGGTTGTACTGCCTCTGCGTGAACACGGAGAGGATCTCGCTCGCCACGCTTCCCGTGTTGGATATGACGATGTAGATGTGCAGGTCCGAAAGGCTTTTGGAGGCTTCGGCAAAGTAGTCCGCCGTCAGGCTGCCGTTGTTTATGTAGCGGAAGGAATCGTGGCGGGGCAGATCGTCGAGGATGGCCTTCAGATTTTTCGACGACATGCTCTTTCCCGCTTGCCGCAGACGCGACAGGGTGCCCGTCACCGTGTCCAGCCCTGCGTTCAGCTCGTAAAAGCTGAGGGTCGCCGCCTCCTGTATGGACGGGAGATAGAACACGGAATACTTGCCGGCGTTGATATAGCGGCTGATGGCCAAGGGCAGAAAGAGGATGGCCGTTCCGAACAGCCTGCGCGCAAATCGCTCGAACAGGATCGGCGTGTCCAACGGGAAAATCACGTTCACCGCCGTCGTAATCTGCACGACCATGATCATGGAGTACACGACGATCATGCAGGCTTTCGTCGCCTTGCCGGCGGAGGACACCAGGGTTCGCGTGGAAACGACGATGAGAACGGTGATATAGAGCAATACGAACAGCAAGAGATCTCCAAAAAACAGGAGGCCCGCCACCAAGACGACCGTCAGGAGATTGGACCAGGCGAAATATTTGTTTACATTCATATATAAAAACTCCATGCCGGCGCGCCGGTCGGGCACGGGCATACTATCGAGGGGTTTTCAGTGTTGTTTATTGCGCCCCGGCGAAACCGAACACCTCGTTCGCGGCGTGAACCGCGTCCATCGCGTTGCGGCAGTAGCGATCCGCGCCGATCTTCTTCGCGTATTCGGCGTTCAGCACGGCGCCGCCCACCAGCGTCACGCAGTTCAAGCCCTCCGCCTTGAGCAGGGCGATCGTCTTTTCCATGTTGACCACCGTGGTGGTCATGAGGGCTGACAGGCCCACGATGCGGATGTCCTGCTCCTTTGCCGTTTGGACGATCGTTTCCGGCGGCACGTCCTTGCCGAGATCGACGATCTCGTACCCATAATTTTCCATAACGATCTTGACGATGTTCTTGCCGATGTCGTGGATGTCGTCCTTTACGGTCGCCAGAATGACGCGCCCGCGCGAGATGACGCCGCCTTGGGCGCGCATGCGCTCGCGCAGCACGCCGAAGGCGCTCTTGGCTGTTTCGGCCGATTTGATCATCTGCGGCAGGAAGATCTCGCCGCTCTCATAATCCTCGCCGACGCGTTCGAGCGCCGGCAGGATGATCTCCTCTATGACGCGCAGCGGCGGCTCGGTTTCGAGCAGCTTTTCCGCGGCGGCGGCCGCACGGCTCTCAAAGCCCCGCCGTATGATGTCCGCAAGGTCCCGGTCCGCCCGCGCTTCCCGATCCGGATCGGGCGCGGACGCGCCTTGCGCGAATGCTTTGTCCGCCGCCTCTCCGGGCGACCGGCCGGCGGCGGGAGGCACCGTCTGCGTCTGCGCGCGTTCGGCGGTCGCCGGCGGCGCCTTCGGCAGTCCGGCGGCGTAGTCGATGTAGGCGGCGGCGTCCCGGTCCTTGCCGAGCAGCACCTCGCCGCTGCGCACCGTTTCCATGTAATCGCGGTTCGTCGGGTCCAGAATCGGCGTGTCGAGGCCCGCGAACATGGCCATCGCGAGAAAGGTTCTGTTGATCAGGCGGCGTTCCGGCAACCCGTAGGATATGTTGCTGACGCCGAGCGTGCTCCGCAGACCGTAGCGCTCCCGCACGGCGCGCAGGGCCTCGAGCGTTTCCGCGCAGGCGTCCTGCTGGGCCGAAACCGTCAGCGCGAGGCAATCCACGATCAGGCGTTCCTTGCAAATGCCGTATTTCGCGGCCTCCGCGATGATCCTGTCCAAGATCGCGAGCCGCGCCGCCGCGCTTTCGGGTATGCCGTTTTCGTCCAAAAGCAGGGCGACGACCGCCGTTCCGTACCTCTGCACGATGGGAAAGATCTCGTCCATGCGGCGCTGTTCGCCGTTCACGGAGTTGATCACGGGCTTGCCGCGGCAGGCGCGCGCGGCCGCGTCGATGATGCGGGCGTCGGTGCAGTCGATCATCAGGGGCGCGTCCGCACCGCCGTCGAGCCTGCGGACGCAGGCGAGCATCCCTTCCGCCTCGTCCGTTTCCGGCATGCCGACGTTGATTTCGAGGATCTCCGCGCCCGCGCGCAACTGCGCCAGCGCCTCCTCCTCCACGTAATCGTAATCCCGTTCCTTCAGCGCCTGCCGCATGCGCGCCTTGCCCGTGGGATTCAGTCGCTCGCCGACGACGCGCACCCTGCCGTCGAGCAGGACCGCCCGCGTGGCGGAGCAGGCCGAGGGGACGAAGCGCGCCGCGCGCCGCGAAACGTCCGTCGGCTTTCCCGCGCGCGCGCGCCTGTCGATCAAGGCTCGCAGGGCCTCGATGTATGCCGGCGTCGTTCCGCAGCAACCGCCGATCACGGCGACGCCCGCGTCGAGCATTTCATCCATGACCGCAGCGAATTCCGGCACATCCACGTCGAACACCGTCGCGCCGTTTTCCTCGCGCGGCAGACCCGCGTTGGGCTTCACGAGGACCGGCAGGCGCGAATGGGCGAGCATCTCCCGCACGATGGGCAGCATCCGGCTCGGCCCCAGAGAGCAATTGACGCCGATCAGGTCTATGCCCATGTCCTGCAATATGTGCACGGCCGCAATCGGGTCCGTTCCCGTCAGCATGCGGCCGTTCTGTTCAAAGGTAAGGGAGCAGCACAGGGGGAGCGCACAGCTTTCCTTGACGGCGAGCGCCGCCGTTTTCATCTCGAATATATCCGTGAAGGTTTCGAGGACGACGAAATCCGCGCCCGCCTCCGCGCCCGCCTCCGCCTGTTCGCGAAAGAGCGCGCGGGCCTCCGCCGCCGTCAGTTCGCCCATCGGTTCCATGAGCTTGCCGAGCGGCCCGACATCCAGTGCGACGAAACGCCCGCCGGCGGCGTCGGCCGCCTCGCGCGCGAGCTTCACGGCCGCGCCGATGACGCGCGCGACGGAATGCGCCCGAAGCTCCTCCTTGAGCGCGTTGGCGCCGAAGGTGTTCGTCGAAACATAGTCGCTGCCTGCGGCGAAGTACGCCGCGTGAATGGCCCGGATGCTGTCGGGGCGCGTCAGATTCAGTATTTCGGGCAGCACGCCCGTCGCGCCGAGCTTCTGTATCATGGTCCCCATGGCGCCGTCGGCGAGCAGAACGCCCCT
>JAISNR010000189.1 GCA_031276135.1 Eubacteriales Family XIII. Incertae Sedis bacterium | reverse complement strand
GCGGAAAGGCCCCGCGTCTGGCTGCGCAGTTTCTCCGAGATGGCGAGCAAGGCCGCGCTGTCCGCGGCCGTGTTGATCTTCAGGCCCGAGGAGAGCTTGCGCAGGGAAAGCGCCGTGTTCCCTTGGTTGATCGTGTGCCGGTTGTAGGCGTTCAGGGCCGAGATGTTGTGGTTGATTTCAAGCGCCATTGCAACATCGCCTCCTTTCGCATATGCAAGGGCAACGCCGAACGGAAGCCGGCGTCGGCGGCATGCGGAAAAGCCGCGTTTTTTCTTTGCAGTATTGAATACCTTCTACTGCTAATATTACTATTTCCGTCGCGAAAAGTCAAGTTCATCGCAAAAGATTTCCGTTCAACAATCGCCCGAAGATCGCCTGCGCCGCGGGCTAAAGCGCGTCGGACGAAACGATCTTCGATCCGGCGGGCGGCGCCGTCCGCGGCGCTTTGTCCGTCGGCGCGCTCACGGCATCCGCGTGCACGCGGAACGTCCCCGCACCCTCGCCCCCCATATCCGCGCCGATGCTGTAATCCACGCGCGACTTCTGCGGCTCCGCCGCCAGGTCGCAGTGGAATTCAATGTATTCGTCGCCTTCTCCGTAACCCTGATTGATCTTCGCGTTGACGGAAAGTTCCGCCGAAGCGGGCACGCCGTCCTTCTCGGCGATGCGCAGCGTGTAGTTCGCCACGGGCACGGTCGCGAGGAAGTCCGCGTAATCCGCAAAGTCCATAAAGAAGAGGCTGCCTTCTTCCTCGATCTTTCCGAGCACATTGAAGATCTCCATGCGGTTCAGGCTGATCGTATGGACATTGCCGTTTGTTTCCATGTAATCGTCGCCGAGGAAGGGCACCAGCATGCGGGCGGCGCGACGCACGCCCGCGCCGCGGTCGAAGTCACCGCCGTATCTCGGATCGGTGTTGTGGCTTGTAAAGCTGTGGTACAGCAGATTGCCCACCGTCATGTTTTCGCCGTGGCGGGCTTCCGTTTCGGCCAGCGCCTCTTGATAAGCGGCGATGATTTCATCGTCCACGGTTTGGAATTCAATCCATGTCTTCTTGTCCAAAAGCGGCACCGCATAGGAGAGGATCGGCAAATGCAGATAAGCGATCGCCTCTTTGTAATCGAAGATCGCTTCGAACGACGTGCCTTTTTTGAGCTCGTCGAGCATGGTCCTAAGTTCCATGTCTTGGTCGATCTCCCCGAGGACGGATTCGAAGCCGTTGACCGTCAGGCTCACGTCGCCCGCGATGTCAAAAACGTTGCGGCCCGTGAGGATCGTGAGCGCACCCGCGAGGCTCGCGTCGCCCTTCGTTTCGCCCGAAGCGTCCTCCGTGTAATAGTAGTCGGGATTGTAACGCGCCTCCAGATCGGCCGTGAACCGCACATCCGTCTTTTCGGTCCCGGTCGAGGGGTGCCGGACGAGTTCGCTTTGCAGCAGCGCATTGAGCACTGTGAAGTCCGCATCGATCTCCGCGATCAGCGCGGCTTCGTCCACGACATCGGCCAGCTTGTAATAGCTGTCCCAGTACACGGCGAGGCCGAAGCATCCCGTCAAGGTCCGCAGCGGCACATAGGCGGAAGCGGTCGCGCCGTCGACAAAGGGGGCTGCGGCCGCTTCGATTTTCTCCGTGCGGCCGTCTTTCGTAAAGAGAACCGTCCGTTCTCCCGCCGTGAACACGACGCTCGTGCCGTCCGCGACGGCGGTCAGGGTCTTGGCCTTGCCGTCATAGCGCAGCTCCGCGCCCAGCGCCTCGAGAACCGCGCGCGCCGGAACCATCAGGGCGCCGTCCCGCGTAAGGGGCTTCGCGCCCGCGAAATTGAGGGGTTGCCCGTTGACGATGACATTGGGCACGTCCGTGTCCGTGAAACCGAAATCGAGCAAGGCGCTTTCGCGCATTTCCCTCTCGACCTCTTTGTAATATTCGTCCCAATATTCGTCCTCCGTCTGCCCCTTGGCCCGCCAAGGCTCGAATTCCTCGTAGTACGCCTCCTCCGTCATGTCGTAATAGAGCCACGGCGCGTCCGGGTCGTATTCATAGTCGTCGACATAGGGGTCGCTCTCCGGGGCGGCAATCGGCATCTCCTTCGGCGTCGTCTGCGGATCGGCAAAGGCAACGCCCGGCGAAAGGGCGATTGCGAGCAGTGCGGCCAAGGCTGCGGCGACGGGCCGGCAGAACGTTTTTTTCATCTTCATCTCACTTCTCCTTGCTCTTTGAAAGTGTGTTCGATATTCACATTTTACCGGCAAAGTTACAGGAATGCAAGGAGATATATGCGCAAAGCAACCGCATTAACGGAAAAGTGAATTGAAAGCGGGATCGATGCTTGTTATAATAGGAGTGGCAAATCGTTCGGTTCACGCGCGTGCGCAGGAAGGAGAGGCGGGCCATGCAGTACAGAATCGATCCCAAATCGGGCAATGCGCTGTCCGTCCTCGGCTTCGGCTGCATGCGCTTCCCGCGCGGGCTCACCGCGCAGATCGACGCGGAAAAGACGGAAAGACTGATCCGTGCGGCCGTCGAAGGCGGCGTGAACTACTTCGACACCGCTTATATCTACAGCGGCAGCGAAGCGGTTCTGGGCGAAATTTTATGCAAAAACAAGCTGCGGGAGAAGATCTTCCTCGCCACGAAGCTGCCGCTCGGACAGTGCAGGCGAAGCGAGGACTTCGAAAGGCTGTTTTGCACACAGCTGGAACGCCTGAAAACCGATTATATCGATTATTACTTGATACACAATCTGCCGGATGTCCCGCTGTGGCGCAGCCTCTGCGATCTGGGCATAGAGGCGTGGCTCGCGGAGAAGAAGGCGGAGCGCAGGATACGCCAAGTCGGTTTTTCGTTCCACGGCGCGCGGCGCGCGTTCGCGGAGCTGCTCGATGAATATGATTGGGATTTTTGTCAAATACAGTATAATTATATGGACGAAAATTATCAGGCGGGGCGCGCGGGGCTCAGGCTGGCGCACGGGAGGGGTCTGCCCGTCATCGTCATGGAACCCCTGCTGGGCGGAAAGCTGGCGAACGGCTTGCCCGCCAAGGCCATACGGCATTTCAAAGAGGCGGGCGGCGGTTCGTCCGCGGCAGCGTGGGCTTTTCGCTGGCTGTGGGATCAGCCGGAGGTCACGGTCGTCCTGTCGGGCATGAACAGCGCGGAACAGCTTGCGGACAACCTGAAAACGGCCGAAACCGCAGCGCCCGGCATGCTGTCCGAGCGGGAGGCCGCCGCCTTCGCGCCTGCGGTCGCCGCGCTGCGGGAAGCGTACAGGATCCCCTGCACGGGCTGCAACTACTGCATGCCCTGTCCGCAGGGCGTGAACATCCCCGGCTGTTTCGCCGCCTACAACGCTTCCTATGCGATGGGTTTCGTCGTCGGGATGCAGCAGTATATCACCGGCACGGGCGTGAGCCACGCGGAGCGGCGTTCCGCCGGCGGGCGAAACTGCGTCAAATGCGGGGTCTGCGAGAAGAAGTGTCCGCAGCACATCGGGATCGTGCGCGCCTTGGAATCGGTCACGAAGCGCATGGAGCCTTTTTGGTTCAACGCCATGATCTGGGTGATCCGAAGGCTGCTCTCCTGACTCCGCCCCTCGATCCGCCGCGAGCCGGCAACTTTCCGGGGCGGGCGGGCCCCGGCGAATTTTCACAAGGAATTCACACACAAACGCGCATTTGTGCTATAATGAATGAATTATGGGCAATAAAATTGTAAAGAAAATAGCGAATCTGTATTTTGCGGCCGGTCTGGCGGCGATCGCGATCCTTGCGCTTGCCCCGGTTCTGTGCGGTCGCTTCCTGCGCCCGCGCATCGGCGACGAGCTCGTCCTGCTCCTCTGCGCGCTCGGCGTCGGCCTTCTCTACGCCGTATTCTGCCTGGTCGCGCGCCTGTTGCAATACCGCCGCATGGAGGCATTGCTCGCCGGCGTCGCGGGGGAAATCGACGAAACGATGCGTTACGCGCTTCGGAACCATCCCCTGCCGCTCTGCCTGACGGACGAAAACGGCGTCGTCATGCTGGCGAGCGCGAGTTTCCGGGAGGTCTATCCCACCGTCGTCCCGATGAAGACGGAGATTTCACAGCTTACGGGCAAAAAAGCGAGCGAATTCGCAGACGCGCAGCGGTCCGGTCTGCTCACCGTCGGGGAGCGGATATATCGGGTCGTTCCCGCCTATCTGGACGGGGATCCGCTCAAGTCGGCCGCGCTCTACTGGATCGACGTCACGGGCCACGAAAACCTGAAAACCCTGTATGCCAACGAGCGCAAATGCTTTGCGCACGTGCAGGTCGACAACTACGACGAGCTCCTCGCCAGCTCGCCGGACGACAAGAAATCCCTGATCGCGGCGGGCATCGAAAAGGCCATTCGCCAATGGGCGGCGAGGATGGACGCCTCCATCGTCCGCTATTACAGCAACAAGTATTTCGTCGTGTTCGACCACAGTCATTACAAGCGGGTGGCGGCCGAGAAGTTCAACATACTCGACGAGGTGCGCTCCATCGAAACGGACGCGGATTTTCCCGTTTCGCTGAGCATGGGCGTCGGCGTTGACGGCAAGACGCCGCAGCAGACGGACGAGTACGCGGCCTTCGCCCTCGATCTCGCGCTCGGGCGCGGCGGCGACCAGGCGGTCGTCAAGCGCGGCATGCAGGTCGATTATTACGGCGGCACGCTGCAGGCGATCGAACGGCGCAACAAGGGCAAATCGCGCGTGATGGCCCACGCGATCAAACAGCTCGTGGACCAATCCTCGAAGGTCGTCGTCATGGGTCACAGAAATCCCGACATCGATTCCTTCGCGGCGGCCGTCGGCGTCGCGCGCATCGCGATCAACTGCGGCAAGGACGCCTTCATCGTCATCAACGAGATGAATCACGCGCTCGCGGATTTCTACCGGGAGGCGAACAAGAGCGGCGAATACAGCTTCATCGGCACGGACGGCGCCTTGGAAACGATCGACAGGAATACCTTGCTCGTGGTCGTGGACACGCACAGACCGAGCCTCACGGAAGCGCCCGTGTTGCTTGGAAAGACGGAGAAATCCGTCGTCATAGACCACCACAGGAAGGCCGAGGAATACATCGAAAACGCGACGCTCAACTACATGGAGCCCGCCGCTTCCTCGACCTCCGAGCTCATCGCCGAGATCATGCAGTACATGGCGGAAAAGAAGAGCATCTCGCGCTTCGAAGCGGAACTTCTGCTCGGCGGAATCATCGTGGACACGAACAGCTTTTCGGTCAAGACGGGCGTTCGCACCTTCGAGGCCGCCTCCTGGCTGCGGCGCAACGGCGCGGACACCGCCGTCGTGCGGCAGTATCTGCAAAGCGATATGGAGGACTTCCTGCAACGGGCCGGCATCATCTCGAACGCCGAATTCCTGAGCGGCGGCATCGCCGTTTCGCGAAACGAAGGCCGCCACGAAAACGCGCAGATCATCAACGCGCAGGCGGCCGACGAACTGCTCGACATCAAGGGAATCCGCGCCAGCTTCGTGATCGGCGAAACGAACGACGAAGTCGTGATCAGCGCCCGCTCGCTCGGCGAGGTGAATGTCCAGAAGATCATGGAACGGCTCGGCGGCGGCGGGCACCTGACGACGGCGGCGGCCCAGCTCAGGGGAATCACCGCGGATGAGGTCGCGGCCACGCTGCGGAAGCTCATAGACGAATTGTAAAAATCGGATATTATACCATTCAAAAGCATTCAAACGGGAAGGGAAGGCGTGTCATGATCGTAATACTCAAGCAGGACTTCAAGGGGCTGGGCAAGGCGGGCGACGTGGTCAAGGTCAGCGACGGCTACGCGCGGAATCTGCTGATCCCGCGCGGCATCGCGACGGAGGCGACGGACGGAAACATTCGCAACCTCGAAAAGCAGAAGAAGCTGAACGAGGCGATGTACAAAAAGGACCTCGCGGAGGCGAAAGCGCTCGCGGAGCGCATCGGCGACCTCTCCGTTAAGATCATCACAAAATCGGGCGAGAACGGCAGGCTGTTCGGTTCGATCACCTCCAAGGATATCGCCGACGCGCTCGCGGAGCAGCACGGAATCCGCATCGACAAGCGAAAGATCGCGCCCGAGGCACCCATCAAAACCACGGGAACGGTTTCGGTCGAGGTCAAGATCTTCCCGGAGGTCGCGGCCGCGCTGCGGGTCGATGTGGAAACCCAAGCGTGAAACCATGAACGAACGCATCCCGCCGCACAGCGACGACGCCGAAAAATCGGTGCTCGGCGCCATCATGCTCGACAAAGACGCGCTTTTCAACGTCATGGAAATCTTAAAATCGGAAGATTTTTACAGCGACGCGCACAGGGAGATCTACCGCGCGGCGGAGGGCTTGTGCCGAAAGAACGAGCCGGTGGACACGCTGACCGTTTCCGATGAGCTGAAGCGCGGAAAATCGCTCGACATGGCCGGTGGACGCGGTTACATCGCCGCGCTTTCGACCATGGTTCCCGCCACGGCCAACGCCGCGCAGTATGCGCGCATCGTCGCGGAGAAGGCCGTCCTGCGGCGGTTGATCGGCGCGTCCTCGGAGATCATGGAGGAGAGCTACCGCGCCGGCCGCGACGCGCGCGAGATTCTGGACGACGCGGAACACAGGATCTTTGCGATCGCGCAGATGGGACAGAGCAGGGATTACAGCAGAATCCAAGAGGTTCTTTCCGAAAATTACGCGCGCATCAACGAGCTTGCGGGCATGACGGGTCTGACCGGCCTGACGACGGGCTTCGTCGATCTGGACAAGCGCACCTCGGGTCTGCAAAAGTCCGACATGATCGTGGTCGCCGCGCGCCCCGGAATGGGAAAAACCGCTTTCGCGCTGAACATCGCGCACAAGGCGGCCCTGCGCGCCGGCGCGAAGGTTTTGATCTTCAGCCTCGAGATGTCCAAGGAACAGTTGGTCTACCGATTCCTCAGCCTCGAATCCCACGTGGAGATCACGCGCCTGCGCGACGGCAAGCTGGACGACGAAGAGTGGACGCGCATCAACGAAGCGATGGATGTCTTTCTGGGTTCCGCCATCTTCATAGACGATACGCCGGGCATCCCCGTCATGGAGATCCGGAACAAGGCGCGGCGTCTGAAAGCGGAGCACGGTCTTGACCTCATCATCGTGGACTATCTGCAACTGATGTCCGAGAGCGGCCGGACGGAGAACAGGAACCAGGAGATCGCCGTCATCTCCCGCATGCTCAAGCAGCTTGCGCGCGAGATGGAATGCCCCGTCATCGTGCTGTCGCAGCTCTCGCGCGAGGTCGAGAAGCGCAGGGACAAAATGCCCATCCTATCGGATTTGCGCGAC
>JAISNR010000132.1 GCA_031276135.1 Eubacteriales Family XIII. Incertae Sedis bacterium | reverse complement strand
CAGATACGCCAGCGTGCCTCCCACCGCGAGGACGGCCACCATCGCCGCCGCCGTGCAGAGCAGTATGATTTTTTTCTTCATGGCTTCACCTTCCTTTCTTCTTGCGTCTGTTCTTCTTGCGTCTTTGAAATGCTTTCCTGTTTTTTGGCCGGGGCCAGCAGAACCGGTATTACGAACAGTATGATCAGCACCGCTATGAGGATCGCTCCGGCCGCGAAGCCCTTGGGCGTGGACAGGTTCATCAGTACGTAGCCCGCCCTCGGGACGTGGAACACGGCTTTGCCGATCAGGTTCTCAAAGGGCACGGGCGCGAGGTCCTCCGCGTTGTTCGCGTCGCCCTTGGTCGTGAAGCTCCGTCCGCCTTCGTCGATCGCGATCACCCTGTGGGTCACGACCATGTCCTCCTGCAGATTGTAGGCGATCGCTTCTCCGACCTCTATGTCCTCGGCGCGCGCGTTCGTGTCGATGAACACCAGCCCGCCCACGTTGTACGCGGGTTCCATGCTCCCGCTCAGTATGCCCATCGGCTGGTAGCCCAGGAGCTTCGCCCCCGTCACCGAACCTGCCGCCAGGATGACGGCGAGCAGTATGAGTATGCCGAGCGCGTTGCATATTTTTCCGATCAAAGGCATTCCCCCTTTCGTGGGCCTACGTGTGCCCGGAACGCAGTGAACGGGTACGTGTGCCCGGAGCAAAGTGAACGGGTACGTGAGCCCGGAGCGTAGCGAACGGGTATCCCCGGCCTCCGGCCGGTTGGAGTTGACCGCTCGCGTGATCTGCGGCAGAAGATCTCCGCCGAATGTATTCAGGCCGCTTGGGACGGCATTGCCCTCCCGTCGGGTCGCTTGCGGACCTATCCCCGTTTGCGTTCTGCGCAAACGGCGGAAGGTCCCATGCGAAAACTCCTCGGCTTCAGCCGGTTGGAGTTGACCGCTCCGCTCGTGCGGGCGCTTCATTCACTGCGTTCATTCCGCTCGTATGCCCGCAACCCCGCCTCCGGCCAATCCCGACCCACCGCCCTGGGAACATTGTTTAAAATGAGTTATAAAAATGAAAATGTCCCGTTTGTGAAAGGCTGCGGGCGGCGAAGCGTCGCCGCCCGCAGCCGATGAATCCAAGGAGGAAAGGTCATGAGCGCGATTCCCAAAACAAGCAAAGCCGCCGTACTGGTGGAGCTCGGCAAGCCGGAGGTCATTCGGGATGTGGATATTCCCGAAATACGCCCCGGCACGATGCTCGTCCGCGTGCTCCTCGCCGGCATCTGCGGCACCGATGTGCATCAGGCGGCCGGCGAGCTGAGCATTCCGCCCCTCGTCCCCGCGATCCAGGGCCATGAAACGCTCGGCGAGATCGTGGCGCTCGGTTCGGAAGGCCTGCTCGACATCGGCTGCCGCAAGCTGAAGGTCGGCGACCGCATCATGTGGGCCCACCCCTTCTGCGGCGAGTGCTACTACTGCCGCGTCGCGCGCAAGCCTTACATGTGCAACGCGTTCGGAACGGGCTACGGTTTCGTTTCCCCCGAGCTGCTCAGGGGCGGCTTCGCCGAGTACGTGCACATCAACGAAAAGACCGAGGTTGTCCTCGTGCCGGAGAGCGTGACGGATGAGGAGGCGATCGGCGTCGGCTGCGCCTTCCGCACGGTCGTCAGCGGCTACGAACGCCTGCAACGCCACAGTCCCATCGGCACGGCGGACACGGTCGTGGTGCAGGGCGCGGGCCCGATCGGGCTCTATTCCACGCTTCTCGCCGCATTCTCCGGCGCGGCGCGCGTCGTCACCATAGGCGCTCCCGCAGAGAGGCTCGCCCTCGCGAAGGAGTGGGGCGCGACCGTCACCATCGACATCGATGAAATCAAAGACCACAAGGATCGCGTAAAGATCGTGACGGATCTGACGGAGGGACGCGGCGCGGAATTCGCCATCGAAGCGTCCGGCGCGCCGAACGCCTTCCTCGAGGGCTTCGATTTCCTCTGCAAGGACAGCACCTATCTCGTCATGGGGCAGACCTCGAACCGCGCGGTGGAGTTTCAGCCGAATCTGCTGCAGCGCAAGCAGGCCTGCGTGATCGGCAGCGGCAGCGCGGACGCGCGCCACTATTACAAGGCGCTGAAGTTCATCGAGGCGCATCGCGACCGCATCGATTTCTCGCGCATGCTCTCGTCCACCTACGAGCTCGAGGAGATCAACACGGCGCTCGAGAACATGAAGCTCGGCAAGGACATCAAGGGCGCCATCGACAACCGCAAGCGCACCTGCGGCTGCTCGCACGAATAATCTATTTTACGGTTGCATCGGAGGTAAATCCACATGATCGCGAAAAAAATGTACATCGGGGGTGCGTGGACGGACGCGGCGTCCGGCAAGACCTTTGAAACGCTGAACCCGTCCACGAACGAGCCCTTCGGAACGGTTCCGCTCGCGGGATCCGAGGACATCGACAAGGCCGTGGCCGCCGCGCGCGCGGCCTTCCCCGTCTGGTCGTCCAAGACGCAGGCGGAGCGCTCTGCCGTGCTGAACCGCATAAGCGCGGCGATCCGCGAGAACGCCGAGGAATTCGCCATGCTCGGCGCAAAGGAACACGGCATGCCCGCGAAGCTCGGCTTCGGCCCGACGATGGGCGCGAGCGGCAATTTTGAGATGGCGGCCACCTATGCGCGCGCCACGGGCGGCGATTTCATCCACAGCTCGAAGCCGAACGTCCTGTACTGCCTCGACCGCGTGCCGATCGGCGTCTGCGCGCTGATCATACCGTGGAATCTCCCGCTCTTTCTCATGTCGCAGAAGATCGCGCTGAGCATCTCCACGGGCAACACCTGCGTCGTGAAGCCGCCGTCCGTCAACTCCGTCATCGGCCTTCGCCTGGCCGAGGTCATCGACGGCGTGGAGGGTCTGCCCAAGGGCGTCGTGAACGTGATCACGGGCCCCGGAAGCAGCGTGGGACACGCGCTGGCGGCGCATCCCGGCGTCGATTGCGTCGGCTTCACAGGCAGCACGGAAACGGGCGTCTCGATCATGGAAGCGGCCGCTCCGACGCTCAAGAAGGTCGTCATGGAACTCGGCGGCAAGAATCCCGCCATCATCTTCCCGGACGCGAACCTCGATCAGGCGCTCGAATCGCTCGGGCACCACCAGTTCTTCAACTGCGGCCAGGCCTGCGGCTCCCCGGGGCGCTACTACGTCCACGAAAGCGTATTCGACGCCTTCCTCGAAAAGCTGCTGGCCTGCGCGAAGCATCAAATCGTCGGGGATCCGACGCTGCCCGAAACGACGATGGGGCCGATGGTATCCGTCGAGCACGCGAACAAGGTCATGTCCTACATCGAATCCGGCGTGAGCGAGGGCGCGAAGCTCGTCTATGGCGGCCGGCGCGCGCTTGACAAAGGCAATTTCATAGAGCCGACCATATTCACGGATGTCACGCCTTCCATGAAGATCTACCGCGAGGAGATATTCGGACCGGTGGCCGTCCTGCTCAAGTGGAAGGACGAGGACGCCGTCATCGATCTCGCGAACGACAACACCTACGGGCTCACGGCTTCCATCTGGACGACGAACATCGCGCGCGCGCTGAAGCTGGGCAGGAGGCTCACCGTCGGCACCTTCTCCGTCAACGGCCACAATCTGATCGCGCCCGAGGCGCCGTGGGGCGGCGTGCGGCAAAGCGGCATCGGCAAGGAAGGCGGCTGGCAGGGGGTGCTGGAGTATACGGAGCAGAAGATGATCACCATCAACCTGGACGAGGAGTAGTGACCACTCAAATGCCACGCCATTTGGGGTTTGACGGAAAGGAATAGCGATATGCGGGTATACGTGCTTGAAAACGGCATGAACATCGACAGCGTCAAGAACGATCTGATCGCCTGCGACGATCCGGACGAGCGCTTCAATTTTCCCTCGTGGACGGTGCTCATCCGCCACGCGGAGGGCAACGTCCTGTTCGACGCGGCCTGTCACAGGGACCCTGCGCGGCAGCTCCCCTTCATCCTGGAGAACCTGCACATGACGGAGGCGGACGACCCCGTGTTTCGCGTGCGGCAGCTGGGCCTTGCGCCCGAGGACATCGGCGTCATCCTGCTGTCGCACATGCACCCGGATCACTTCGGCTACATCGACAAGTTCCCGAACGCCGAGATCATCGTGTCCGACGACGAATTCACCTATATGATGCGGGATTACGCGCTGAACCGCTTCCCCTTCACGAAGGACTTCGCGTATTTCATCGAAAAGAAGCTCAGGTGGAAGCTCTTTCCGAGCGGCGAAAAATCGCAGAAGCTCATGGAAGGCGTCACGATCGTCAATTTCGGGTGCGGCCACTCCTACGGCATGCTGGGCCTGCTGCTCGAGCTTCCAAAATCAGGAAATAAGCTGCTCATCTCCGACACGATCTATTCGTCCGAGAATGTCGGCCCGCCCGTACGGATGCCCGGCATCTGCAAGGATCCGGAGAACTGGCTGAAATCCATGGAAACCGTGCTCGCGCTGGCGAAGGAGCGCGAGGCCGAGATCTGGTACGGCCACGACCTCGCGCAATTCGAAACGCTGATCAAATCGACGGAAGGGTATTACGAATAGGCATCGCCCTGCTCCGCTGCGGGCGCGCCCCAGTTGGGCTCTGCGGTGTAGATGTTCACGAACGCGCCGTCTTGCACGGCCGCGATCGGCACGGATTTGATCGGATCGCCGTTCTCGTCGAAGGTGATGTTGCCGGAAGCGCCCGGGAAGGAACGCGTGCGCATGAGCTCGTCGCGGATCCGTTCCGTCCGCACCGAGGTCCCCGCGCGCTCGATCGCGTCGAGCGCCAGCATGTAGGCGTCGAAGCCCAGCAGAATCGCGGCACTCGGCTCCGCTTCCTCCCCGTATTCCTTCGCGTAGGCCCGCGTGAACGCATCCGACAGCGCGTTTTTGACGGTTTGCCGGCCCATGTCCGACGAAAAGGCCATCCCGGCGAGCACGTCCTCGTCCGCCGCCTGCAACAGCGACGCGTCATGCCAGAGGTCCGTTCCGAGAAAGACCGCGTCGAGGCCGAGCTTTCGCGCCTGCTTCACGACGGCCACGCCGTTTTCGACCGAGGTCGGCAGAAACACGGCCTCCGCGCCCGCTTCCTTGATCTTGGTCAGCTCCGGGCCGTAGTTCGCGGTGTCTGCGGCGCAGTCCGCCGTGTACACGATGGAATCGGGATTCCCCGTCAGCGCGACGACCTTGTCGGCGAAGGCCTGCGAAACGGCGACGGAGAAATTGTCGTCGATTTCGCGCATCACGGCGGCCTTTGCGATTCCGAGCTCTTCGACCGCGTATTTCGCGACGGCCACACCCTGAAACGATTCCACATAGCGCACCCTGAAGTAGAAATCGTTCGTGTTCGTCACGAGCGGGTTGCCGTTCGTGACGGCTATGGCCGGTATTCCGTTCTCCTCAAAGACCTTCCCGCCCGCGATGGAAAGCGTGCTCCGGTAGCTGCCCAGCACGACGGACACCTTCCTGTCCGCGAGGGATTGCGCCGCCGAAAAAGCCTCGTCTATGTCCGAGTGGTTGTCCGCGATCACGAGCTCGACGGGCTTGCCTATGACCTCCGCGCGCAGGGAATGCGCGAGCTCGATCCCGGCCAGCTCCTCCTCGCCGGATGCCCCGTCCCGGCCGGACAGCGGCTCGAACACGCCGATCCGTACGACGTCGTCCGGGAGCTCCCCGCGCAGAAACGCGTCGGCAAAATTCTCGTAGGACGCGCAGCCCGCCGCGCCCGCGAGCAGAAAAAGAACGGCGATCGCGCCCGCCAAACGGCGCCCGCACCGCCCGCGCGAATTCATAATGAACCTATTCTCCCTTGTTGCCTTCCACAAACCTCTTAATCTTCTTCCCCGTCGTCATCTCGAACGCGCGCTTGCGGACGACGATGCGGCGGATGCGCTTGAACAGCGCCAGTTCCGCGTTGATCGGATCCAGCTTGCTCCAGAGCAGCTTTTCGACCTGCTCGTCCGTGTAATCCTCGCCCAGCTCCGCGCGCAGCACATCCTCGTCCGGCTTTATGCCGGCCACGATCAGCGTTTCCCCGCTCTGCTCGCTTTCCATGCCCCACACCATGCACTCCGCCACGGCGTCTATGCGGCCAAGATAGTATTCCAACTCTTCCGGGTATACGTTTTTCCCGTTCTTCGTGATGATCACGTTCTTCTTGCGCCCCGTGATGTACACATAGCGATCCGCGTCGATGTAGCCGAGATCGCCCGTGCGGAACCAGCCGTCCGCGAGCGCCTCCTTCGTGGCTGCCTCGTCGTTGTAATAGCCGAGCATGATGTGCGGCCCCTTCGCGCAGATCTCGCCTATGCCCGTTTCCGGATCGGGGTCCGCGATCTTGGCGTCGAGGCCCGTCGGCAGATAGCCGGCGGAATCGTTCTTGATGGCGGTGTCGGGATTGAGAGCGCAGATCGGCGCGCATTCCGTGAGGCCGTAGCCCTGCAGCGCGCAGATGCCGAAATCCCGCAGCCCCTGCAAGACAGCCGGGTCGATGGCCGCCCCGCCGCAGATGATCAGCTTCATGCGGCCGCCGAACAGGGAGAGTATCTGCTTGAAGAAGATCGGCGCGAGGTTTATGCCGATCTTCTTCGTGACCGCGTTGAGCTTGATCACGCGGCGCAACAGCTTTTCCTTGCCGCCCGCGCGCACGTTCTGCCATATCTTCTTGTACAGGCTTTCGAGGATCAGCGGCACGGCGAGCAGCACCGTCGGCCGCGCCTCCGCCAGATTTTTCACAATGTACTTCAGCCCCTCGCAGTAGGCGATCGCGGCGCCCCGGTACAGCGGGATCAGAAAGCCGCAGGTGCATTCGTAGCAGTGATGGATCGGCAGCACGGAAAAAAAGATGTCCTCCTTGACGATGCTTATGACGGTGGGCGGGATCACGATGCCCGCGGCCAGATTCCCGTGGGAGAGCATGACGCCCTTGGCCACGCCCGTCGTGCCCGACGTGAAGATCAGCGCGCACATCTCGTCGCGCAGGATGCGGGCGTCGAGGTAGTCCCGATTGCCCGCCGCGAGCAGTTCCTCGCCCTCCTTTATGCAGTCCGCCAGAAGCGAAACGCCGAAGGGCGGCGCGTCGCCCGTCAAATCGATGAGCTTCCGCAGCTTCGTGCCGCCCTCGGCCATGATGCCCGTGAAGATGCCCTTGTATTTCTTCGTGAACAGCACGCACTCGGCTTCGGACGCGACCATGAGCTGCTTGAGCTCGCCCGCGTTCAACTCCTTGTCGAGCGGCACGACAACGCCGCCGCCGCAGACGACGGACAGATAGGAGATCGCCCACTGATAACAGTTTTCGCCGATGACGGCCACGCGCTTCAGGCCCTGCGCCGCGAGCGCCGTCCCGAGCGCGTCCACATCCCGCTTCATTTGGCGGTAGGTGATGCCGCGATACGGGGCGTCATACGCGTCCTTCACGTAAAAGGCCGTCCTGTCCGCGTAGCGCACGGCGCATTGTTCGATCATGTCCCGCAGATCGATCACCGGCCACTGGTCCCTGTAGCGCTCGTGCGGGGACGTGCTGCGCCGGATTTCCTCGATGATCGTTGCGGCCTCATCCGCCTCCCGCTTCTTGATCGCCGCGTAGTCTTGCTCCGAAATCATACGATCCGTACCTCCATATCTCCATATCTCCGCGTTCCGGCATCCGGAATGCACGCAAAACCGCCCGCGTCAACCGTGAACCACCGTATGCCTCTTGATCTTCCGCACCGTCGTCTTTTCGAACTCGCTGTCGCGCAGGGCGAAGCGCTTGATCCGCTTGTAGCCGGGCAGTTTTTCGTTGACGCGGTCGATCTCTTCCTTGAGTATGCGCTTGAGCACGTCGCCGCTGAGCCGGCGGCCGTGCGCCTCTTCCACGTAGGAAAAATCGGGGAAAATATCGGCGCAGATCACGGTGTCCCCGCCGCGACCGTCATCCGCGCCCCAGACGACGACCTCCGCAATGTAGGGTATCCTGCACAGGAAGTATTCCAGTTCCTCGGGCGACACGTTTTTCCCGTTTTTGGTGACGATGATGTTCTTCTTCCGTCCCGTCACGTACAGGAAACCGTCGCCGTCGAAGTAGCCGAAATCTCCCGTGTGAAGCCACCCGTCCACGAGGACGCGCGCCGTTTCCTCCGGATCGCCGTAGTATCCGAGCATGACCGATTCGCCGCGGCAGATGATCTCGCCGATGCCGTTCTCGTCCTCGTCGATGATGCGAATCTCCGTGCCGGGCATGGGCAGACCGACGGACGCCGGCTTGCTGTATTTGTCCTTGTTCACGGCGATGATGGGCGCGCTTTCCGTCATCCCGTAGCCCTGTATCATGGGCAGACCCATGGCGTTGAAATCCTCGACGACGAGCGGGTCGATCGGCGCGCCGCCCGATATGAACAGCAGGATGTTGCCGCCCAACGCCTGATGAACCTCCTTGAAGAAACGCTTCACGAGCTTCGTGTTCTGCGCGTTCACCATCTTGGAAAACGCGATCGCCCGCCGCATCGCTTTGGCCTTGCCCTTGCTTTCCGCGTTCCGCCACACCTTCCTGTGCATGTTCTCGAATATGAGGGGAACGCCGAGCATGACGGAGGCTTTCGATTCCGCCATATTCTTGACGATGTATTTCAGGCCCTCGCAGATCGCGACGCGGCAGCCCTGATAGATCGCCGTCATGATGTGGCAGGTCATCTCGTAGGTATGGTGCATCGGCAGCACGGAAAGGCCCGTATGGCCGCCCGATACGTCGACGTATTTGGACATGTTGCGGACGTTCGCCACGATGTTCCGATGGGAGAGCATCACGCCCTTGGGCATGCCCATGGTCCCCGAGGTGAACAGGATCGCGCACAGGGCATCCGCATCGACGGCGGCGTCGATATAGGCGCGTTCTCCCGCGGCGAGCAAGCGTCCGCCGCGCGCGAGCAGCGCGGAAAGCGACAGGCGCCGTCCCGCGTGTTCGCGCGCGTCCATGCTGATCAGGCAATCGAGTCGGAACAGCCTGTCCGCCTGCATCACAAGGCTTTCGAGCTTGCTCGAATAGATGATTGTCCGCGCGTCAATGCGCTTCATGAATTCCGCGAGTTCCTCCGCGCCAAGCTCCCTGTCAAAGGGAACGATGACGCCCGCGCCGTTTGTCACCGCGAGGTAGGAGATGACCCACTCGTATCGGTTCTCGCCGATCAGCGCGATCTTGGCGCCGAGAAGCCCGCGCTCCGACAAGGCCGTGCCCAAGCCGTCGATGTCCGACCGCAACCGCCCGTAGCTGATGGGTCTGTAGGCACCGCCCGGGCTGTCCTTGACGAGGAAGGCGTCCCGGCCCGCGAAGAGCTCCGCGCTCGAATTGACGAGCTCCTTGAGATCGCCGACCTCCCTGTGCCCGTACAGGACATCTTTGTATTTTATGCTGTTCAAATCAGTAATTCGTCGCCCTGATCCGGAAATACGCCTGCGGATGCTCGCACACGGGGCATTTGGCGAAAGCCTTCTTGCCCTTGTACACGTGGCCGCAGTTCGCGCAGGTCCACTCCACCTCTTCCGCGCGTTCGAACACCTTGTTTTCCTCGATGTTCCGCTTCAGCTTGCGATAGCGCTCCTCGTGGTGCTTCTCGACGGCGCCGACCGCCCTGAAACGCGCCGCGATGTCCGGGAAACCCTCTTCTTCCGCTTCCTTCGCCATGCGCGCATACATGTCGGTCCATTCGAAATTCTCGCCGTTCGCGGCGTCCTCTAGGTTTTCCTCCGTGCCGCCTATGCCGTGAAAGAGCTTGAACCACAGCTCGGCGTGCTCCTTTTCGTTCGCGGCGGTTTCCTCGAAGAAATCCGCGATCTGCACATAGCCGTCCTTCTTCGCGCGGGAGGCGTAATAGGTGTACTTGTTCCTCGCCTGCGATTCGCCCGCGAAGGCCTCCATCAGGTTCGCATAGGTCTTTGTTCCTTTCAATTCCGGCATTTTTCAATCCTCCTCAAAGCCAAACCGTTGGAAACTTGCAAAATTTTATGAAATATGTAAATATCGGAACACACGGAGCGCATCGCGGGCACGGGGTCCGCGATGCCGCGCGTCACTCGAATATGCTGCCGCCGATGAATTCCCGGAGGATCGAATTGTTCACGACGGCGCCGTCGTCCTCGATGATCTCGAAGAACTGCAGGAAACGCTTCAGGCGGTACGCCTCGCTGTATGCCTCCTCCGCCTCCGCAATCGCGCCGAGCAGGGGCATCGCGTACTTTTTCAGCACGGCGAGCTCGTAGATGTGCGCGGAATTGAACAGCACGTCGGCCTCCCCGCTGAACGGAAAGATGTTCCTGTCTTCGCCGGCGCGGACCGCCGGCCAGGTCGCGATCGTTTTCCCTGCGTCGATGCCGCGGGTGCGGGCGTCCCGGACCATGCGGCGCAGGAGGCGTATGTCCGTCGTCGGTATGCGGTTGTGTTCGTCGATGTTCAGCGCCGTCAGAGGACTGATGTATATCCTGAACTTCTCCCTGTCGTCGATGCTCGCCGTCAGCCGGCCGTTCAGCCCGTGTATGCCCTCTATGACGAGGATCTGCCCCGCTTTGCCCTGCGTGACGCGCTCGCCGAAATGCTTCCTGCCCTCGCGGAAGTCGTAGCGCGGGATGTCCGCCGTTTCGCCGCGCAGGAGCGCGTTCATGTCGCTGTTGAAACGCTCCGCGTCGAGCGCCTCCAAGTCCTCGAAATTCTTCTCGCCGAACGCGTCCAGGGGGCAGTCGTCGCGATCCAGAAAGTAGTCGTCCGTGCCGAGCCGGAGCGGATCGCAGCCGATGACCTTGAGCTGGATGCAGAGCCTGTGCGCAAAGGTCGTCTTGCCGGAGGAGGAAGGCCCCGCGATCAGGACCAGACGCTTGTTCTCGCTCGCGATCCTGTCCGCGATGCGGGCGATGCTCTTTTCGTGCAGGGCCTCCGAGAGCTGTATCATCTCGACCGCGCCGCCGCTGCGGACGCGTTCGTTCAGATCCGCCGTTACGGATATGCCCAGGAGCTCGCCCCAGCGATTGGCCTCTTCGAAAGCGCCGTAGAGCTTCTCTTCGTCCGCATACGGCGGAATCCCGTCGGGCTTCGCCGGGTGCGGAAAGCGCAGCAACACACCGTTTCGGTACGCGCGAAGCTCGAAATGTTCTATGTAGCCCGCGGAGGGCAGCATCTGGCCGTAGAAGTAATTCCGGAACCCGTCCAGCGCGTAGAAGGCGACCCATTCGAAATCCGCGGCGCTTTCGAGAAGCCGCATCTTGGCCGCGCCGCCGTCCTCGCGCAGGTGCGCGAGGGCCGTTTCCCTGTCCACGATCTCCTTGACGAAGGGGATGTCGGCGCGGACGAGCTCGCGCATGCGCCGCTCGACGGCCGCAAGTTCTTCGCCCGTCGGCTTCGGCTCGCGCCGAATCATCGTGTAGATGCCCTTGTTCAGCGAATTGCCGAGAAAGACGTCCGCCCTGCCGAGCACATCCTGGATCGCCTTCAGGTAGAGCAGGGACAGGCTCCTCTGGTACATCAGATTGACCGCGTTCACGCGCATGTCGAGCAGCGTGATGTCCTCGGGTTCGTCGATCGTCTTGTTCAGCTCGCGAATCTGATTGTTCACCTTCGCCGCCAGTATGCGGTAGGGCAGCTCCGGTTGATATTCGTTCGCCAAATCGGACAGAAGCGAACCCTTCCGCACGGAAATCTTCCGAAACGGCGCACGCGGGTCCGTCCGCAGCCTGACCTTTATCTCATCCATGTCGCACGCCTCCGTCAAAAGCCCTGCCCCGTACACGCGGAGCGCCTGTCTTCGCCCGCGGCCGGAATTCCGCCGACCCGAACATGCCCCCGCCGCATGCGGGGCGCCTGCCATTTATTATACAGCCTAAACGAGAAATTGTCAGGTGTTTCTTGCAAAAAGAATTGCGGGCGCGAATTTGCAATCGCCAAAACAAACGGAAATCCTATTGCTTTTCCGAACGGATTGCGTTATGCTAAATTATCACGTGGCAACGAGCGGGAAACGAGGTGAAAACCGATGGAGTTGTTTCTGAATGGCGCCGAATGGCTGCGAGCCGATTTTCATCTGCACACCCGGGCGGATGGGGAATTTAAATATTCCGGCGAAGAAAATTGCTACAACTCCGCCTATGCGGACGCATTGGAAAATGCCGATATACGGGTGGGCGCCATCGCAAATCACAATAAATTTGATATGGAAGAATTCAAGGCGCTGCGAAATACAGCGAAGAAGAAAAACGTCTTTTTGCTGCCCGGTGTTGAATTGTCCGTAAATGAAGGCGCAAACGGCATCCACACTTTGGTTGTTTTCGACAAAGCGTGGATTGAAGACGGGGACAGGATTTCACCTTTTTTAACCAATATGTTTCCGGGCAAAACGCCGCAGGAATATCAAAACGAAAATGGGCGCAGCGACAAAAACATCCTGCAAACAGTGGAAGAGCTCGACAAAACGGGACTCGACTATTTTCTGCTCTTTGCCCACGTCGAACGTTCAAAAGGTTTGTGGAAGGAAACAGGCGGCGGAAAGCTTCGAGATTGGAACGGGAAACGTTATCGATCAGTCAAAGAACGAACATTGGGCTTTCAGCAGGTTCGAACCCGGGATTGCCGCGAAAGGGCAAAGGGATTGTTCGGCGATTGGTATCCCGCCGAAGTGGAAGGCAGCGATCCGAAATCGATTGCTGACATCGGCAGAGGAAAGCCCTGCTATGTCAAGCTCGGCGCGTTCACATTCGAAGCGGTAAAATTCGCGCTGGTTGACCACGAAAATCGCATACGGTTGGATGAGGCGCCGAAAAACAAGCATTCGCATATCCGGCAGATCAGCTTTGAGGGCGGCACGCTGGACGGAAAGCAAATCCGTTTTTCCGCGGGACTCAATACGCTGATCGGTATTCGCGGCAGCGGCAAATCATCCATTCTTGAGGCTTTGCGCTATGTCTTGGACATTCGAATCGAAGCGCACGACAGCGACCGTGAATACAAACAGAAATTGGTGGAACGCACACTCGGCAGCGGCGGCAGGGTCGTGCTTGACGCAATGGACCGCCACGGGCAGTCGTATCAAATTCGACGCATTTTAAAAGAAAGCGCCAACGTATTCGTTGACGACAAACTGCAACCCGGCGTATCCATTCGTGAAACCGTTTTGAGCAACCCATTGTTTTTTGGCCAAAAAGAGCTTGCCTCCGCCGGCAAAGATTCTGAGAAGGATTTGATTGAGAAATTGCTGGGGGTCAAATGCGACGAAGTCCGCAGAAGAATCAGCGAGCAAAAAACAAAAGTCGCGGAGGCGGCAGACAGATTGTCAAAAGTCGACAATGTCGCGGAACGCATTGCGGAACAAACCAAAATCAAACAAGACGCGGAATTTAGGCTGAAATTTTACAAGGATCACAATCTGGAGGAAAAACTGCAAAAGCGCCTCGGCTTTGAAGCGGACATTCGCAAGGCCGAAGAAGGAATTTCCTTGATTGGCGTGTTCATTGAAGACATCAGGGAATTATTGGCAAAACATGAAGACGATTTACGCAACTTCCCCGGCCATTTGTCGGTAAACAACGCAGAGTTTTTTACAAGATTTGACTCATTGTTCTCCCGGGCAGTACAGAGCATAGACTCCTTTAAGACGGAACGGGCAGCGGCGGAAACGGTTCTGCGGGCATTAAAAAAAGAACACGAACAACTTATCGCGGCAAAAAACGGCTTGGCGGACGAGTTTGCGGCGGTTGAACGCACGTTGGCGGAGGAACTGAAAACATCCGACGGGCAAAACATCAGCACAGATGAATTCCTGATATCGAAAAAAAAATTGACCGCCGCCGAAACCGCGTTGGCGGCGCTTTCAAAAAGCAGCGAACAAAAATTCGCTCTTCGGAATGAACTGTATGCGGAACTGCAAAAACTGAATGCGCTTTGGTATGAAGAATTTCAAATTATAAAGGCGGAATTGGACGAAGTTTCACGCAAGAACGCCGCGCTTGCATTCTCTGTCGGTTTCAAAGAAGATAAGGCTGCATTTCGCGATTACTTCAAAACCGTTTTCAAAGGAAGCAACATACGCGATGCGACTTTCCAAAACATTGTTGGGGAATATCAGGATTTTGCGCATATTTACTCTGATTTTGAAGGGGCCAAAAAATTGTTCGGCAGCAACCCCGATACCTTCGCCAACCTGTTTGAGCAAAATCTGAAAAGCCTGCTTACGTATCAAACACCCAATAAATTCACCGTAACCTATCGCGGTACGGAACTGGCGCATCATTCGTTGGGACAGCGGGCGTCGGCGTTAATTTTGTTTGTGTTGGGGCAAAGGGAAAATGATGTGATCCTCATAGACCAACCGGAAGACGACCTCGATAACCAAACAATTTATGAGGACGTCATAAAATTGATTCGAGAGCTGAAACCCGATGTGCAGTTTGTCTTTGCAACGCACAATCCGAACATTCCCGTTCTGGGCGACGCCGAACAAATACACGCCTGTTCATTTGCCGACGAAAAAATAACCGTTCAAAGCGGGGCGCTTGACGATCAGGCTCAGCAAAAAAAGATTGTGGATATTATGGAAGGCGGCAAGGAAGCGTTTGAACGCCGGAAGGAAATTTATCAAATATGGAAATCGTAGACCTTTTGAACATTCTGGAACGCGGCGAAGACAGCGCGCACCAATTCAAAAAAAACATCGCGAACGCCGACGCATTGGCTGCGGATCTGGTGGCTTTCAGCAATGGCGCCGGCGGCAAACTCATCATTGGGGTCAATGATGACGGTTCTGTCGCCGGATTGTCCGGCGACGATATTCGCCGACTGAATCAACTGATCTCCAACACCGCCGGCCAAGGCGTTCAACCGGCCATCAACCCCGTGACGGAGAACATAAAGCTCAACGGCAGTCTTGTTATGGTCGTTGATGTTTCTCCCGGAATCAACAAACCGTATCAGGACAGGAACGGCGTGTTCTGGGTAAAAAACGGCGCAGACAAACGCAAGACGACTTCCCGGGAGGAGATACAGAGGTTGTTTCAAAAATCAAACCTTATCCATGCGGACGAAATCCCGGTTCCGGGCGCCACCGCAGCCGATCTGGATTTGGATTATTTCAAAGAATTTTTTTATAATCGCATCGGTGAAACGCTGAACGAACAAAAACTGCCGTTACCGAATATTCTGTCAAACATGAACCTGTTGAAAGACGATTTTCTGAATGTGAGCTGCGTGTTGCTTTTTGCAAAGTCACCGCAATACAAACTCCCCGTTTTTATAGTCAAGGCCGGCGCTTTTGACGCAAACGATCTCAGTGCCGTTCAATACAATGACAGCCGTGACATTGCGGGAAAATTGTCCGATGTTTTTCGTCAAACGGTCAGTTTCATTGTTTCAAATCTCCGCCATGTTCAGGGCGGCCGGGGAATAAACAGCGTGGGAGTCCCCGAAATTCCTCCCGAATCCATTGAGGAACTTGTTGCCAACGCGCTGATCCACCGCGACTACTTTATTTCAGCGCCCGTGCGCGTATTTGTGTTTCGGAACCGGGTGGAGATCATCAGCCCCGGACACTTACCCAACAATTTGACCGTTGCGAACATCAAGTCCGGAAATTCCAACGCGCGAAATCCGTTATTGGCATCGTTTGCGAACCATATTTTACCGTATCGCGGTTATGGTTCCGGCATTTTGCGGGCGACAAAACTTTATCCCGCCATCGACTTTTTCGACGACAGGGAGGGAAATTTATTCAAAGTGTCAATGGAACGAGGGCAAAGTTGACGCGTGATTATTACAAAAAAAAGACAAAAACAAATTCCCCCTTGACACGGCAATGAACTTGCGTTACACTTGCTTTCATATTCAGGCAAAGACGCCGAGGATCTTCTCTTGGCGTCTTTTTGCGTTTCGAACCCGGCGGCGGCGGCTTCTCGCGCGAGCTGCGGGGTTCGCATTCGGAGATCCGCGTTGTCGCGGTTTTGCACAAGGGCGTGCGTTTCCATGTTTCACTGGGAAATGCGCGCTTTTTGTTTTTATCGGCAGTCAGGAGGTGATTTCATGTACTCATCCGTCAACACGATCTGGGTTCTTCTCGGAGCGGCCCTTGTGTTCTTCATGCAGCCGGGTTTCGCCATGCTCGAAGCCGGCCTCATCCGCGCGAAAAACGTCGGAAACATCATCATGAAGAACGTCATCGATCTGTCGCTCGGTTCCATCGTCTATTGGATCGTGGGCTTCAGCATCATGTTCGGGGTTTCCAATTCCGGCATCATCGGCACGCCGGATCTGTTCCTGCTCGGGGATACCCTTGCGGGTGCCGCGCCGGACGGCGTCAGCCCTTGGTCGTTCTTCATCTTTCAGACCGTGTTCGCGGCGACTGCGGCGACCATCGTATCGGGCGCGATGGCGGAGCGCACGAAATTCTCCGCGTACTGCATTTATTCCGTAGTCATCAGTCTTATCGTCTATCCGCTTTCCGGCCATTGGATCTGGGGCGGCGGTTGGCTCGCCGGGCTCGGCTTTCACGATTTCGCGGGCTCCACGGCCGTGCATATGGTCGGCGGCGTCGCGGGTCTGGTCGGCGCGGCCATGGTCGGTCCGCGCCTCGGCAAATACTCGAGGAGCGGCAAATCCCGCGCCATCCCGGGCCACAGCCTGTCCTTGGCGGCCCTCGGCGTGTTCATTCTGTGGTTCGGCTGGTTCGGTTTCAACGGCGGCTCCACCGTTTCGGCGACGGGGGACGACGTGATCGAGCTGATGGGCATCATCTTCGCGAACACGAATCTCGCGGCGGCGGCCGGCGCGGCGGCGGTCATGATCATCACGTGGATCCGCTACAAGGGGCCCGACGTGTCCATGACGCTGAACGGCGTGCTGGCCGGGCTCGTGGGCATCACGGCCGGCTGCGACGCGGTCAGCGCCACGGGCGCCGTCCTGATCGGCCTGATCTCCGGCGCCGCGGTGGTAATCGGCATCGAAATCATAGACAAGCGTTTCAAGGTGGACGATCCCGTGGGCGCGGTCGGCGTTCACTGCGTGTGCGGCGCGGTCGGCACCCTCTGCGTGGGATTGTTCGCGCTCGACGGCGGTCTGTTCTACGGCGGCGGCGCGGCGCTTCTCGGCGTACAGGCCATCGGCGTGGTCGCCGTGGCGGCTTGGGTCACGATCGCGATGCTCATCACCTTTTCCGTCATCAAGGCCGTCGTCGGTCTGCGCGTGGAGAAGGATGTGGAAATAGAAGGCCTCGACCTCCATGAGCACGGCATCGCGAGCAGTTACGCGGATTTCATGCCGCTTTCCGCAGGCCGCTCGGACGAGGCGGAGGTCCCCGCAGCGCCCGTTCCCGCAGTACCCGCAGAGGCGGCGATCCCCGTCACGGACACGCGCGAGGCGCCGGACGAAACATCCAAGGGTCCAAAAATGACAAAAATTTCCATTATCACGCGGCAGAGCATGTTCGAAGCGCTCGAAGCCGCGATGAGCGCCATAGGCATCACGGGCATGACCATGACGAACATACTGGGCTACGGCACGCAGAAGGGCCATCCCGAATTCTACCGCGGCGTAGAGGTGCAGGCGCGCCTGCTGCCGAAGATCCGCGTCGAGATCATCGTCTGCAAGGTGCCGGTGCGCACCGTCATCGAAACCGCCA
The DNA here is from genome assembly GCA_031276135.1 of Eubacteriales Family XIII. Incertae Sedis bacterium. Classification (GTDB taxonomy): domain Bacteria; phylum Bacillota; class Clostridia; order Peptostreptococcales; family Anaerovoracaceae; genus JAITLA01. The sequence continues at coordinate 3,462 of JAISNR010000132.1, read as the reverse complement.
AAAAGGCGCTCTACACGGGCAACATCGGGGACGGCAAGATATTCGTGTACGACGTCGAGAATGTGATCCGCGTGCGGACCGGCGAGGAGGGCTACGACGCATTGCAGGACGACTGAAGGATCCGCGCGTTGCTTGCGGAGCTCAAAAAAGAACACCTGTCGCGCTTCCCGCCCGGTTAGGCCGGGCGGGCGCGGCGGGTGTTGTTTATTGCGCAAACGGATTCAATACCCTGTGGTCTTGTTATTGTTCGAACACTTTATCGCCATCAAAAAATGTAACGGCATTTTTCACGTTCATAAGGTCCTCCGGTTCGACGGAGAAAATGTTTCTGTCAAGTATTGCAATATCGGCATACTTTCCCGCTTCCAATGTCCCGATTTCATCTTCGCGTTCATTGACATAAGCAGAGCCTTTCGTATATGCAATCAATGCATCCGACAGAGATATTTTTTCCTCCGGGCTGAAACCTCCGTTCGGTTGAAAATCATCCGTGAGCCTTGTGACGGCTCTGAAAACGCCTCTCCAAGGATTCAATGGCGCAACCGGATAATCCGTTCCGAAGCCAATGTGTGCCCCGGTGCTCAACAAGGATCGAAAAGGCCAAGAATAGCGCATGCGTTCCCCGCCCAAAATGGCATGGAACGGGTGATTCGCAAAATCGTATTTGGGCAGATGATCGGGCTGCACCGCCGCGATTACGCCCAACTTCCCAAATCTGGGAATGTCATTCGGATTGCACGCTTCGATATGCTCAATCGCATGTCTTGTACCGCTTGCTCCGTTGACCCTCCGCGCTTCTTCAAAAAAATCCAACCCCAGCCTTACAGCCATATCCCCACAGGCATGAAGCCTTGATCGAATGCCCGCCTGATCCAAGGCGATCACCTGCGCTTTCACTTTTTCCAAATCCGAAAGAGGCGCACCTCTGTTTTCCGGCATATCGGAATAAGGATCGATCATGAGTCCCGTGTATCCCATGGGGGTACCGTCCAGGAATTCCTTGGCTCCCGAGTATCGCAACCGCTCTCCGCAGTGTTTCGCTTTCAATGCCAAATGCTCTTCAACGGGCATGTCCAATGGCGGAGAATAATGCAGTCTGATCGTCAATTCTCCTCTCTCGTCCATATCTTCATATACTTCGATCGGATTCAGACCGCCGAGTTGCAGATCCGAAACGGCGCAAATTCCCAAAGAATGGGCAGTTTTGATAAACCATCTCACATAGTCGGCAATTTCATTTTTATCCAACTCTTTTAATATTTTGTTCAGCATTGACGAACCGGCCGATTCGTGAAGATATCCGGTCGGATTGCCCTCGTCGTCGCGCCAATATTTCCCGAATTCGGGATCGGGCGTATCTTTCCCGATCCCAAAATACCTGAGCGTGGTGCTGTTGACCCATGCGCCATGGCCCTCCTTGTTTTCCAAAAATACGCACCGATCGGGGAAATAGCGGTCCAATGTTTCTGCACGGGGAAGCTTGCAACCCGGCCACCTGAAGTGATCCCACGCACCCCCGAGAAGCCATTTTGAATTTTTGCGATCCTTATTGGATTCATAGAAGAGCTTTGCCGCCGCCTCCTCGTTTTCGGCATCCCTCAGAAAACCGCCCCTGTCGTTGATGGCGCCTAAAAGCAGATGCATATGGCTGTCATCGAATGCAGACAGGATGGTCTGATCTCCGTAATCCAAGAATTTGGCATTTTTATATTGTCCTGCTGCTTCCGCCGGAACGACGTCGGCGATGCGGTTCTTCTTCAGAACAACCATTCCATCCAAGGGATTTTTCGTCGTGCCCGTAAAAATACTTCGGCTTCGAAGAATTGTACAGTCTGTATGCATCATTCGTTCTCCTGATCGGCCTTGAAAATGCCCTTTCTCACCTCTCGAAAATAGAAGAACAGCGTTACGGGTCCGAAGAGGATATTGATTATTGCCAAAAAAATCGGCAACGCGGTCATTCCTTTATAGAATGCAAATCCCAGCAACAGTCCTATGAGTATTACGAGCAACGCGAGGTATCCGGCTATCTTCCCTTTTTTTCTTTCAAGCTCCGTTAATTCCTTTGCCAAAAACTCATTTCGTTCCGCCATAAGACTCTCTCCTTTCACAATCGCTCGATTGATATTATGCGCCGCTTGCATTGCCCTCGGACGCTTCCATGGAATTCGGTTTGTACGTAAGTTGACTGACGATGAGATACACGATCGCACTGAATATCCAAGCGGCCACATTTGTCGGAATTCCAAAAGGCGCCCCCAAGAGGAACTGCCAAACGAAATAGAATAGGACCGTGAGCACGACCGAAAGGAAGCCGGCCAGGGGTGTGCGTTTCTTGTATGTCAAACCAAAAATCAGCGGGATGAAAAATGCCGCAACCTGAAATCCGCCTATATAGTAGTAGGCCTTGTCTATGCCCTCCTGCCAAAAATACGTCGCCCCGACAATGCCTATGCCGAAGCACCAGATGACAATGCGCGTACCGATCAGAACATTTTGCTCTGTCATGTTTTTCTTGATAAACGATTTGAAGATGTCGTGAATGATCACTGTCGAATCGATCAGGAAATCCGCGCTGACCGTCGACATGACAGCCGCAAGCAGCGCCGCGACAAACAAACCCCTCATGCCGATGGGAAGCACCGTAAACACGAGTCCCCAAAATCCTTCCGAAGGTGCGGCGGCGTCCGCAAAATGCACTGATGCAACCATACCGGAGAGAACCATCACGGCACTGAAGCACATGCCAAAAAGGAGCATGAGCGTATAGGAAACCTTAACGTCAGCACCGCTTTTGGACGCGCCAAACCTTTGGTAACTCTGCGAATTCGCATAAAGCGCACCGGCCGCTATGATCCATGAGAACGCTTCCAACGGACTGTTGTGGCCCATCGGCGTTAACAGTTCCGGATCCACTGCGGCAATGCTCTTCCATATTTCGTCGAGTCCGCCGTAAGCGGTGACAATGCCCACAGCGAGGAAGCCGGCGGCCACCGTCATCACGGCAAACTGTATCAAGTCGGTAACGGCAAGACCCCACATCCCCGAAAGGGATGTATACAGGACGATGATTATACCCAAAACAGCCATTGCCACCCAAATATTGACGCCTGTCACGTAATGGATGACCTGTCCTCCGGCCGTCAACAAAGCCGATTCATACAAGACCGGAGGAATCATGGAAATCGCCACCGCCAATTTTGATTTTCGATCGTAGAGATATTCGAACAGATCCGGCATCGTAATAACCCAATCCGGAATGCGGTCACGGACCTTGGGTCCCAGAAAAATCGCGAGAGGCAATCTCAATAATCCCGTCGGAATAACGTAGACAAACATAATTGAGGAAATTGCATAATTCAATATTCCCAGCGAAAAATAATAAGCGACTTTAAACGACGAAGGCGATTTCTTCGTTGCGCACGTTCCATATTCCGCTGTCAAATATCGAAACACAGTCTC
>JAISNR010000122.1 GCA_031276135.1 Eubacteriales Family XIII. Incertae Sedis bacterium | reverse complement strand
TCCGCCAGAATCGTTTCGTAGTTCGCTTTCGCGAAACACAGCGCGATCTCGGCGCCCATCATGCCGGCGCCCACGACTCCGATCTTTTTGAAATCCATACTCGTCCTCCTTCTGTTTTCCTTTACAACAATAAACGTTTGTATGTAAGAGGCGACCGCAAAACCGTCTGTCCGCGTGTCGATCCTGATCGAAAGAGTCCGCATTGCGTTGGAGAACAAAACGTGCGACATATACCCGATTCTTCGGAGTTGTCCATTTAGAGAAAGTAAGTATACTCACGGGCGGAGAAGAAAAGGAAAAATCAGGATACAAAAAACAAAGAAAAAACCCATAAATGGTTTCCATTTATGGGCTGAAATAGATGCGCACACAAGTATACTTATTTGCGCAGATCATGAAATAGAATTAATATTCTGAACACATTGTACCGGAAAGAAATAAAACAATCAAATATTTTTTTAGGTTCTTCAATTTTTTTTCAAATTACACGTCGCTGCCCTGCGAGAAGCGAATTTTTTCTATAAATTGTATTTAAAATAAATTATGCCGGATTCAACAGTAATAAATTTACGGTGAAACGATGACAGCCGACGCGCTTCTGTGGTATGATGATCGCAACGGCAATATTCTCAAAGCAATCTCACAAAGATTTGCGAAACACACAACCAAGGAGAAAAAACCATGGATGAACGATTGAACAAACTGTCGCGGGCGCTCGTCGGCTATTCCTGCGATGTGCAAAAGGGTGAAAAGGTCCTCGTTTCCTACGAGGGGGCGGCCTGCAAGCCGCTGATCCGCCGGCTCATCAAGGACATCTACGGGGCCGGCGGGTTGCCCTTCGCGGAGATTCGCGATTCGTCGGTCACGCGCGAGATCCTGCTCGGCTGCGAGGAGGCGCAGATCGAATTCATGAAGGACTGCCAGATGGCCCAAATGAAGGGCATGGACGCGTACATCGCCGTCCGGGGCGGGCTAAACAGCTCGGAGCTCGCGGACGTGCCGCCCGAAAAGCTGAACCTGTACAACAGGGGACTCAGGCCCGTGCTCGATTACCGCGTCAACCACACGAAATGGGTGGTGCTGCGCTACCCGAACGACTCCATGGCGCAACTCGCCGGCATGAGCCTCGAGGGCTTCGAGGACTTCTACTTCGACGTCTGCACGCTCGATTACGGCAGGATGTCCGCGGCCATGGAACCGCTCGTCGAGCTCATGAACCGCACGGACGAGGTTCGCATCAAAGGCCCGGGCACGGATCTCCGCTTTTCGATCAAGGGCATCCCCGCCATCAAATGCGCCGGGGAGAAGAACATCCCGGACGGCGAGATCTACACCGCCCCCGTAAAGGATTCCGTGACCGGGACCATTTCCTACAACACACCCTCCGAGGAACAGGGCTTCACCTTCGAAAACATCGTTTTCGAGGTCGAAAACGGCAGGATCGCGAAGGCGACATCCAATAACAACGAGCGCATAAACAAGCTGCTCGACACGGACGAGGGCGCGCGCTTCTTCGGCGAATTCGCGCTCGGCGTGAATCCTTACGTGCTCCGCCCGATGAAGGACACGCTCTTCGACGAAAAGATCGCGGGCAGCTTCCATCTCACGCCCGGCGCGGCCTACGAGGACGCGTTCAACGGCAACAAGTCCGCGATTCACTGGGATCTCGTCGCGATACAGCGGCCGGATTACGGCGGCGGCGAGATTTGGTTCGACGGTGCGCTCGTTCGCAAGGACGGCCTGTTCGTGATCCCGGAGCTGGCCGGGCTGAACCCGGAAAACCTGAAATAGCCCCTTCGGATTCTATTGTCAAGGTCTTTTTCCGCGCAGGTAAAAAATCCCATCAAAGCCTGTTTATTGGGCTTGAGGGGATTTGTGAGCGATTGCGCATCAGGCATTCATTCGCCTGGGAATCATTGTGATTTTATGCGATACTTGATTTTATGAACCAATCAAGTTTTGAAGCAACACGGATTTCGCCTAATGTTCCGGCTGTTTACGACGGTTTGACGGCCCGAATAAGGAAATGTGCAGCATTTCCAGGGATGGAAAACCGTAGCCCTAGCCGCCTACCGGCGGCGAAGCGGAGTGTTCTCGTCCGCGCTGCCGCTTTTGCCTATCCTGTTCAGCATATCTTGCGTAAACATGTCGTCGCCCGGCACGCAGTCGTTTTCCATCATAACGGTCAGAAACGCGGGTTTGCCGCCCGTATCCCTGAAAATGAGATACCAAGAATGGGGGTAGGTATCCAGCAGCCAACCGTCCGAATCCAAATCCATACCTCCGGCAAGGACTATCTTATCCGGCGTAGTCGTGTGTACGCGCCACTCGAAGCGATAGACGTCGACGCCTGTATCGTCGTAACGATATGCGTGTTCGATGTAGTATATGCGCCAATTGTCGAACTCCGCGCCGTTTTCGCGGGCGTATTCAAGCCCTATTATACCGGTTTCATAATCGTTTTTGACGAACTCGACCGCCGCGTCGATTACCTCTTGCGGAACATCCGGGTTATCGGGAATTTCACCCGGCGGTTCCGGCGCGGCGGTCGGAGACGGAACGCCTTGGGACGCGGAGATTGAGCTTTCAAATGTGGCGTCACCGCTTACGTTTTTGTCAATCTCAGTCACTTCGGCGCAAACTGCCGTATCAACGTACCCGTTAACGATAAATGTTGCGCTTTCGGCGATTTTTATCGTTTTTTCCTGCGACTCCGCGCCGTCCTGCTCGACGGAGATCAAAACCTCAACCGGACCTTCCGATTCAACGAACTTCACGGTGACGTCCGCGTAATCTGACGTAGCGAGCGCGTCGAACCGCGCTATTTCCAGGCGTTCACCCGGGCGGAAGAAGAATTCGTCAGCCTGCGTCCCGGCGCCGGCGCCGAGAATCGCGGCGCAGCCCGCGAGCAGTATCACAAGTCCGGCGGAGCAAATGACCGCCGGTCGCGTTGTTTTTTTATGTTTCATAATCGCGCCTAACCTTTCCTTCAACGACTTTTTGCGCTCACACATCGTCGTCGACAGAACGGTTCGCGGCATCTTCGCGTCGGCGGCTACGGCTATCAGCGTGTCGCCGTAGCTCTGCCGACCGGCCGCATCGAGTTTGCGAATGACCGCCTCGTCGCAGGCAAGTTCACAGGCGCGGTCAAGCTCGCGCCGCGCAAGCCATACGAGCGGATTGAACCAATGCAGCGAACACGCGATCACGGACAACCATTTCACGAGAATATCTTTCCTCCGCAGGTGTGTCAGTTCGTGGAGCAGGACGGCGCGAAGTTGCTCATCGGAATATTCGCGATCCGGCAGAATAATCGCGGGACGGAACAGCCCTATCAGCATTGGCGAGGCGGCTTTTGCGTTGAGAAACAGTCGCGGCGGTTTTGCCGTTAATTCGGCGAGCATAGATTCATGGCGAGGCATAGCCCTTTTATTGTGCTTTTGGATTATCGTTTCGTTGTAGACGCAATAGCTAAAAATACATAGCGACAGGGAGACGAGCGCACCCATATACCAGAGTATTTTTGCCCAATCAACCGCCTCCGTCACCCACGGTTCCGGCACAAGCGCGTCAACGGTTTCCTGATATTCTTCCGGGATACCGATGTATCCGGCACTGTCGCTTCGCTCGTATGGCTCAATTCTCTTGTCCACATCTTCCGCCGTCACAACGTACCAAGCAACCGCATTTGAAATTGATGGCGATCGCCATTCCGCCGGAATAGCAATAATCGCCGATGTCGGCAAAAGAAACGCAACAAGCGCAACGAGCCACAAATAATACTGCGTCGTTTTGGGCAGGCGATTTTTTATGAGCGGCTTGACGAGAAACAATACTGCGGTTATCATCGCGCCAATTATGGTCATTACAAGCAACGTCCGAAAGGTTTCAACGCTTGTCACGAAGCTTGTCATGAAACTGAAAAAACTCATCTGCCGCCGCCTCCTTTCACCTTGAAATAGGCTTTGAGTTCGTCCACGTCGCTCTCGGACAGTTCCCCGCTGTCGACGAGCGCGGCGGCGAGTTTCTTCGCGCTGCCCTCGAACACGCGCTCAAGGAAGGGCGGCACCTGCGCCTGAATGTACTCGCGCTCAGACACGAGCGGCACATACTGCGCCGGACCGTATTTGTCGAGCGGCTTGATGACGCCCTTGTCCCGCAGTCGGAACACCAGCGTCTTGATCGTGGAATGGTTCCACTTCGTCGTTTGCAGAAGCGCGCCGCGTATCTGTGCGAGCGTCATCGGGCTTGAGCGCCACAGCAGCCGCATTACCTCAAGCTCCGCGTTGGCGATTGATTTTTCCGGCATAGCGGATTCCTCCGAGCTACTATTAGTAGTTTGATTCTACATCAGTAATCTCGACTTGTCAATAGGGGAAGGGTTCAGCTTGCCTTTTGGCGGCATAAGAAATTCGTGCTTAATGTCAGCCGTTGTGGGATTACTTATTTCGATATCTCCGCGAGGAAGCTCTTCCCTATGGCACAAGGCGCGGCGCCGAGCGCCTCGGCCGCCGTCGCGCCGATGTCGGCGAAGCTGCTCCTCGTGCCGAGATCGACGGGTTTTACGCCGCGCCCGCACAGGAGGGCCGGCACGGCCTCCCGCGTGTGGTCCCAGCCCGTGTGCACGGGATCGTTGCCGTGGTCGGCGCAGAGGATCAGCATTTCGTCCTCGCCCATCGCCGCCGTGAGCTCCGGCAGACGCGCGTCGAACGCTTCGAGCGCGCCGCCGTAGCCGCGCGCGTCGCGGCGGTGTCCGAACTTCGAGTCAAAATCCACGAGGTTCGTGAAGATGAGTCCGCCGAAGTCGCGCTTGAGCGCCAGAACGGTCTTGTCCACGCCGTCCGCGTTGTCGTCCGTGTGGATGGCTTCCGTGATCCCCCGCCCGTTGAAGATGTCGCCGATCTTGCCTATGGCGCAGACCGAAAGCCCGGCTTCTTTTACGTGGTCGAGCAGCGTCGGCCCGCCGGGCGACACGGCGTAGTCCTTCCGGTCGGAGCTCCGGATCCGCTTGCCGTTCTCCGACACATAAGGCCGCGCGATCACGCGGCCCGTCAAAAGGTCCCCCATCAGCATCTCGCGTGCGGCGCGGCAGATCTCGTAGAGCCTTTCGAGCGGAATCACCGCCGTGTTTGCGGCGATCTGAAACACGCTGTCCGCCGAGGTGTATACGATGGGCTTGCCCGTGCGCTCGTGTTCGGGTCCCAGTTCCTCGATGATCACGGTGCCCGAGGCGGCGCGGTTGCCGAGCGTGCCCACGCCTATGCGCGTTTCAAAGGCGCGCATGAATTCGTCCGGGAAGCGTTCGCGCGTCTTGAACGGAATTTCTGTCAACAGGCCCGCTATTTCCCAATGACCCGTGATCGTATCCTTGCCCTTAGACGCTTCGAACAGCCGCGCGTATGCGCCGCGCGGTGCGGGCACGGCATGGCGTCCGCCCGCCGCGCCGCTTATATTGCCGAGGCCGAGCGACAGCAGGTTCGGGATTTGCAGGCCCGGCGAGGCCTCGAGGATGTGCAGCAGGGTATCGGCGCCCGCGTCGCCGTAATCTGCGGCGTCCGGCAGAGCGCCGACGCCGAGGCTGTCTATGACGATAATCGTTACTCTTTTCATCTTTTACTTATCCCCCTCTAACAGTACTCCAATCAAAACCCCTTATATGATTCTCAAAGGAGTGCACAGCAAATAATCCAGCGACACCAGATTATACTCCGCGCCGCAGTGATAGCCGCGCACGCTGCGCCCGAACACGTCGGTGCCGTGCAGATGGCCGTAGACGACGCGGCTCACGCCGTAGTCGCGTATCAGTTCCGTAAACACGGATTGTTCTTTCTTGTCATTGGTGGGCGGGAAGTGCAGCATCACGATCTTCTGCGCGAGCCCCGCTTTCTGCGCCGAGGCCAACGACATTTCGAGGCGCCTGCGCTCGCGGGCATAGATCTTCTCGTCCTCTTCCTTGAAATTGCTGTCGCCGGGGCAGATCCAGCCTCTGGAGCCGCAGATCGCGATTCCTTCCGCTTCATAATGCGCGTTTTGCAGGAAATACATGGACGGATCCAGCGCGTTCAGCCGTGAAACGGAGGCCCACCACAGATCGTGGTTGCCCCGGATCAGCACCTTTTTGCCCGGGAGCGCGGCGATCCAGCGCAGGTCGGGTTCCGCCTCCCTTTGCTTGAGCGCCCAGGAGATGTCGCCTGCGATGAGAACCGTATCCCCCTCGCCGACCGTGCGCCGCCAGTTCTCTTCCGTCTTTTTCGCGTGGTCCACCCAGACGCCCCCGTAGATGGCCATCGGTTTCTCGCTCGAGAAGGACAGATGCAGATCCGCTATCGCATAAATTCCCATATATTCTCATTTCTCCGATGCAATGCAAAAGCCTGCGCCGCCCGCCGCGTGACAAAGCCGTCGATGTGCGGGGAAAGCTCCGCCTCGATCCTCTCGGCGATGCCTTCGGGTTTGAAGGCGTAGAGGAAGCCGACCTGCCCGAGGATGCGCGTGAGCGCGGGATCGTCTGCGCCTGCGGGCAGGATGGCCGCTTCCGGCCTCACCGTGTTCAGGAAGGTGTCGAGCTGTTCCAAAGAGTAGCCCGCGATGTCCGGATCGACGAGCAAGGCACAGTGCACATATCCCAAATATTCTACTTTCGTCCATTCCGCGAGGTCGCGGATCGCAGGGATCATGCGCGTCTGCACCTCTGCGTAACGCCGCGCGGCGGCTTCGTCCTTGATATAGCGCACGCCCCTGTCCACCGCCCTGCCGGAATAGCGTTCGTCAAAGACCTCCAGCGTGGCCAAGGCGTCCGGCGCGTAGACCAGCAGACGCTCTGCGGGATGCTCCGTGAGCCGCGCCATCAACTCCTCCGGCGTATACACGGCAAGACTCGTGTCGCTCAAAAACACCTTTTCGGCCCCGTTCTTCACGAGCTGCACCATCTCGATCTCCCGCGCCGGCGCGGAAGCGCTCTCCGCTTCGGCGACGATGCTTTCGAAGGATTTGCCTTCTAGGTAGAGCTTCCGCAACACGTCCTCCCGCAGGTAAAATTCGCCCGTTTCTATCATGCGCTTCGCGCGCAGACAATCCTCCCGCAGTCCCTCGATGGGAAGGGTTTCCCCCGTATCCGTGCTCCACGCGCGGCTGTTCTCGAACACGCCGTCGCGCGACATCTCGAAGGCCACCCCGTCCTTGAAGAAGGAACCCTTGAGCATATGCGTCTTTTCCGGCACGAAGCCCTCCTCGGCCGTCAGCAGGTTTTGGCCCAAGTACAGCGTATCGAGGGTTTCGAAGCCCAGGAGCCACGCGATCGTCGGCAGGAGGTCCGTCTGCCCGCCCGCCGTGTGCACGGTGCGCGTCGCCGCTTCGGAACCCGGTATGTGAATGAGCAGCGGTATGTTCATCATCGTGTCGTAGTCGTATCCGCCGAAAAAGCGCGCCGCGTACTCGTCGCTCTTGATCAGTCCCTGGTGGTCGCCGTAGACGATGAGCAGGGATTCGTCGTACAGACCGTCCGCTTTCAGGCGGTCGATCAGATCGCCCAAACAGCGGTCGACATATCGGATCGAATTCACATAATTTCCAAATGTGGAGCCTTCATCCTCGGGCAGTATCTCGATCTCCCGCAGGGACTCCGGGAGCCTGAAAGGATGATGGCTCGACAGCGAGATCATCATGGTGAAGAACAGGCCCCGTTCCCGCTCCGCCTCGAGGATGTCGACGGATTGCGCATAGAACGCCTCGTCGCTGATCCCCGAGATGCCGCCGCCGATCCCCTCGATGCGGTCGTTTTCGTAATCGGCATCGCTGTAGAAGCGGTCCAAACCCTCCGACGCGTACATGTTCACGCGATTCCAGAAGTTCCTGTCGTAACCGTGCATGACCATGGTCCTGTAGCCGGCACCCGCGAGCAAGCGCGGCAGGCCGCGAAAATAATTGTCCTCGTAGATCCGATAGGTGTAGCTCTCCACCGTGCCCATGTTGGAATTTTTCACCGCGAATTCCGCGTCCGAGGTGTTGCCGCTCGCCACCTGCTGATAAAACCGGTCGAAGTACAGCATCCCCTCCTCGCGCAGCCAGGCGTTGATGCGGGGCGTGATCTCCTCGCCGCTGTAGCGCGTGCCCACCATCATGTTCTGAAAGGATTCGAGCTGGACCGCTATGATATTCTTACCCCGTGCAGCGCCGAAATATTCATCTTTTTCTTGCTTTTCGTAGCTGCCGGTCGCGAGATAGTATTCCCCGGCGTCCCCGGCGCCGTCCTCCGGGGACAGATGCCGCACGATGTCGCTCAGGTGAAAAAGCGTCCATTCGCGCGCGCTCAGCGCGGACACGAACGCGATTTGAAAGGGGTTCAGGACGAGAAAGAGCAGCAGCGCGAATGCGAGATCCGCCGCGATCCATTTTTTTGCTTCACTTGGCATTTTTGCTGTCCGCAAGCAGATCGTTTGTCAATATATACTCCGAAGCATCCATGATATTCAACGAGCGTTCGTGCTCCTCGGCGAGGGAAGCCGCCGGCACGGGCGCCCGTGTGCGCAGATCTATGGCGCGGCTGCTCTCGAACACGCCGTCGCGGGACATTTCGAGCAGTGTACCGTCCGTGATGAAGGAACCCTTTCGCATGTAGGTTTGCACGGCGACGAAGCCCTCCGAAACGGTCAGCAGATTGTGGCCCAGATGCACGTCCAGGTCCTCTATGCCGAACAGATAGGCCAGCGTCGGCAGAAAATCGATCTGCCCGCCGACCGTGTGCACCGTCCGCTTGATGTCGGCGGCCGGTGCCCGCGCAAGCGCCGGCGCGGTCACGGCGGCCGCCGTCGCCCGCAGATCCGCCGGCGCGCTTTCGATGTCCGGCATAGAAAGGATCAGCGGCACATTCATCATCTCGTCGAAATCGTAGGGCCTGCCGAGCAGGCGCTCCATCTCTGCGGGCGTATCGCCCTCCATCGTCAGGCCCTGATGGTCCCCGTAGACCGCTATGACGGAATTGTAATACAGCCCCGCGTCCTTCAGCCCGTCCAAAAATATGCCGAGCGACCAATCGGTGTAGGCGGCGCTCTGCAGGTAGTTCCCGACGAGCGTATCCCGATCCTCGGGCAGGAGCTCGATGAACCTGTAGTGTTCGAGCATCTCAAAGGGATGGTGGTTGGAAAGCGAGATGACAAAACTGTAGAAGGGCTGCGGCAGTTCCTCCATAAAGGGCAGCGTCTGCTTGTAGAACTCGGAATCCGGCAGACCCCAGCCCATCCATTCCGTCAGGTGATAGTCGCCCCCGCGGTGGTCGTCAAGCCCCCCGCGAAACAGGTCGAAGCCCTCGGCGGGATACATCTCCGCCCTGTTCCAGAACGAAACGTCCTCGTAGGCGTGAAAGACCGCCGTCGAATAGCCCCGTTCCTTCAAGAGCACGGGCAGGCCGCGAAACGTGTTCCCGGGAAAGAGCTTGTAGGTGAAATACCGTGCACTGCCGCAGATCGAGTTGTTGATTGCAAACTCGGCGTCGGAGGTGTTGCCGCTGCCCACCTGATGGAAGAACCGGTCAAAATAGGCCGTGTTCCCGTCGATGAGCCCGTTCAGATTCGGCGTGATCTCTTGGCCGTTGTACGTCAGGCCCACCACGAAATCCTGAAAGGACTCGAGCTGTATCACGATCAGGTTGCGCCCTTCCGCGACGCCGAACAGCGCACCGTCCTTCTCCCGCGCGTAGTTGTCGGTTCCGATCAGCTTCAGGAAGGCGCCCGAGGCCGCGTTCGCCTGCCCGCCGCGCAGCGCGTCGCCGAGATGATAGGCGTAGATCTCCTGATTCGAAAGCGAGCGGATCAGCGGCGATCCGGCGGGATTCCACGCGAGGAACGCGATCAAAACGAAGAGCAGAGCGGGCTTTCCGTATCGCCTAGACAGGTGGGCCGCCATCTGCCTGCGCCGACGGCGCAGACGCTTTTTTTTTTCGCTTCGTCCCGCGAGGAGCTGCGATTCTGTATAATACCATTCAGGTATTGACTCCGCAGAGGGTGCGATTTCCTTTTCGGGGAACGCGTCCGGCGCGTCCCGTTCGCCCTGCGCGAAGGCCCCGCGCTCCGCCGCCGCGCCGAGCCATGCTTCAAGCGCCTCCCGCCGCGTCAGGAAGCCCTGCGCCGCCAGCAAAGCCAAGATCGCGAGCGCGTCGATCGGCACGAGAAAGAACGCGGGCCGCAACACCTCCGCGATGCTCGCGCCTATATCGTCGAGCATGCCGATCGCACCGAGCAGGTTGACGGACAGGTAATGGTTGAAAAAGCTGTTGTAGGCCACGTCCGCGAACATGACCAAGGACAGCGCGAAATACACCCCTGCGGGTATCCATTTATTCCTGAAAGCGGAAAAAAACAAGAATGTGAACAGGCAGGTCAACAGCCAAACCGCCGCGAAATACGGCGCCACCCCTATCAGCGCGTAAAACAAAAGCAACTTCAGCGCGACCAAAGCGGCCGCGATCGCCCTGCCTGCGGCATAACGCCGCTCCGTTCTATTTTTCCCCATCGTCTTCCGGTTTCTCCGCGTCGGTCGATTCGTTGAATTCCACGTCCGTAAACGCGCTTTCCCCCGCATCCGAATCCGAAGCTTCAGAACCGTCGCCGGCTTCGTCCGTCCCGTCGTTGAACAGGTAGATCACCTTGCCGTCGCCGGAGCGCCGTCTGCGCGCGCGCTCCGCCGCCGCAGGGCGCCTGTGCAGGGCGAGGTAGATCAGCAGTATGCCGCCGCCGAGCGCCAATATCCCAAGTATTGTAAGTTGCATGTTATCCCTTATCCCTATTCCTGATGTACTTATGCGTAACGTGCGGATTGCTCGTCTTTCTCGACTCTATATCGAAGCTCCCCAAGCTTTCGATGAGAGGCGTCAGTTTCATGGCGCCGTAGTTCCGCGCGTCGAAATCCGGCAATCTGCGGTTGAGAATGCTTCCGAGTTCGCCCAAAAATGCCCATCCGTCCTCATCCGATATCTCGTTGACGATCGTGCGGATCGTGCGGATCAATTTGGCGCGCTCCCTGTTGTTCGCGCGGGCCTTCTTCGCGGCAGCGTCAACCGTTTCGGTTGTACTCTTCTCCTTGTGCGGCGTTTCTTCGTGCGGCGTTCCCTCATGCGCCGCTTCCTCTTCCTGCCCCTTGCCGTTGCCGACCACGCTCGCCAGCACCTCGAGGTATTTGAACATGTCGCAGGCCGCGCGGAAGGACACGGGCGTTTTCTTCTCTCCCATTCCGATCACGAGCATCCCCGCCTCGCGCAGACGCGACGCGAGCCTCGTGAAGTCGCTGTCGCTCGAAACGATGCAGAAGCCGTCCAGCTTGCCGGAATAGAGTATGTCCATCGCGTCGATGATGAGCGCCGCGTCCGTCGCGTTCTTGCCCGTCGTATAGCTGTACTGCTGCATGGGAATCACGGAATGTTCGAGCAGCACGTCCTTCCACGACGTCATCTTCGCGGAGGTCCAATCCCCGTATATGCGCTTGTAGGTGGGCGTTCCGTGATTGGACACCTCGTTCATGATGCTGCTGATGTACTTGCTTGAAACATTGTCCGCGTCGATCAGCACGGCGATCCGTTTGTCATCCATTTTTTTAATCCTAAAATCCGAGCCTTTCGTTGATCAGAAAGACCACGTTTTCCGTGCCCGTGGGCGGCCGCTCGATGATCACGGTGGCGCGGCACAGACGCTCTTCGGAGTTGCAGTTTTCGCATCGCCCGGTCACGGCGCAGGGCGTCTTTTTGTTCAGGCGTTTGGCGTTCAGCGGCGTCGCCACGTTCTTCAGGCGGATGAATGCCTCCGCGAGATTGCGCACGATCTTGTTGACGCCGGCGACGTAGCAGACGCGCTTGTGGCCGAACACGGTCGAGGCCACCCTGTTTCCCACGCCGTCCGTGTTCAGGATCACCCCGTCCGCGGTCAGCGCGTTGATGCTCGAAAGATACACGTCCGTGACTGTGGCCCGCTTGCGTATCTCATCCTTTTCCTCGGGCGACATCGCTTCGGTGTGCGAAAGAAGCGCGATCCCCTTGGCCGCGAGCGCCTCCTTGATCCCCATGTCGCCGATCGTCACAGAACCGCCCATGGCGACCGTTTCGAACGGCTCGATCGAATCGACGAGCGCGGTTCTCGCTTCGTCCGCCGTTTCAAAGAAGCGCACCTTGAACCCGTTCCGCGTCAGCGCTTCCGTCGTTTGCCTTGCAAGCTCGTTCATATCTCTTTATTCCTCACTCCGTCAGTTGGTTGTTGATCGCGTCGCCCGGGGGCACGATGGGCCATACGTTCTCGTCGATGGGCAGCTCACAGGCGATGACCGCGCCGCGCCCGAAGGCGAGCGCGCCCGCTATCGCGGCCCGAAGCCCGTCCGCGTCGGTCACGTGCCGTCCGAACAGACCGAAGGAGGACGCCAGCTTCTCGTAGTCCAGCACGTCCGGCAGGTCCGTGGCGGAAAAGCGCCTGTCGAAGAAGAGCTTCTGCCATTGCCGCACCATGCCGAGCGTATTGTTCTTCATCACGAACGCGATAATGGGCAGGTCCTGCGACGAAACCGTCATGAGCTCCGCGCAGTTCATGCGAAAGCTGCCGTCGCCCGTGAAGAGGATCACGCGCTCGCCCGGATTCGCGATCTGCGCGCCGACGGCGGCGCCGAGACCGAAGCCCATCGTGCCGAGTCCGCCCGATGTGATGAGGCGGCGCGGTTTCGAGAAGGGCCACTTCTGCGCCGTCCACATCTGGTGCTGTCCCACGTCCGTGGCCACGATGACGTCGTCGCCAAGCGCCTCGCGAACAACGCGAAAAATCTGCGAAGGGCCGAATCCCTTTGCGCTCTCCCCCGCGTCCGGATCGCGCCTGTGGGAGCGAACCTCCCCGTTCCAGGCGCTGCGCTTCGCCTCCTTGACGAGGGGCAACAGGCGCGCGAGGACGTCGCGCGCATCGCCTATGATGTGATCGTCGCTGAGCACGTTTTTGTCGATTTCCGAGCGGTCGATGTCCACGTGCACGACGGTCGCGCCTTGCGCGAAGCGTTGCAGGTCCCCCGTCACGCGGTCGCTGAAGCGCAACCCGACCGAAACCACGAGGTCCGCGCCGTGAACGGCCATGTTCGCGTCCCGTTCGCCGTGCATGCCCACCATGCCGAGGGAGAGCGGATTCCGCCTGTCGAAGGCGCCGAGGCACATGAGCGTCGTCGCGACCGGTATCTGCGATTTCTCCGCGAGCTCCGTCAAAACATCCGACGCCTCCGAAACGACGACGCCGCCGCCCGCGAAGAGGACGGGCCGTTTTGCCTCGTTGATGCGGCGCGCCAATCGCTTGATTTGATCGTTGCCCGGCTTGGGCGGGGGCTCTGCGGGCAAAGGCGTCATGGGCCTGTAGTCGGCCGTTTCCTGCATGAGATTCTTGGGAACGTCGATCAGCACGGGGCCGGGCCGGCCGCTCTTTGCGATGCGAAAGGCGCTGCGCACCGCGGTCGCGAGCTCGTTCACGTCCTTGCAGAGAAAGCTGTGCTTCGTGACGGGGAGCGTAATCCCCACGATGTCAACCTCCTGAAAGGAGTCCCGTCCGATCAGGGATACGGGAACCTGCCCCGTGACGACGACGATCGGCGAGCTGTCCATATAGGCCGTGGCGATGCCCGTCACCGTGTTCGTGGCGCCCGGACCGCTCGTCGCGAAGCAGACGCCCACCTTCCCCGTGGAGCGCGCGAAGCCGTCGGCCGCGTGCGTTGCGCCCTGCTCATGGCAGGTCAGGATGTGCCGTATGCGGCCTGCCTCCGTATAATCGTAGAGCGCGTCGTAAAGCGGCATGATCTGCCCGCCCGGAAAGCCGAAGATCGTGTCCGTCCCCTGCTCCAGCAGGCATTCCATAATGATTTTCGCCCCGCTGAGCCGCATCTATTTCTCCTTGTTCCAAGAATACATCTTTCTGAGTTCTTTTCCAATGTTTTCCAGTTCGTGCGCGGCCTTGATGCGCCGCGTCGCGAGGAAATGCGGCCGTCCCACCATGTTCTCCGTGATCCACTTCCGCGCGAAGGTCCCGTCCTGAATTTCCTCGAGCACCTTCCGCATCTCGGCCTTCGTCGCGTCCGTGATGATGCGCTTGCCCGTTTCGTAATCGCCGAATTCCGCAGTGTTGGATATGGAATAGCGCATGCGCCCGAAGCCGCCCTGATAGATCATGTCCACGATGAGCTTCATCTCGTGAATGCATTCGAAATAGGCGCTCTCCGGCTCGTAGCCCGCCTCGACGAGCGTTTCGTAGCCCGCCTGCATCAATGCGGTCACGCCGCCGCAGAGCACGGCCTGTTCCCCGAAGAGGTCCGTTTCGGTTTCCTCCCTGTAGGTCGTCGCGAGCACGCCGGCCCTCGAACCGCCTATGCCGGCCGCGTAAGCCAGCGCCATGTCCCGCGCCTTGCCCGTATGATCTTGGTGCACCGCGATCAGGCAGGGCACGCCCTTGCCGGCGACGTACTCGCTGCGGACCGTGTGGCCCGGTCCCTTGGGGGCGATCATCGTCACATCGACGTCGCTCGGAGGGATTATTTGCTTGAAATGGATATTGAATCCATGCGCAAACATGAGCATCTTGCCCTCCGTGAGATTCGGCGCGATGCTTTCCGCATAGATCTCCGGCTGCTTTTCGTCGGGAACGAGTATCATGATCACATCCGCTTCCTTCGCGGCCTCGAAGCTCGTCTTGACCTTCAGGCCCTCGCTTTCGGCGTCCTTTCGGGACTTGCTGCCCTCGTACAGGCCGACGACCACGTTCACGCCGCTCTCCTTCAGATTCAGCGCGTGCGCGTGTCCCTGGCTGCCGTACCCGATGATCGCCACCGTCTTTCCGTCCAAAAGCGACAGGTTGCAGTCGTTCTGATAGTATATCTTTGCCATCTTCCATCTCCTTGTTTCGATTGCCGCACAAGCCCTGCGGCGTGCGCGCGGCTTCGATTCCGCTTCAAAATCTTTGAACTGTAACGTATTCTTGCCGTATCCGGCCCGATCTCAACACAATTTATATTATTTTACTATTTTACCCGTTCCGGGTCAAGAAGCTAATTCGGAAAAAACAGCAATGTGTCGAGCAGGAACAGCGGCACGAGGAAGCACAGCGACCAACCGATGTACCCGAAGAAGCTCGGCATCCTGATTCCGTTTTCCTCGGCGATCGAACGCACCATGAAGTTCGGCGCGTTGCCTATGTAGGTGTTCGCCCCCATGAACACCGCGCCGGCCGATACGGCCAGCAGGAGCTTCGGTGCGATCACGCCGGCCGCCGTCGCAAGGCCCTCCGCCGCGCCGAGCGAGCCGGCCGTGGTCATGAACACGAGATAGGTCGGCGCGTTGTCGAGGAAGCTCGAGAGCGCCCCCGTCGCCCAGAAGAACTGCCACGGGCGCGTGAGGCCGAGTTCGGCGCCGTGCGCGTTCAGGAGGGCGAGCGCGGGGATCATCGTGATGAAGATGCCGATGAACAGGTGCGCGACCTCCTTGATCGGCCCCCACGTGAACAGATTCTCCCTGCGCAGCTCGCTCTTCGTGGTCACGATCGAAAGGATGCCGGCCAGAACGATGAGCGCCATTTGCAGCACGCTGCTGTAAGGCAGGATCACCCCCTCGTACACGGGTATGCCGAACAGCACACCCAGGTTTTCGTCGTAGAAGGAGGGATGCGTCGCCGTGATGCCGCTCAGGATGACGCTGCCGACGATGACGGCGATGAAGAGCAGGTTGTGCGCGCCGGCGAGGCTGAGCGGGACCTTGCCCCCGCTGTTCGCGGGTCCTCCGCTCTCGAGCAGTTCTTTCTTGTAGATCCGCGTGTCCATGAAGAAGAACACCGCGAGCAGCACGGCCGCATTGAAAAGGAGCAGGGGCAGGAGCCGCATCGTCCAGAAGAAGGGCACGCCCCGCAGGAAACCGAGGAAGAGCGGCGGATCGCCGACGGGCGTCAGGCAGCCGCCCATGTTGGAAACGAGGAAGATGAAGAATACGACGACGTGCGCCTTCTTTTTCCTCCAAGCGTTCGCGCGAAGCATGGGGCGGATCAGCAGCATGCTGGCGCCCGTCGTGCCCACCCAGCTCGCGAGCAGCGTGCCGATCAAGAGCATCACCAGATTGACCTTGGGCGTTCCGGCCAGATCGCCGCGCAGCACGATGCCGCCCGACACGGCGAACAGACCCCAAAGCAATACGATGAAGGGCAGATAGTCCAAAAGCACGATCTCGATCAACTCGAAAAAGGCCGGTTTCGCCCCGAAAACGATCGCGAAGGGCACGAAGAACAGAAGCGACCAGAAGATCGAAACCTTGAGCAGATGCTTCTCCCACCAATGCGGCTTGATCAGCGGGAAGATCGCGATGGAGAGCAGGAGGCCGGCAAAGGGCGCCACGCTCCAAAACGGCAGGGCATTTCCGAGCGCGTGGGCACCCTCCGCAGCCTCCCCGCCGCTCGCGAACGCGCGATCGGCGGAAAGCGCCAAGGCAAGGGCAACAAGCGGACCGGCGCGGCGAACCGCCGTCCGCGCAGCGGCAAATCGTTTTTTTGTGACCATGATCCTGAGCTTCACCCCTTTCGTCACTGCCGGCGAAACGGCGCCCGCTTTCCTCGGGTCGCTTTGCAACACTCCTTTGCCCAATCAACGGATCGCGTTTCCGATTCCCGAAAGCCGCACGATATCGCCGACATCCTCGTGTTTGTTCATGGTATAGATATGCAGACCGTCGATGCCCGCCCTGACGAAGCGTTCCATCAGGCCGACGGTGTATTCCTTGCCGGCTTTCTTGAAGCTTTCGGGGTCATCGCCGTATTTGCCGAATACGGAGGCCAGCTCCGCAGGGATGGAGCAACCGTTGCCTACGGTCGTCCGGATCGTGGGCTCCTTGAACAGCACGGGCATGATCCCCACGACGACGGGCAGCGTCACGCCCGCCCTGCGTATGCGCTCCGCGTAGCGTCCGTAGGCGTCCACGTCGTAGCAGAGCTGCGTCACGACGAAGGCCGCGCCCTTGTCCTGCTTGGAACGCAGGCGCGCGATGTCGGCGTCCAGGGATTCCGCCGCGATGTGCTTCTCCGGATAGCCCGCGACCGCCATGCACAGCCCGGGAAACTCCGCGCCGAAAAAGGAGAGCAGCTCGTCCGCGTAGCGGAAATCGCCGCGCGTGCCCTCCCAGCCCGCAGGGAAATCGCCGCGCAGCGCGAGCACGTTCTCTATGCCGAGGCCCCCGCACTTTGTTATGTAATCGCGAACGTCCGCGCGCGTATTGCCGATGCAGGTAAAATGCGTCATGATCTCGTGCCCGCTCGCCTTCACGGCCGCGCATACGTCGAGGCTGCGCCCCTTGTTCGTGCCCCCCGCCCCATAGGTGCAGCTGATGAAATCCGGCGCGAAGGCGTACAGCTCGGAGAGCGTCGAAAGCAACGGTTCCAGAGGCTTGTCCGGCTTGGGCGCGAACACCTCAAAGGAAAAGGTCCTCTTTTGTTTTAAGATATCCGAAATTTTCATAAAAACCCTTCTTTTTCAAATTTCAACCGTTTTTGTTTGCGGCGGGCGCCGATTCGCCCGCACGGTTTCCGCGGCGCACGGCGCGCAGGACCTCGGCGTGCACCGCGTCCGCCAAGGCGCCGTACTCCGCAAGCATGCGCTCCGCCTCGCCGTTCACGCGCGCGGCATGGGTCCTGTCCTCCATGGCCGCCGTATTGACGAACACGTTCAGACTCGCGCCCGAGAGCGCGGCCTTGCACAGGAGCGCGCCCACGCCGGCATCGCTCACGGCGAGCCTGCTGCCCTTTTCCGCGAAATCCTTCAAGAGCTCTATGGCCGCGCAGCATTTCCGCATGATGTCGAGCGGCGGCGCACAGGCGGCCTTCAGAGCGCCTTCCATCAGCGCGAGCCGCTCCGCTTTTTCCGATGCCGTGCCGTTCGGCATGCGGTAGACCCGCGCCAAGGGCTCGAAGGCTTCGGCGTCGCGTTGCACGAGGGCCAGCAGTTCCAATCGCAGAATTTCCGCCTCGCGCGAAAGCCGCCGCATGTCCGCCTCGACGTCCGCGTACTTCCTCTTGCCGACGGTCAGCGATGCCACCATGCCGCCGAGGGCGATCCCGACGGCGCCTGCGAGGGCGGAAGCGCCGCCGCCGCCCGGAACCGGCGCCGCGCCGGCGAGCTCCGCCGTGAAAGCCTCACAACTCAACTCCGTCAAACGCATTTCACCTCACCTCCCGCCTCATCGCCTTGGTCCGCGCGCAACGCTTTGAGCATCCCTTCCATATCGGCGGGCAGGGGCGCGGTGAAGCGCAGCGCTTCCTTCGTCCTCGGATGACGGAAAGCGAGCTCCGCCGCGTGCAGGGCCTGCCGTCCGATCAGCCGGGGCGCCGCCCCGCCGTAGAGCGCGTCGCCCGCGACGGCGTGGCCGATGTGCGCCATATGAACGCGGATCTGGTGCGTCCGTCCCGTCACGAGCTCGAGCGACAGCCGCGTGTATCCGCGCCCGCGCGCGAAGCGCTCCAGCACGCGGTAGCGCGTTTCGGACGGAAAGCCGTCCTCCCGCACGACGCGCCTCAGTTCGTCCTCGGCGGCCTTGCCGATGGGGAGGTCGATCTTCCCCGCGTCCTCCGGGACCAAGCCCGTCACGATCGCCTCGTAGCGCTTCGAAACGCCGCCCGACGCCGCCTGCCGCGCGAAGTCCTCCTGACAGTACGCGTTCTTGCCGACGACGAGCAGTCCCGTCGTGTCCATGTCGAGGCGGTTGACGAAGCGTATCTTGTAGCGTTCGCCCCGTTCCTCCATGCGCCGCGTCAGGCCGTTCGCGAGCGTGTGCGCGGGATGGCCCTTCGTCGGGTGGACGACAAAGCCCGCCTGCTTGTCGATCACGAGCAGGTCCCCGTCCTCGTAGACGACGCGGATCGGGATGGGCTCGGGCGCGAAGCCGCTCTCCTCCTCGGGAAAGGACACCGTGATCACGTCGCCCGACGCGGCGCGCGCGTTCATCCTGACGGGGCATCCGTTCAGGCACACGCCCCCGCCGTACTGCAAGCGACGCCGCAACCGCGCCGAAACCGAAAGGCGCCGCTTCAGTATTTCGCGGATCTTAAAGCATTCGTCCGCTTCGATTGCCCTGTACAGGAGGTCGTATTCTTTCATCACAGCAGTTTTTGCTTTACCTTGTTCCAAAAATCGTAATGCGGGAGGCGCAGAAGCCGCACCGTGTCGCCGGAGAACGCGATGTGTATCCGCTTGACCCCCGTGTAGGTATGCTCCGCGCCGTCGGCCGCCACCAGGATGTCGGGTTCCCGCACGAACTCGGGGAACACGTTGACGGAGAGGTGCGGCGGCAGCAGCACGCTCGACGTGAAGGAGCGGTAGGCGGAATTGTTGATCGGCGCGATCGGCGTGATCTGCAGGAGATCGAGCCTGGGATCCACGATGCTCCCCCCGAGCGCATAGTTGTAGGCCGTGCTGCCGGCGGGCGTCGATACGAGTATCCCGTCCCCGCGAAAGGTTTCGATGAAGCTGTCGCCTATGAATATGTTCAAATTGGCCACATGCGAATGCGCGCCGTGGATCGCGATCTCGTTCAGGCCGAGAAGCTCGTCCGCGCCGCCGTCCTCGGAGGCGATGCGCGCGCGCAGCGTCTTTAACGCCTGTATGACGTATCGCTTCTCCTTGTAGCGAAAGATGAACTCGTCGAGCTCGCCCGGCTGCAATTCCTGAAAGAATCCGAGATGCCCCGTGTTGACGCCTATGATGGGCGTGCTCGGAAAGCGCAACGCGGCCAGCGTGTTGAGCAGGGAACCGTCGCCGCCGATGCAGACGATGAGCTCAACCGTTTCGTCAAAATCCGAAAGGACCGTGAAGCCCGCGTTCGCGAGCTTCGTTCCGAAGCTGTTCCCGATCTCCGCCGAAGCGTCGTCGCCCTTCGCGAATACGCTGATCCTGCCGCTCTTCACACCTTTCATATACCCGGACACCGTCCCGTCACGGCATCGCCTCCAATTCGTCCACGAGCGCCTCGAAGGTGTCCATGGCCTTATCCACGGGTCCGGGCTCGCGCATGTCAACGCCCGCGATCTTCAGCAGCTCGATGGGATCGTCGCTCTCGCCCGTTTTCAGGAAGGCGATGTACGCGTCGCGCGCCGCCGCGCCGCCCTCGACCAGATTCTTTGCGATCGCCGTCGCCGCCGAAAAGCCCGTGGCGTATTTGTAGACGTAAAAAGCCCGGTAGAAATGCGGTATGCGCGCCCATTCCAAGGCTATGGGCGCGTCGCTGACCACGGCCTCTCCGAAGTATTTCTCATTCAAGGCAAAATATTCTTGCGAGAGCATGTCCGCCGTCAGGGCCGCGCCGCGCTCGACGGCCGCGTGCGTCAGGCGTTCGAACTCCGCGAACATCGTCTGCCGGAAGAGCGTCGTGCGAAATTCTTCTATATACATGGCCAGCAGGTATTTCTTTTCGTCCGCATCCTTCGCCTCGGATATGAGGTGGCGCATCAGCAGCGATTCGTTCACGGTGGAGGCGACCTCGGCCGTGAAGATCGAATGTCCGCCGTACACGAAGGGCTGCGCCCGGCGCGTGTACAGGGAGTGCATGGAATGACCCATCTCGTGGACGAGCGTGAACAGATCCTTCAGCTTTTCGTTGTAGTTCATGAGGATGAAGGGCTTGCTGTCGTAGCTGCCGAAGGAATAGGCGCCGCTCGTCTTGCCCTCGTTCTCGAACACGTCGATCCAGCCGTCCTCCGCGCCCCGCATGGCCGCGTCGAGGTATTCGTCGCCCAGCGCGGCGAGGCCGGCGCGCATGATGCGCAGGGCCTCCTCGTAGGGCAGTTTCTCCTCCCTGCGGTCGGCTATGGGCGCGTAGACGTCGTACATGTGCAGTTCATCGACGCCCAGCAAGCGGCGCTTGATCTCGAAGTATCTGTGCAGGACCTTGAGCCTGCCGTTCACGGAGCGGATCAGGTTGTCGTACACCGAGAGCGGAATGTCGTCGCCCGCGAGCGCCGCCGCAAGCGCGGAAGGATAGCTGCGGATGCGGGCCAGCACGACGTCCGTCTTGGTGTTGAAGCCGTAGGTTGCGGCGAGGGTGTTGCGCTGCTTTTCGTATGCTTCGTACATCTTCTCGAAGGCTTCTTTTCGCACGGAGCGCACGCGCGATTCCATGAAGCCCGTGTAGCGTCCGTGCGTCAGCTCGACGGATTCCCCGTCCTCGTCCGTGACGAAGCCGAACTTCATGTCCGCGTTGTTGATCATGCCGAAGATGTCGTTCGTCGCCCCCGTCACCTCCGAAAGCTTGGCCAGCAGGCTCTCTTCCGCCTCGGAGAGCACATGCGCCTTCCGGCGCAGCATCACGCAGAACAGATGGGCGTACAGCTTCAGGCCCGCTTCCTCCGCCGCGTAGCCTTGAAGCGTTTCCTCCGGGATGGTCAGGAACTCCGGCGTGAAGAACGACAGCGCCGCCGCCACCTTGGACATCAGCGTCTGCGCCCTGTCGCACATGGCTTGGCGGCGCGCGTCGCGGTTGTCCTCATCCCTGCGCATGCGCGCGTATACGAACACGCGCTCGGCGAGTTGCCAAAGCGCGTCCTTCTCCCCGAGCGCGGCCAAAAGCGTCGCGGCGCTCTCGCCGAGCCTGCCCGAAAAGCGCGCACAGCGGGCCGCGCCTTCCTCCGTCCGCGCCGCGTCGGCCTCCCAGCTCTCGTCGTCCGCGTACATGGACGCGATGTCCCATTTGTACCGCGCGGGTATGTCCTCCCGCTTTTTCGTTTCCCTGCCCATGTCCCTCCTCATCCGTCGTTTGCGCCGCGCCCCGCCGCGCAAACGACCGCAGGCCGCACGGACGCAAGTCGCGCGCGGGCTCATACAACAATCATACCGGCAGACGTGGAATAAAGCAAGCGCGCTTTATTTATACCGAATCAAAATGCGTGCGCATCGGCTGTTCCGGTTTGCAAAATCCATTTCTGTTTCATCCAAATCACGACAAAACCGCCGGTGCGCGGGAAGATCTTCACCCACTACAGTATACCGGAAAAACAGGGTCTTGCCCAGCGCGTTTTCGCGCGCTTTTGACACGGATTTTACGAATTTTGCTTTCAGGCATCTGCCCGAGTTCAACACCGGACAAACGAAGCAAAGGGACCTATGTCGCTGATTGTGTTCCATTGCAGATCCAAGTTTTCCGGATTTGTCATATATTTGAGCGGTTCGATGTCGGCGTCCGTCAGATATGGTTCGCCAATCGGGCTAAGCCCCGTAAGGCTTGTGCTGTATTCTCTGCCTCGTATGGTTATGCAATCGACCGAGCGTTCCGAAATTTCTTCCGCATCTCGTTCTGTTCGCCCGCAGGCTCCAAACATCATAAGAATAGGGCTGAGGAGGAGTACAGCCGCAAAGGCATCAAAAATTTCTTCCGGTATTTGGGCTGCAAAACTCGGGAAGGCTCTCCGTGACAATGGGAAGCCAAATAACACAAATTTTACACAAACTTGTTCCAATCTTTGCATTCGGAGGGTATAATGATTTTGCATACTATTCGATATTTCCCGTTTTTTGCAATTGCAACCGACAAGCCTTACGCAAGCGAGGAGGAAATACATTGAACAGCGCCATCATCGACATGGGTTCCAACACCGTCAGGCTCTGCGTTTTCTATTTCCGCGACGGAAAGCCGGAAACCCTGTTCAGCCGGAAGGAAACCGTCGGACTCGCCGGCTACGTCCGCGACGGCGAACTGGCGCCGGACGGCATCCGGCAGGTTTGCGAAACATTGAAGGACTTCAAAAACCTCGCCCTGAAATTCGTTCCCGAGGACCGCGTGCACGTCGTCGCCACCGCGTCGCTGCGCAACATTTCGAACGCGGATTGCGCGCGCGACACCATATTGTCCGAAACGGGCCTGCTGCCCGAGGTGCTGTCCGGCGAAGAGGAAGCCCGGCTCGATTTCGTCGGCGTATCGCACGCCATGGAACTGTCCGACGGCTTCATCATCGACGTCGGCGGCGCCAGCACGGAGCTCATCCGCTTCAAAGAAGGACGGCCCGAGAGGAAGGCAGGCTTGCCGGCGGGCTGTCTGGCGCTCTATTCCAAGCACGTGCGCGGCCCCTTCGCGTCCAAATCCGAAAAAAAATCCATGCGCCGCGAAATTCGCGCGGTCTTTGACGAATTTGACTGGTCCGGCGCGCAATGCCCCGTCCTCATCGGCGTCGGAGGCTCCGCGCGGACCGCGCTGAGGCTGTCGAACGCCCTGCTCGCGCCCGGACCGCGCGACGACACCTTCCCGGCCGAGAACCTCCGCGTCCTGCGCAAAATGTTCGAAAACGGCAATCCCGAAACCTTTCGCGCACTGTACAAGATCGCGCCCGACCGCGTCCTGACGATTCATCCCGGACTGCTCATCCTCGAAGAGGCCGCCCGGCGCCTGCTGTGCGCGGAAATCCGCATCAGCAAATACGGCGTGCGCGAGGGCTTTTACATCGACCGCATCCTGAAGCTTTCCGAAGGCAGCACCGCTTGCCAAAGTCCCACGTGAGGCGCGAAACGGCCGCGGGAAAAGGCGGCGCGGCGTACCTGCAAAACAGGGAGATATCCTGGCTGAGATTCAATGAGCGCGTGCTGGACGAGGCGGCGTATGAGCCCTCCCCGCTTTTTGAACGCCTCAAATTCATCGCCATCTTCACGGCCAATCTGGACGAGTTTTACATGGTTCGCGTCGGAGCGCTCACCGACTACATGCTGTTCAACCCGGACTATGCCGAAAGCAGAACGGGCATGAGCGCGAAGGAACAGCTTTCTGCCATATACGAGGCCGTCAAGCTGCTCTGCGTCCGCAGGGACGAAATGTACGCCTCCCTGCGCAAACGCTTGGCCGAGCATGGCGCAACGCACTGCTCCTTCGGCGATTTGAGCGACGCGGAACGCAAATCGCTTCGCCAATTCTTCCGCAAGGACGTACTCCCTTTGCTGTCGCCGCAGATCGTGGACGCGACGCATCCCTTTCCGCATCTCGCGAACAAGCAGCTTCACATCGCCGTTCGCCTCGCGAGCAAGCGCAGGGACCTGTACGGCCTGATCCCGGTTCCTGCGGCCTCGGAGCGCGTGATTCCCGTGAGAGGCGGCGGATTCCTGCCGATCGAGGATCTGATTCTGCACTGCTCCGACGAAGTATTCAACATGTACAGGGTTTTGGAGAAGAACATCATCGCCGTCACGCGCAACGCCGACCTCAATTTTGAGGACTATAAGGAGGAAATCGAGGATTACCGCCGCTATATCAAAAAAGCGATAAAGAAGCGGCTCCGCCAATCGCCCGTGCGGCTGGAGCTCAGATATGAGGCGGGAAACGAGTTTTTGGAATTCTTCACAAAGAAGCTGGACATGGCATGTCCGCAGATTCTGCGGTTTTCGACGCCGCTCGATTTCCCGTTCTGCGACGCGGTCGAACGCATGTTCGCATCGCGCCTCCCGGGCCTGAAAGCCGCGCCGCACACGCCTCTCGAAAGCATCCCGGAGCATACGGACATGCTCTCGCTCATATCGCGGCACGACGTCCTGCTGTCCTACCCCTTCGAAAGCATCTCCCCGTTTCTCGCCCTCATCCGGCAGGCATCCTGCAGCGAAGCCGTCGTGTCGATCAAGATCACGCTGTACCGCATCGACACCCACAGCAAGCTGGCCTACTCGCTGATGCAGGCGGCGGAGAACGGCAAGGAGGTCGTGGTGATCATGGAGCTTCGCGCGCGCTTCGACGAGGACAACAACATACAGTGGGCGGAACGGCTCGAACAGGCGGGTTGCAAGGTGATCTACGGTCTGCCGGGCTACAAGGTGCACTGCAAGGTCTGCCTGATCACCTGCCGTCAAAACGGTGCCCTGTCCTGCATCACCCAGATCGGCAGCGGCAATTACAATGAAAAGACATCGAGGCAATATACCGATCTCTCGCTCATGACCGCAAACCCGGAGATCGGCGAGGACGCGACCAAGCTGTTCAAGAACCTGCTCGTCGGAAACCTGCGCGATGTCTACCGTCACCTGCTGGTCGCGCCGAACACGCTGAAAACGGGCATACTCCGCCACATCGACGAGGAGATCGCAAAGGCTGCGGAGGGCTTGCCCGCAGGCATAATCATAAAATGCAATTCCCTCACCGACCGCGAGATCATCGACAAGCTCGCGGACGCCTCCCGCGCCGGCGTCAGGACAAGGCTGATCGTCCGCGGCATCTGCTGCCTGATTCCCGGCATCGAGAACCACACGGAGAACATCGACATCACCTGCATCATCGGCGCGTTTCTGGAGCATTCGCGCATCTATTGCTTCGGCGAGGGCCCGGACGCCGCCGTCTACATCGCGTCGGCCGATCTGATGACGCGCAACACCGCCGACCGCGTCGAGGTCGCCTGCCC
>JAISNR010000114.1 GCA_031276135.1 Eubacteriales Family XIII. Incertae Sedis bacterium | reverse complement strand
TTCAGGTCGATGTGCAGCACGGGATGGGGCGTCCAGTCCTTTTCGAGCTTCTCCATCGCGAGGCCTTTGAACAGCTCCTGCTTGCCCTCGAAGTAGGCCCGCAGCGTGGAGAGCAGCAGGCTCTTGCCGAAGCGCCGCGGCCGGCCCAGAAAGAACGGTGTGCTCAGCCGCGCCAATTCGTATACGTATTCGGTCTTGTCGACATACACGTAATCCTCGGTGCGCAGTTTTTCGAAATCCTGTATGCCGATCGGCATCTTGCGCATATTCCCGCCTCCCCAAAAGACTCACGCGTCCGACGCGGCCTTTTTTTCCATATTCTTGTACGCGGCGGCCATCATGAGCTTGATGCGGTTCAGCTGGTTCACGTTGCTGGCGCCCGGATCGTAGTCTATGGCCGCGATGTTCGCAAGCGGATTGTACTTCCGCAGGGCTTTCATCATGCCCTTGCCCGTTATGTGATTCGGGAGGCAGGCGAAGGGCTGCAAGCATACGATGTTCTCCACGCCGCTGTCGATCAATTCCACCATCTCGCCCGTCAGAAGCCAGCCCTCCCCGCACTGATTTCCGAGCGAAACGATCTTCTTCGCCTTCTCCGCGAGCGCGCCGATCGTCAGCGGTTCCCGGAAGCGCTCGCTGCCCGCCAACGCTTCCCGCGCGGGTTTCCGAAACCACTCGATGATCTTGATCGCCGTGTTGTTCGCGAACATCGCGTTGTACTTCCCGGAGAGGTTGCGGAAGTTGTACGCCTTGCTGTACATGCCGTACAGGAAGAAGTCGATCAGATCGAGGACCACCGCCTCGCCGCCCTCGTCCTCGATGATCTGCACGATGTCGTTGTTGGCCGTCGGATGGTATTTGACGAGAATTTCGCCGACCACGCCCACCTTGGGCTTTCGCAGCGGGAGCAGCGGCAGCTTGTCGAAGTCGTTGACGAGGGCCCGCAGCACCTTTCTGTAATAGCGCGGATGCATGAAACCGATCCGTGTGCGGATCCATTTCGACCATTCCTCCGCGAGGCGGTCGGCCGCGCCCTGCTCCGTTTCGTAAGGCCGCGTGGCGTACAGTACGCGCATCAGAACGTCGCCGATGATCAAGGCCATGATCGCCTTCTCCACGAGGGCCGGCGTGATCCTGAAGCCGGGGTTCGATTCGAGGCCCGCGAAGTTCGCGGAGATCACGGGCACCCGGTCCATCTTGAGCTGCAGGAGCGCCTTGCGCAGCAGCGCGATGTAATTGCTGGCCCTGCACCCGCCGCCCGTCTGCGACATGAACACGGCCGTGCGGTCGAGATCGCATTCGCCGGACTTCAGAAAGGAAATGATCTGCCCGAGCGACACGATGGTCGGATAGCAGACGTCGTTGTTGATGTATTTCAGGCCCTCCTCGACCGCGCGGACATCCACGGGAGGCAGCAGCTTCGCGTTGTAGCCGCAGGCACGCAACACGGGTTCCAAAAATTGGAAATGAACCGGGGACATCTGCGGAATCAGGATGGTGTAATCCCGCCGCATCGCCTTCGTGAACACGCGCCTCTCAAATTTGTAGGGCACATCCGCGCGCCGTATGCCGTTTTTTTCGCGCGCCTCCATCGCGGCCTTGAGCGAGCGGACGCGTATGCGCGCCGCGCCGAGGTTGGCGCCCTCGTCGATCTTCAGGACCGTGTACAGCTTGTTCTTGCGCGTCAGGATTTCCTCGACCTGATCCGTCGTGACCGCATCGAGCCCGCAGCCGAAGGAATTGAGCTGCACGAATTCGAGATCGTCGCCGTTGCCCGCGACGGTGGCGGCCCGATAGAGCCGCGAATGATACATCCACTGGTTCAGCACCCGCAGAGGCCGCTCCGTTTCCGCGAAATGCGCGACGGAATCCTCCGTCAGGACGGCGATGCCGAAGGATGTGAACAGGGTGTCGATGCCGTGATGCACCTCCGGATCGAGGTGATACGGCCGCCCGGCCAGCACCACGGCCTTGCATTTGTTTTGCTTGATGTACTTCAAGGCCTCCGCCCCGCCGCGCTTGACATCGTCCTTGAAACGCTTGTCCTCGAGCCGCGCCTCGCATACGGCGTTTTCCACCTCGCTCCGCTTGATATGAAGGTCCGCAAGCTCCGCGCAGAGCCGGTTCACCAGCCGGTCGTCCATGTCGTAGGGCAGGAAGGGATGCGAAAATATGACACCGTTTTCCTCAAACAGGTCGTCCATGTTGTTGGCGATGACCTCGGGATAGGTCGCCACGACGGGGCAGTTGTAATGGTTGTCGGCGGCGTCGTCCTCCTTCCGCTCGTAGTTGATGCTCGGGTAGAATATGCGTTTCACGCCTTGATCCACCAGCCATTTCACATGGCCGTGCACGAGCTTCGCGGGGTAGCAGATCGTATCCGACGAGATCGTTTCCATGCCGCTCTCGTATATCGACTTGGACGAGGGCGGCGACAGCTTGACGTGAAAGCCCAGCTTCGTGAAGAAGGTGAACCAAAACGGGTAATTCTCGTGCATGTTCAGCACGCGCGGTATGCCGATCACGCCGCGCGGCGCGTAGGCCGCGTCGATCGGCTCGTAGGCGAACAGGCGCTTGTATTTGGATTCGAAGAGGTTCGGCAGCTCGGAATTGCGCCGCTCCGCGCCCGCGCCTTTCTCGCAGCGATTGCCCGTGATGAAGCGCTTGCCGCCCTTGAACCTGTTGATCGTGAGCAGGCAGTTGTTCTCGCATTTTCTGCAGCGCGTATGGCTCGTATCCACGCCGAACGCGTCCAGCTCGGCGGCGGAGAGGAGGCTCGATTCCACGCCCTCGATGCAGTTTTCCCGCGCGAGCAGCGCCGCGCCGTAAGCGCCCATATTGCCGGCTATGTCGGGGCGCACGACCTCGCGGCCCATGATGATCTCGATGCTCCGCAGCACCGCATTGTTCAGGAAGGTCCCGCCCTGCACGACGATCTTCTCTCCGGCTTCATCCGCGTCGCGCAGCTTGATCACCTTGTAGAGCGCGTTCTTGATCACGGAGAAGGACAGGCCTGCGGAGATGTCGCCGATCGTCGCGCCCTCCTTCTGCGCCTGCTTCACCTTCGAATTCATGAACACCGTGCAGCGCGTCCCGAGGTCCACGGGTCCCTTGGCGAAGAGCGCTTCCTGCGCGAAGGCTTCCACGTCCAGATTGACGGATTTGGAATAGGTTTCTATGAAGGAACCGCAGCCGGAGGAGCAGGCTTCGTTCAGCATGATGTTGTAGATGGCGCCGTCGCGTATCTTCATGCACTTCATGTCCTGTCCGCCGATGTCGAGTATGAAGCTGACGCCGGGAAGAAATTCCTCGGCGGCCCTGTAATGCGCGATGGTTTCGATCTCGCCCATGTCCACCCTGTACGCGGCCTTGACCAAGCCCTCTCCGTAGCCCGTAACCGCGGCGTTCGCGATGTGAGAGCGCTCGTTCATCAGGGAATAGAGTTCCCCCAGCATCGTCCGCACGGCGTCGAGAGGCTTCCCCTCGTTGCTTCTGTAAAACGAATAGAGGATGTGTTTCTCCTCGTCGATCACGACGGCCTTCGTGGTGGTGGAGCCGGCGTCGATGCCGAGGAAGAGCTTCCCCTTGGCCTTCTTTATATCCCTGCGGAGCGCTTTGTTCCTGTCGTGCCGCTTTCGAAATTCCTCGTATTCCGCGAAATCCCGAAACAGCGGTGCGATGTGCTTCGTGTCGTTCAGGGAGCTGCGGTCCGCATCGCGGACCGCCGTGAGCAGCTCTCCCGTCGAACGCTTCTCCTTTTTTTCCGCGAGCATGGCGGCGCCGACGGCCACAAAGTATTGGGAATCCGCGGGAAACAGGATGTTCTTGCGCGAAAGTCCGAGCGTTTTGCTGAAGCGCTTGCGCAGTTCCGGCAGGAAAGCGAGGGGACCGCCGAGGAAGGCCACCTTCCCGCGAATGGTCCTGCCGCAGGCCAAGCCGCTGATCGTCTGGTTGACGACGGCCTGAAAGATGGAGGCCGCCAGATCTTCCGTGCGCGCGCCCTCGTTGATCAGGGGCTGTATGTCCGTCTTGGCGAACACGCCGCAGCGGGCGGCGATCGGATAGATCAGCTTGTGGGCGGCGGCCTTTTCGTTGAGGCCCGCCGCATCCGTGTTCAGGAGGACGGCCATCTGGTCGATGAAGGCGCCCGTGCCGCCGGCGCAGGTTCCGTTCATGCGCTGTTCCGTCGTTGTGCCGTAAAACGTGATCTTCGCGTCCTCGCCGCCGAGCTCGATCGCGACGTCGGTTTCCGGAATCAGCTCCTCGACGGCCCGGCCGCACGCGATGACCTCCTGCTCGAAGGGAATGCCGAGCAGAGCGGAGAGCGAAAGCCCGCCGGAGCCCGTGATCACGGCCCGCACCTCCTGCGAAGGAAACGCCACAAAGAGCTCCGACACGAGCTCCGTCACCTTGTCGAGAACATTCGACATATGCCGTCCGTAGCGCCGAAACACGATGTTGTTTTGTGCATCCAAGAGAACGAGCTTCACCGTCGTGGAACCGACATCTATTCCGAGCCTCATAAAAATTTTCCCTCCCTCGTCGGTGGTAGTATATCATATATTTTGTCGCCGCGCAAACGCGAAAAAAACCGCATTTTTCCCATTGACAAGCTCCGGTGCCCGTAGTATTATAGGAAACAGAGAAGAAATCTGTTTCAGGGCGAGGTGCGATTCCTCACCGGCGGTAATGCGCGTGCCGACTTACGGCAAAGCGACAAGTCCGCGAGTTTCCTCTGCGCGCTCCTTCGGGCGCGGCGCGGGGAAACAGAACCGGTTGGATTCCGGTACCGACGGTACAGTCCGGATGAAAGAAACAAACTCGGCTTTTTGTTTGTGTTGTCAAACCCCTTGAAGCAATTTTTGAGGGGTTTTTTGTCGATTGCCTTCGGGTTTCTTCCACTACAATCATATTTTTTCAAAATCCTTTAAAGGATGAAACGGAGGCAGTCATGAAAACACCAAATGAAAACAGAACCGACGAAATGCGCGCCGCGCTCGCGGCGGAGGCCCCATCTGCGGCGGAACTGCGCTTGGGAGGCGCAAAGGAACGGACGAAGCGACTCACGACCATAGCCATGCTAAGCGCCGTGGCCTGCATCGTGGCATACCTGTCCAGCATGCTCATACCGGATGTGATGGGATTCCTGCAGATGGACTTCTCGGACACCGTGTCCGTCATCGGCGGTTTCCTGTTCGGTCCCTTGGCGGCCATGTTCATCGTCGCCGCGGTTTCTTCCATCGAAGCGCTGGTGTTCAGTCACACCGGACTGATCGGCCTGATCATGAACGTCCTGTCGGGCATCTCTTTCGCCTGCGTGGCCGCGTTCATCTACAAGCGGAAACAGACCATGTCCGGCGCCATCGTTGCGCTCGTGTCGGGCATCCTCGCCATGACGGCCGTCATGCTGCTGTGGAATTACATCATCACGCCGCTCTACATGACGATACCGCGCGAGCAGGTGGCGGCCATGCTCATTCCGGTATTCCTGCCCTTCAATCTCGTGAAGGGTTCGGCCAACGCTTCCCTCTCCGTGCTGCTCTACAAGCGCTTGGTGACGGCGCTCCGGCGCGCGCAGCTCATCCCCCCCACGCGCAGCGCGGGAACGGAGGCCCCGAGGCGCGCGTCGAACAAAGCCTTGATGATCCCCGCAGCCGTCGTGCTGCTCACCTGCGCGCTGGTCTTGCTCGCATGGGCCGGCATCATATAGCGGCGCCTGCGTTTCGCGATGGAACGGCTTCTCCGAAACGAAAACGAAACCGAGGCGCTCGGCCTCGCGCTGGCGGCCAAGGCGCGGCCCGGGACGGTCATCGCGCTGATCGGCGATCTCGGAACGGGAAAGACGACGCTGACGAAGGCCCTGGCCGCAGGGCTGGGCATCGCGGAGCGCGTCACGAGCCCGACCTTCGCGATCATCAAGGAATACGCGGGCGGGCGCTTGCCGCTTTACCACTTCGACGCGTATCGCCTCGGCGGCGCCGAGGAAATGTACGCGCTCGGCTTCGAGGAATACTTCTGCGGCGACGGCGTCACGGTCGTCGAGTGGGCGAATCTCGTGGAGGAGCTCCTGCCCGAAGACGCGATCGTGGTCGAACTCGCATACGGGCAAAGCGCGGACGAACGCCTTGTGCGCATGAAAGGGGCCTGCGATGCGAGCGCAGCGCTTTGACATACGCGAAGCGGTGCGCGCGGACGCCGCGGAGATCGCGGAGATCGAAAAGCTGTGCTTCTCATCGCCTTGGAGCCTCGAAAATATCCTGCGCGAGATCGAGGGGAATGCATTGGCCCGCTACATCGTGTGCGCGGCGGGGCGGCGCGTCGTCGCCTACGCGGGGCTCTGGGCCGTGCTGAACGAGGGCCATATCACAAATCTGGCCGTGCACCCCGATTTCCGCAGGCGCGGCGTCGGCGCCGCCGTGCTCGAAGCGCTCCTTGAGCGGACGCGGCGATGCGCGGGGCTCACGGACTTCACACTGGAGGTCAGGGCCTCCAACGACGCTGCGGTGCGCCTGTACGGCCTGGCCGGATTTCGCGCGGAAGGGCGTCGGCGCGGCTATTACACGGAACCCTTGGAGGACGCCATCATCATGTGGCTCAGAAAAGAATGAAGGACGGGCATCTGCTCACGCTCGCCATGGAAACGAGCTGCGACGAAACGGCGGCGGCCGTGCTCCGCGACGGGCGAACCGCGCTCTCGAATGTTGTTTCGTCGCAAATCGACGTGCACCGCGCGTTCGGCGGCGTCGTGCCCGAGATCGCGTCTCGCTGCCATCTGGAGCGGATCAACGCCGTCGCGGACCGCGCGCTCGCCGACGCCGGCATCGGCTTCGGCGATGTGGATCTGATCGGCGTGACGCAGGGGCCGGGGCTCGTGGGCGCGCTTCTGATCGGCCTCGCGACGGCCAAGGCCTACGCGCTCGCGCTCGGCAAGCCCATCGTGGGCGTACACCACATCAAGGCGCACATCTGCGCCGCCTACATCGAACACGCGTCGCTCGCGCCGCCCTTCCTCGCGCTCGTGGTTTCGGGCGGGCACACGGACCTCGTGCGCGTTTCGGGATACAACGCGTACACGGTGCTCGGGCGAACGCGCGACGACGCCGCGGGAGAGGCTTTCGACAAGGCGGCGCGCGCGCTGGGACTCCCCTACCCGGGCGGCCCCGCCATCGACGACGCCGCGCAAAACGGCGACGCGCGCGCGGTGGCGTTCAAGCGCGCGCTGCTCGAAAAGGACAGCTTGGATTTCAGCTTCAGCGGCGTAAAGACCGGCGTGCTCAACTATCTGAACACGGAAAGACAGGCGGGCAGGGCCGTGAAGGTCGCGGATGTCGCCGCGAGCTTCCGGGAGTCCGTCGTGGAGGTGCTCGTCGCCAAGACCCTGCGCGCGGCCGAAATGCACGGCGAAACGCAGGTGGTCATGGCAGGCGGCGTGGCGGCCAACAGCCGGCTTCGCGCGGCCATGGACGAAGCCTGCCGCGCGAAAGGGCTTCGCCTGTACCGCCCCTCGCCCGCGCTCTGCACGGACAACGCCGCCATGGTCGGCACGGCCGCCTATTTCAAGTACGCGGAAGAAGGCGCCGACGACCTCGATCTCGACGCCTTTCCGAATCTCCCGCTGTAGACATTCTTAAAATCACGCGAGCAGCTTTTCGATATCCGCACACGGCAGACCGAGGGATTCCGCGACGCCCTCGAAGGTACACGCGCCCCGGTGGACGTTGATGCCCCTGCGCAGGTGTTCGTTTTCCCGCGCCGCCGCCGCAAGGCCCTTCTCCGCGATCAGGAGCCCGAACGAGAGCGTGGCGCCCGTGAGAGCGAGCGTGGAGGTCCGCGCGACCGCGCCCGGCATGTTCGCCACGCAGTAATGGACGACGCCGTCCACGACGAATACCGGGTCCTGATGCGTGGTGGCCCGCGTCGTTTCAAAGCAACCGCCCTGATCGACGGCCACATCCACGAGCACGCTGCCCTTCTTCATGCACGCGAGATCGCTCCGCGCGACGAGCTTGGGCGCCTTCTTCCCGGGGATGAGCACCGCCCCGACGACCACATCCGCTTCCGCGATGGATTTCCTGATGTTCGCGGGCGTGCTGTGCAATGTCTGCACCCTGCTGCCGAAGATATCGTCTATCCACGCGAGCCGCGCGGCTCTGACGTCGAGTATGCACACCTCCGCGCCGAGGCCGACGGCGATCTTGCAGGCCTCCGTTCCGACGGCGCCGCCGCCGATGATCGTCACGCGCCCCCGTTCCACGCCCGGCGCGCCGGCGAGCAGAACGCCGCGGCCCCCGTAGGTCTTTTGCAGATACTTGGCGCCCTCCGCCACGGCCATGCGTCCCGCGATCAGGCTCATCGGCGCCAAGCAGGGCAACCCGCCCTGCGCGTCGCTTATGGTTTCATAGGCGACGCCGGACGTCCCCGCGCCGAGAAGGGCTTCCGTGAGCGGCCTGTCCGCGGCGAGGTGCAAATACGTGTACAGGATCAGATCCTTGCGCAGATACCCGTATTCGGAAGCGATCGGCTCCTTGACCTTTACGACCATCTCCGCGCCGTTCCACGCCTCCGCCGCCGCCTTGACGATCTCCGCACCGGCCTCCCGGTATTCGCAGTCCTCGAAGCCGGCGCCCTCGCCGGCGCCGCTTTCCACAAGGACCCTGTGCCCGGCCGCGCGGTAGGCGGCCACGCAACTCGGCGTCAGCCCGACCCTGTACTCATGATTCTTGATTTCCTTTACCAGTCCGATGATCATTGTTGCCTCCCTTTCCAATATCCCTTTTGCGTTTGCGGCTTCTTCGCCGCGGTTTCACCGCCGCA
Organism: Eubacteriales Family XIII. Incertae Sedis bacterium; assembly: GCA_031276135.1. GTDB lineage: Bacteria > Bacillota > Clostridia > Peptostreptococcales > Anaerovoracaceae > JAITLA01. The sequence goes on along the minus strand of JAISNR010000114.1, from coordinate 27,954 downwards.
GCTGCCGTTCGAGCTCCAGTTCGAATTCCCTGACGTCGGGCTCCACCGCATCCCAATCGGCGGCAAACGCCTTGTAGAAGTCGAAGAGCAGCAATACCTGCAACCATTCGCCGGCGAAAGCCTTGACGAGAATGCCGGCCATGCGGTTTGCGAAAAATATGTTCAGTTCCTTCATGTCCGCGTCGCTGAGCTTCCCTTCCCCGTGCATGCTCTCCACGACGCCGCTGCGAAACGCGTACTGCGTGATCGCCTTCGCCAGCATGTCGACATCGGGCTTCTCCAGCAGCATGCGCTTGGCAAAATCGTTGAAATGCCGCATCGTTTCGCCCTTCCGCACGCGCAGATCCGCCCACAGGCGATCCATCGGCGTAATTCCGAACTTCTTGCGCTTGTAGCGCACCTTTCCAACGGAAACACCGTACATCTCGGCGATTCGGCCGTCCGACATCCGCTCGTTCAGCTCCCGCAGTTCCGCAGGGCTGATCGCATCCCAATCCAACATCGCAATCCAAGCTCCTTTCGGGGCGAAGCGCGCATCTCCGTCGCCCGCAACGCCCCGCCCGCGCGACGCAAGGCGGTCCGGACCGCGACCCCCGTGAAGCGCATGCGAACCGCAATTACAATGCTATTATATTCCCGCTGTTTTCGTTGTCAAGATTTTATGGAAAATGTGTAATCCGCTATGGGAATTACCCGAATTTTTCGCATGACCTCTCGACGTTTCACAGCATTTTGCGAATTTGGATTGGATAAACAAACGGCCTATTTTTTTGATTCGATCCTGTCGAATCCGGTATAGGGCACCAACACCTGCGGAATTTTTACGGAGCCGTCCTTCTGTTGGAAGTTTTCGAGGATGGCCAATAGGGTCCTGCCCGTCGCGGAGGCCGTGCCGTTCAGGGTGTTGACGTATTGCCGCTTTCCGTTTTCGTCCGTGTACTTGATGTTCAGGCGTCTGGACTGGAAATTCGTGAAATTGCCGACGGAGGTGATCTCCCCGTACTCTCCGCCGTCGCCCTTTCCGGGCATCCACGCCTCGACGTCGTATTTCTTGTGCGCGGGAGCGCCCAGATCGCCGCTGCACACGCGGATCACCCTGTAGGGAATCCCGAGCTCGCCGTAGATCGCCTTCTCGATGCCCAGCATCTCCTGCAAGGCCCGTTCCCCGTCCTCGTTGCGCGTGAATTGGTACATCTCCACCTTCGAGAATTGATGCACGCGATAGAGTCCGTGACCGGCGCGGCCGGCGGCGCCCGCTTCCGTGCGGAAACAATGGGAGAACGCGACGAATTTCTTTGGGAGCTCCGACGCGTCGCAGACGGTGTCTGCAAGCATGCCGCCGACGGTGATCTCCGCGGTGGCGATCAGGTTCAGGTCCATGCCCTCGATGTTGTAGATGTTTCGCTCGCCGCCGCGCGGATTGAAGCCGGAACCTTTGAGGATGTCGCCCTTGGCCAGATCGGGCGTCACCAGGGGCGTGAAGCCCAGGCCCGTGAGCTTTTTGATCGCGTACATCTGGATGGCAAAATCCAAAATCACCGCTTCGTTTTTCAAAAAGTAAAATTTGTTTCCGGCAACCTTGGCGCCGGCCTCGAAGTCGATCAGGTCGAGGCGTTTTCCGATCTCCGCATGGTCTTGGGCTTCGAAATCGAATACCGTCGGTTCCAGGAAGGTTTCTACGACCACGTTCAATTCCTCGTTCTTCCCGATCGGGGTGTCCTCGGCCATCGTGTTCGGAACGGACAGCATCAATTCCTCGTATTCGGGACCGATCGCGTCCAGTTCTTCCTTCAGCGCGGCCGCTTCCGCCTTCATCCTCTTGCCGTTTTCGATGATCGCGCCGCGTTCCTCGGCCGTCTTTGCCGCGCCGATCGATTTTTGATTCCTGTTGATGTTCGCGTTCAGCTCTTCCATGCGCCGTTTGATCGTCTTTATGCCGCCGTGCAGCTCGATCAGCCTGTCTATGTCACAGACCATATTGCGCGCGGCGACGTTCCGCTTGACATCCTCCGGGTTTTCAACAATGTACTTAATGTCCAACATGGGCCTTCAAACGTCCTTTCTGCGTGGTTAAATGGATTTTGGTGCGAGAATTTGTTCCCGCCTTCGGCAGACTACGCCTTTGCGGGAACCTCCAAATCCGCGGCGGCCTTTTTCAGCTCGTCGCGGATGGAAATATGCTGCGGGCATGCCTCCTCGCAACTTCCGCACGCGATGCAATCGGACGCCTTGCCCATACTGAGGCCGGAGGTATTCCACTCGTAAGATCCCTTGGCGGCTTTCGCGTCACCGTAGGTCTTGAGCAGATTCGCAGCCTGAAAGATGCCGTAGATGGCGATCGACTTGGGGCAGTCCTTCATGCAGTATCCGCAGGACGTGCAGGGGATGGCGGGAATGTCGGCGAGGATGCCGCCCGCTTGCTCGATCACGGCGCGTTCCTCCGCCGTCAGGGGCTTGAAATGCTTCATGACGGAAACGTTGTCCCGCACCTGCTCCACACTCGACATGCCCGAGAGCACCGTGATCACGCCTTCGAGGGAAGCCGCGTAGCGGAGGGCCCAAGAGGCGAGGGATGCGTCCGGATCGGCGGACTTGAAGATCTCGGCGACCTGCCGGGGCGGATCGGCAAGACGCCCGCCCTTGACCGGCTCCATGATGACGATCGGCTTGCCGTGCTTCTGCGCGACCGCATAGCACTTCTCGGATTCCACCCAAGGGTCCCTCCAATCGGCGTAGTTGATCTGCAACTGCACGAACTCCATCTCGGGGTGCGCCGTCAGGACCGCGTCCAGCGCGTCCGCCTTGTCGTGAATGGAGAAGCCCAGATGCTTGATCAGGCCCTCCTCCTTTCTGCGCGCCAAAAAATTCCACATATCGTACTCGTCAAAGGCCTTGCTGCGATTTTCTCCCAAATTGTGCAACAGATAGAAGTCAAAATACCCGGCGCCCGTGCGTTCCAGGGACGTATAGATCATGCGCTCCGCCTTCTCGCGGGTCTTGACCGCCCAGACGGGACACTTCGTCGCCAGCAGGTAGCTGTCGCGCGGATGCCGGTCCACCAGGGCGGCCTTGGCCGCAGCCTCGGAACCGGGATAGCCCCGCGAGGTGTCGAAGTAACAGAATCCCTCCGACAAGAACAGATCGACCATCTCCGCGGTCTGCTCCAAGTCGATGTCCTCTCCGATTTTCGGCAGGCGCATCAGCCCGAATCCCAGCTTGGGAATGTGTTCTCCGAGATATTTTTCCATGATTTTTTTCCTTCTCGTCCGCAGGATTTTTTTCTTGCATTTCCCCGCGCAATATCTTATAATGAATAAGCGGCACATCTTGCAGGCATGGCGGAACTGGCAGACGCGCACGGTTCAGGTCCGTGTGAGGGTTACTTCATGGAGGTTCGAGTCCTCTTGCCTGCACCAACAATGAACCAAGATGCCGATCCCGGCCCTCGCGAAAGCGGGGGCTTCGACGTTTTTGCCGGGCGGCGCTAGGCGCCGTACTTCTCGGCCAGCCGCCGCGCGACCCACACGCCGCTCGCGGAAGCCTGCGACAGGGAATGCGTCACGCCCGAGCCGTCGCCGATGGCATACAAACCCTTGACGGCCGTTTCGAGATTGCCGTCCACTTCGACCTCCGAATTGTAAAATTTGACCTCGACGCCGTAGAGCAGGGTGTCCTCGTTCGCGGTGCCCGGGGCGATCTTGTCGAGCGCGTAGATCATCTCGATGATGTTGTCGAGCTGGCGCTTGGGGATGACCAAGCTCAGATCGCCGGGCGTCGCCTTCAGCGTCGGAACGGTGAACGACTTTTCCATGCGCTTCGCACTGCTGCGCCGGCCCTTGATCAGATCGCCGAAGCGTTGCAGCAGCACACCGCCGCCCAGCATATTCGAAAGGCGCGCGATGGATTCGCCGTACTCGTTGCTGTTCTTGAAGGGCTCGGTGAACTTGTTGGAAACCAGAAGCGCAAAATTCGTGTTCGGCGTGTGCAGACGCGGATCGGCGTAGCTGTGTCCGTTCACCGTGACGATGCCGTTCGTGTTCTCCGCGACCACCTCCCCGCAGGGGTTCATGCAGAAGGTCCGCACCATATCGTTGTACTTGTCGGTCTTGTAGACGATTTTGCTCTCGTACACCTCGTCCGTGATGTGCTTGAATATCTCGGCCGGAAGTTCCACGCGGACGCCGATGTCCACGCGGTTGCTCTTCATGGCGACGCCGAACTTCCGGCAGACGCCCGACACCCATTTGGAACCGGAGCGCCCGGACGCCAGCAACAGGTCCTTGCAGCGAAACGATTCGCCGCGGTCGGTTTCGATCTCAAAGCCGCCGTCCGCACGGGTCACGTCGGTCACCGTGCGCTCAAAGAGCATCTCGACGCCATCCTTCGTGTAATCGAAGATCCTTTCCAATATGCGCATGTTCCTGTCCGTGCCGAGATGCCGTACCTTTGCGTCGAGCAGATGCAGGTTGTTTTGGAGCGCCACGGTCTTTAAATCGGATTCCGCCGTGGAATACAGCCTGGCCTCCGCGCCGCCAAAGCCGCAGAGGACCTCGTCCACGTATTCCATAAGGCGCATGGCTTCGCCCGGACCCACATGGCTGTGCAGATCGCCGCCGAACTTCGTCGTGATGTTGTACTTTCCGTCCGACAGGGTCCCCGCGCCGCCGTAGCCGTTCATGATGTGGCAGGGATCGCATTTGACGCAGACAGGGGTCGCGCCCGACTTGATGGGACAGATCCGCTTTTCGAGCCGCATGCCCCGATCGATCAAAAGCACGCGCGCTCTGCATTTCAGCTTGTTCAATTCATAAGACGCATAGACGCCGCTCGCGCCCGCGCCGACTATGATCACATCATAGTCCTTCATTCCCGCGCCTCCCGCGCAATGCAAACCCCCTTCGCCCGAACAAAAATCCCGTGCGAAAGCCGCGTACACGCGAAATTTTGGAACGAAAACTCACTCAACATCGTCGATGTTGTCGGTCAACTGCTCAAATTCTTCGATAACCCGTTCGAATTCATCGTCGTCCAAAATATCGATCAATTCGAACTCGTCGTCGCTGACCTCTCTGTAGCCGTAGATGTATACATCGTCCGAACCGTCATCGGGGATGAGCGCGATGTATTCCTTGTCCTCAAAATCGAATACGCCCATGATCTCGCACTCGACCGTCAGCCCGTCATCGAATTCCAGCGTGATAAATTCGGATTCATCGGGTTGATAGGTGTTGCTGCTGCTGTCCGACATAAAAATTTTCCTCCTCTTAAAGGTCTGTTCCTGTCTTGCAGTATCACTATATCACTGTTGCCCGCGTTTTTCAACGCTTTTTTTAACGATTGGCAACCGAAGGCAATTTTGACTCCGCCCCTCCTTTGATGTATAATAGCGCTATACAGAAAACCGGCGGCGGTCTTGCCGCGCAACGGAAACGCAATCGGGATACATGTGAGGAGGAACCGCTTTATGAACGACGCAAGTTTTGGCAGCGACAGGATCAAGAAGGGGCCGGCGGGCGCATCGACGCGCGCCCTGCTCTACGGCATGGGTTATGTGCGCGAGGAAATCGACCGTCCTTTGATCGGAATCGTCAATTCGCAGAACGAGATCGTGCCCGGGCACCTGCTGCTCGACCGCGTCGCTGAGGCCGCGAAAAAGGGTGTGCTGCTGGCCGGCGGCACGCCCGTCGAATTCCCGGCCATAGGCATATGCGACGGCGTCGCCATGGGTCACGAGGGCATGAAGTATCCCCTCGCGAGCCGCGAGCTGATCTGCGATTCCATCGAAGCCATGACCGTCGCGCATCGCTTCGACGGGCTCGTGCTGATACCGAACTGCGACAAGATCGTGCCGGGGATGCTGATGGCCGCCGCGCGCCTCAACATCCCGGCCGTCCTCGTCAGCGGCGGCCCCATGCGCGCGGGCTTCATGGGCGGCAGGACGCTCGACTTCAACAGCATCATGGAGCAGATCGGCATCTACCGAAACGGCGGCTGCACGGAGGAGGAACTGGAGCGCGTCGCGGAGGAAGCCTGCCCGGGCTGCGGTTCCTGCTCCGGCCTGTTCACGGCGAACAGCATGAACTGCCTGACCGAGGCCCTCGGCATGGGCCTGCCTTGGAACGGAACGGCCCTCTGCGACAGCGGCGAACGCATCCGCCTCGCCAAGGCCGCAGGCCTGCGCGTCATGGAAATGCTCAGAAGAAACATCCGTCCCCGCGACATCCTGACGCGGGAGGCCTTCGAGAACGCGATCACCGTGGACATGGCCATGGCCGGCTCCACGAACACCGTGCTCCACCTCCCGGCCATCGCGCACGAGGCCGGATTCGCGCTCAAGCTCTCGCTCTTCGACAAGCTCAGCGAACGGACGCCCTACATCGCGAAGCTGAGTCCGAGCGGCGTCCACCACATGGAGGATCTGCACCGGGCCGGCGGCATCCCCGCAATCATCCATGAATTATCAAAAAAGGGACTGATTCACAAGAGTTGCATGACCGTCACGGGCGCCACCGTCGGCGAAAACACGGCGAACACGCCCGTCGCGGACAGCTCCGTCATACGCTCCGCGGACGATCCCTACCGAAACAGGGGCGGACTCGCGATCCTGCGCGGCAATCTGGCGCCGGACGGCGCGGTCGTGAAGGAATCCGCGGTCGCAGAGGAGATGCTCAGGCACTCGGGGCCGGCCGTCGTGTTCGACTCCGAGGAGGAAGCCAGCGCGGCCATCTGGGACAGGAAGATCAAAAAGGGCGACGTGATCGTGATCCGCTACGAGGGCCCGAGGGGCGGACCCGGCATGCGCGAGATGCTCTCCCCCACTTCCTCGATCGCCGGCATGGGACTCGACAAGGACGTGGCGCTGCTGACGGACGGCAGGTTTTCCGGCGCGTCCAGAGGCGCGTCCATAGGCCACATCTCGCCGGAGGCCATGAACGGCGGGCCGATCGGCCTCCTGCGCGACGGCGACGTGATCCACATCGACATCCCGGCCAGAAGCCTCAGCGTGTCGCTCAGCGACGAAGAGCTCGCGCGGCGCAAAGCGGCCTTCACGCTGCCCGAGCCCAAGGTCAAGACGGGCTACCTCGCGCGCTACGCGCGGCTCGTCGATTCCGCGAACACGGGTGCGGTGCTGCGCTAGCGGTCCCGGGGCGAAAGCCCCGCCGCGCCGATCAACCCGTAGGCCGACTGCGCGGCGCGCGCGGCGCGCGCGACGGCGCGCGCCGTGACCAAAGCGGCCAGCGAACCCAAAGCGTCCGGGGACGCTTCCGCGTCCCCCGTGCCCAGCGCGAAGATCGCGTCGCCGTCCGCCGAGGTGTGGACGGGCCGAATCGCGCGGGCGAAGCCGTTGTGCGCCGCAGAAGCCAGCCGGCCCGCCTCCGCCTTTGTGAGCCGCGCGTTCGTCAGGACGCAAGCAAGCGTCGTATTGCCCGCGAACACCTCCCTGCGCGCGCCCATCTCCGCGTACATGCGCCGCTCCGTGCAGGCGAGGGCCGTGCCGTCCTCGTTCAAAAGCCCCGCGATCGCTTGCCCCGTGTCCGCGTCGAACACGTCGCCGAGCGCGTTCACGGCGACGACCGCGCCGCACTTCACATCCCCTGCCCGCATCGCGTAAATTCCGAGACCCGACTTCATCATGCGCGCCGGCCCGAGGTATTTGCCGACGGTCGCGCCGGTCCCCGCGCCGACGTTGCCCTCCGCCGGCACAGCCCTGCCCGCGTTCTCGCAGGCGGCGTAACCCATGGCCTTGTCCGGCCGCGCCTTCGCGTCGCCGACAATGAGATCGAACAGCGACGCGCCGCAGACGATGGGAACGATCGCGACGCCCGCATTGAAGCCGATCCCCCGCTCCTCGAGGAAGGCCATCGCCCCCGCGCAGGCGTCGAGGCCGAACGCGCTGCCGCCCGACAGCATGACCGCGTGCACGCGCTCCACCGTGTTGTCCGCGCGCAGCAGATCCGTTTCGCGCGTGGCGGGCGCGCGCCCGCGAACGTCGACGCCCGCGAACGCGCCCCGCTCGCAGAGCACGACCGTACAGCCGGTCGCGCCCCGCGCGTCCTGCGCATGGCCGATCTTAAAACCCTCCATCTCGCCGATCCCGATCTCCTTCGCTTCCCGCATCTCCGCCACCGCCGCCTCCTTCCGGCCGAATCCGGCCCCTTGATTTTCGCATTTTCGCATCGTTGAACAGATTGCAAACAACGACCCTTCCGACGGCGGAGCGGAGCGGTCCCACGCCCTCCACGCCCGGCGCGACTACATGGCCGCGAAGCCGGATACGGCCCGGCACAGCGCGATCAGCACGCCGACGACCGCCTCGCCGCCGAGCAGGCCGGACGCGATGATGAGGCCCGTTCCGCCCCGCTCCCACTCCGGCGCGAGCCTCCGCGCGATCGGCCGCAACAGCCCGCCGAGAAACGCGGTGGCCGAGAGGTAGAAGGGCAGGTATACGCCGAGGCCAAGGGTCATGACGGGAAAGCCCGCCACATAGAGCGCGCAGGCCGCGAGCAAGCCGACGACAAAGGCCGGCACGTGCGGAATGCCGCCGACCATGGCCGCGACGGCGCCGGCCTGCGGCGCGGCGAACAGCTCGGGATCGCCGAAGGCCGCAGGCCCGTATGCCTTCAGGATGACGGCAAACACGCCGACGGACAAAAACGCGCCGACGACGCCCCCGATGCACTCGCCCAGCCATTGGGCCTTCGGATCCGTCCCGAGAATGGCGCCCGCCTTAAAATCGTTCATGACATCGCCGACGAGCCCGCAGGCGACCGCGACGGCGGCCGCCACGAAGAACGCCTGCGCATGCTCCAATCCGGACAGGGCCTTGGCCGCGAGCAACACGATTATCCCGAATATTTCCATCGGATTGATGCCGGACTGCCCCACCACCTGCGCCGACATCGCCGTCGCAAGCCAGACGCCGAGTATCGTGACGATGCTCGGCAGGGGTCCCATGCCGCACGGAAAGGTGAACACGACCGCGAGCAGAACCATGACCGCCGGCGCGAAGCGCAGGTTCACGATTCCGTCCGACATGGCCGTCCGGCTGAACATCGGGCCGAAGATCTCGCGCGCTTTCGGCAGTATGCCCTTCGCGATGATGCCGACGCCGGTTCCGACCATCAGACCTATGCCGAGAGAGGACTTGATCGCGGCCGCCGAAGCCGCGTCGAGCAGGCCGGACGCGACGCCGCCGATCAAAATGCCCGCGTCGCCGATCAGCGCCCCGGCGAACCACACGCCCACGGCGAGCGGCCCGACGATGTAGCCGACGGAGATGAGCATGGGCGACAGCCATATGCCGCCCGCCGAGCCGTAGGCCTGCATCCTCCCGCTGAAAAACGCGGCGGGAATGACGGTCCTTCCCCCGAAGCGCGGGATGGCGGGGATGCCGTCCCGCACGAAGGTGAACAGGCCGGCCAAGCCGAGGGATGCGAACAGCGCGGCGGACTTGCCGCCGCCCGCGTCGCCCGCGCGCAGCGTTTCCGCCGCCGCCCGACCCATGGGATAGGCCAGTTCTTTGGTGACGATGAAATACTTGCGTATCAATGCCGTAAAGATCAGGCCGAGGACGACGCCGCCCAAGACGACGAGAAGCAGGCGCGGCATGTCGAGCCGCGCGCCCCTGTCGAGCATGAACATGCCGGGCACGGTAAAGGCGAGCCCGCCCGCGGTCATGGCGCCTGCGGACATGATGGTGTGGGTGACGTTGATCTCGTTCAGATTGGAATGCCCCAGAAGCTTCAGCAGAAACATGGAAGTCAGGGCGACGAATATGATGGGCCAAGGCAGGGCGCCGAGCTTCAGGGCGACGTACATGGAGCTCATCGTGAGCACGACGCAACCCAGACAGCCGATGAGTACGGCGCGCAGGGTAAACTGCTCCGCGAAAGAAGCGGCGTATCGCGCGCCGGCGGTTTCTTCGGGCATTTTCGTTCTCCTTCAACAATACCGGAACCGCCCTGTTTTTCCTGCGCTTTCAAAAGCCCTCGGAGGACGGATGCGGCCCCGGTCCGCATGAAAGTATTCCCCTTTGCAACACCGCTGTAACCGGCCGGTTTGACACGGACCGCCTCCTCTTCGGCCCCCTTTTTTCCTCTTTCGGGAATGCAAACGCAGGTCCTTCGCTCAGCAAACACATGGTGCATATTCGAGAAGGACGGCGGCTTTTGCCTCCGTCCTCCCTCTGCGATTGTATGGCGCGCGCTCGGCGCGCTTGCGGATCCCTCCGCGCTTCTTGCCGTATTATACGATGCCCTGCGCCAGCATCGCGTCCGCAACCTTCTTGAAGCCCGCGATGTTCGCTCCGGCGATGTAGTTGCCGGGCAGTCCGTATTCCTTGGAAGCCTCGTCGATGCTGTGGAAGATGTTGATCATGATGTTCTTCAGCCTGCCGTCGACCTCTTCGAAGGTCCAGCTCGTGCGCCCGCTGTTCTGGCTCATCTCGAGAGCGGAGGTGGCGACGCCGCCGGCGTTCGAGGCCTTGCCCGGGAAGAACGCGATCTTCTTTTCGAGGAAATAATCCGCGGCTTCCTGCGTCGAGGGCATGTTGGCGCCCTCGCCGACGACCTTCACGCCGTTCTTGACGAGTTCCTTCGCGTCGTTCAGATCGAGCTCGTTCTGCGTCGCGCAGGGAAGCGCGATATCGACCTTGACGTCCCAGACCTTGCCCTTGCCGACCTCGACATACTTGACGCCCTTCTTGGCCTTGGCATAATCCGAGAGCCTGCCGCGCTTGACCAGCTTGATCTCCTTGATCAGGTCGAGATCGATGCCTTCGCTGTCGTACACGTAGCCGTTGGAATCGGTCATCGTCACGACCTTGCCGCCCAGCCTGTGAACCTTTTCCGTCGCGAAGATCGCCACATTGCCGGAGCCGGACACGGAAACGAGCTTGCCCTTGTAGTCGTCGCCGATGCTCTTGAGATATTCCTCCACGCAGTACACAAGACCGTAGCCCGTGGCTTCCGTGCGCGCCAGAGAGCCGCCGAAGGCCAGGCCCTTGCCCGTCAGAACGCCCTCGTAGAGGCCCGTGTTCCGCTTGTACTGTCCGTAGAGATAGCCGATCTCCCGGCCGCCGACGCCGATGTCGCCCGCGGGGACGTCGGTATCCGCGCCGATGTACTTGCCGAGCTCCGTCATGAAGCTCTGACAGAATTTCATGACCTCAAAATCGGATTTGCCCTTGGGATCGAAATCGGATCCGCCCTTGCCGCCGCCGATCGGCAGCGTGGTCAGCGAATTCTTGAAAATCTGCTCAAATCCGAGGAATTTGATGATGCTCAGGTTCACGGACGGATGGAAGCGAAGCCCGCCCTTGTAGGGACCGATCGCCGAATTGAACTGCACGCGGAAACCCCTGTTCACCTGCACCTTACCCGCGTCGTCAATCCACGGAACCCGGAAAATGAACACGCGTTCCGGCTCCACGAGCCGCTCCAAAAGACCGACCTCCTCGTATTTCTTGTCGCGGTCGATCACGACGCGGAGCGATTCGAGAACCTCCGTCGCCGCCTGCAAAAACTCCGGCTCGTGCGCGTTTTTTGCCTTTAACGTGTCCAGTACCTTGTCGACATAGCTCATAATCTTTTCCTCCCAAATATTTGAATCCGAGCGCCCAATCCCCCGTCTGTAAGCACCGTCCGCTCGCATCGCGGCGTCGGCGTTTCTGTCACGGCCCCGGATTCGTCAATGTAACCGATTCACGGGCAAGAAAGCCCGAAACAACAGCTCAATACCATACCTCGCTATTGATTCTATCTTCAATTATACTTGCTTTCCATGCCGTGTCAACAGCAAACCGGCAAGAAAATATAGTCAGAAAACTCTGTTTTTTCAAGGCTTTCGGCGCGTTTCCGCACCCGCTTCGCCGCGCTTCTCACGCGCGCGCACCGCCGAGATGAAATGCGAAGGAAAACCCTGCGCCGGCAGCGTGACGAAAACGCGAAAAGGGCCGAATCGCGCACCGCAGCTGTTACGGTTCAAGCCCGACCGGCAGGCAAAGCCCCTCGCCGAGCAGGAACAGATATGCCTCCGAAACGCGCGCGCCGCGTATGCTTTCGATCGCCTCCGCGTAGACGGCGAGCTGGGCTCCGTAGCGCAAGGCGAGGCGGGAAAGCGCGGCCTCCCGCGCTTCCGGCCCGTGTGCGAAGGCATGTCCCGATTTGTAGTCGATCAGGACGGGCGAACCGTTTTCGACGAACCAGCAGTCGATCACACCCTGCACGAGGATCTCCTCCCCGTCGAGCTCCTTTCGTATGACGAAGGGCGTTTCCTTGTAGAGCTCTGCCGCCGCGGCCGCGCGCCGGCAGCTGTCGGATTCGAAGAAATTCCGAAGCCGCGCGACGTCCACGGACGCGGCCTCCTCGGGCGTGAACACGCCCCGCGCGGCGAGGGCGCGCAGGTCCTCTTCCAGGCGGCCCGGCTGCGCAAGGCCCTCCCGCGCGGTGCGAAAATCCAAGCGTTCCAGCGCTCTGTGAAGCAGGCTGCCCCTCTCTGCCGCGCTCGGCGCGCGCGCAGCCGACAGGAAGCGCGGCGCGGCCGCGGAGAAAGGCAACTCCTCCGGCGGCGCGGCGCCGGAGACCGCCGCCCGCGCCGCCGTCAATTCCGTGACGGCATACTTGGACTTCATGGAGGCCGCCTTCCCGAAGGGATAGGAAAAACCGAGGCGGCGCCCGACCTCCCGCGCCGTATCCGCGTCGCAGTCATCGAGCGAGGACAGAAAGGTCCGCAGGTCCCGGAAAGGCCGCCGCACGCCGGCCGGCGACGCGCCGGCCGGGGCGGACATCTTGCGGATGAGAAAGCCCGCCTCGGAAGCCGCCTGCGCGATCAGGGCCAGATGGGAGCGTCCCTCCGCCAAATCGCCGCGCTCCCGCAGTCCGTCAAGGCCGCCGCGCGCGGTTCCGAGCAGGATCAGCCTGTCCATGGCCCGCGTGAACGCGACGTACAGGATGCGGATCTCCTCCGCGAGGTCCTCCGCCGCCTTCCTGCGCGCGATCAGGTTCTGCAGCAGCGTGTTTCTGTACAGACCCGTTTCGGGATGCGTGCGGCGCAGCGCCAGCCCGATGTCCTTGTGCACGCTCACCGTGCCCACGGATTCCGAAACGAAGCGCCGGCCGAGGCCCGCGACGATGACGACGGGGAATTCGAGCCCCTTGCTCTTGTGCACGGTCATGATGCGCAGCACGTCCTCGCTCTCGCCGACCAAGCGCGCCTGCCCCACGTCCACCCGTTTTTTGATGTGTTCGACATAGCTTATGAAGCCGGCGAGCCCCCGCATATGCGCGTTCTGAAAATCCAGCGCCTTGTCCGCCAGCGCCCGCAGGTTGGCGAGGCGCTGCGCGCCGCCCGGCAGCGCGCCGGCGAACGCGTAGTAGCCGCTCTCCCGCAGCAGCGTCCACACGAATTCGTCCAAGGGCATGAACGCGGCGTTCTCGCGCCAGGCGTCGAGCCGCGCGAGCGCGCCGCGAATCTTTTCGCGCAGCGGCGCGCGCACCCCCGCGCGGGCGGACGGCGATCCCGCCGCGGCCCCCGCGTCCGAAACCGGCGGCGCGTCCGCGCAGAAGAACAGCGCGTCGCAGTAAGCGGCGCGCGGCGCGGCCAGCCGGATGTCCATCAATTCCTCCGTCGAAAAACCGAAGATCGGCGCGTACAGGACGGAAAGCAGGGGAATGTCCCGCCGCCTGTTGTCCAGGACGCGCAGCAGATTCATGAAGGTTTCGATCTCGACCGTGTCGAAATATCCGACGCCCGTATCCGTGTACGCCGGCAGATCGCTTTCTTCGAACACCCGTTGAAACACGTCGGCCCTGTTCTTCGCCCCGCGCATTAGGATCACGATGTCGCGCAGCGTCAGCTCCCGCGCTTCGCCCTTCTTGGCGTCGAAAAAGCGCCGCGGCCTGTCGTTCTCCCCGCGCAGTTCCTCCTGCACGAGCCGGACGGCGGCATAGGCCTCGATCTCCGCCTTCTGCAGCTCCCGGATGGCCTCCGTGGGCCCTTCTTCGCCGTGCGGCGCGCCGTCCGCGCCGTCCGCGGCATCCGGCGCCGCTTCGTCTGCAGCGTCCTCGGCCCCGGCGTCCGCGCCTTCGTCCGGCGCGCCGTCGTCGATCACGCAGAGCAGCGCTTTCCTGTTCCAAGCCGCTTCGTCCGCAAACGAAAGCCCCTTGCGCAGGGCCGCGTTTTCGTCGTAGGTCAGTCCCGCCGTATCGGGCTTCATGATGCGGCGAAACACCCCGTTGATCGCGTCCAGGATCGGTTCCTTGCTGCGATAGTTCCGGCTCAGGTCCAAACGCCGCCGCTCCGCATCCTCGCCGCTGTCGTATTCCTCGTATTTGCGCATAAAAAGCTCCGGCTCCGCGAGCCGAAATTTATATATGCTCTGCTTCACATCGCCGACCATAAACAGGCAGTTGCCCGCGTTGATCCTGCGGATCAGCGTTTCCTGCAGGATGTTGCTGTCCTGATATTCATCGATGAATATGTGGCGGAAACGCTTGCGATAGGCCGCCGCGACCTCCTCTTCCGCCAGGATCTCGAGGGCGTAATGCTCCGCGTCGGCGAAATCCATGAGGCCGCGCTCCAGCTTTTTGCGCGTGAATATCCCGTGAAATTCCTCGAGCAGACCCGACAGATAGGCGGCATGGGGGGCGGTGGCGTTGATCTCGGCGGCACAGTCCGCGAGCGAACGCGCGCAGTAGCGCGCCTGCACGTTCGCGCGCAGGATGTGCTTCGCCTTGTCGCGCAGCCGCGTCGCCGCTTCCTTCACCGGCTCGTACTTCGCCTTTTCCTCCTTGTTCGAAACGGCAAAGCGCGCGAATTCGAAACGCGCGACCGCGTACAGGACAGCCTGCGCGCCCGGCACGTCCCCGGGGCCGACGTTCTTCGCCGCCGCGATGAGCGCGGCGAGCCCGTCCGCGTCCGCGTCGCAGAGCGGCAGATAGCCGCGCGCGCCGCAGCGGTCCACGAGGTCGCGGACCGCGAGGCAGAACGCGCGCGCCTTCCCGAGCTCGTTCGCAACGTCCGACAGGACGGCTTCCGCCACGCCGTCCGCGAGCAGCTCGAGCGGCGGCTTCGCGAGGAAAGCGACCTTTTCGCGCAGCCACGCGAAGGGATCCGGACCGGCGCGCACCGCGTCGTACACGGCGAACAGCATGTCGTCCCGCAGGCTGTCCTCGTTTTTCTCCCCGGCATAATGCCGCAGAAAATCCGTGAAGGCCGCGTAGTCCTCGGCGAAGCGGCGCGCGAACAATTCCTCTGCGGCCTCGTTTCTGAGGATGCTCCGCCGCGCCTCATCGCAGATGCGCAGGTCCGGCGCGAGTCCGATCCTGAAATGGTATTCGCGGACCACCGTCAGCGCAAAGGCGTGAAAGGTGCTGATCTGCGCGCCGCCGGCTTCGGCGAGCTGCCTTCGCAGGAAGGCTTTCTCCTCCTCCGCGAGCCGCCGATCCGCAGAGCGGTCCGCGAGCCTGTCCGTCAGAAAACCCACGATCCGCCGCCGCATCTCCGCCGCCGCCGCGTTCGTGAACGTGACGATCAGCATGTCGGAAAGCGGAACGCGTTCCTCCAAAACCAAGCGTCCGATGCGTTCGACGAGCACGGCGGTCTTGCCGGAGCCCGCCGCCGCGGAAACGAGGATGCTTCGATTGTTAGAATTTATTGCTTTTTCTTGCTCTTCGTTCCATTTCACGGGCCTTTTCCTCCATCCGTCACATAAGCCTGAGCTTGCGCATCAGCGCGGCCAGCGCGCGGCCCTTCGGCAGGAGCTCCACCTCATGGGGCAGGACGGCGCCGGATTTCAGGATGGCCGGAACGTAGGCGACGGCGGCGGCGCAGATGGCCGCGAGCGTGGACGCGCCGAGGGACAGGAAGAGCCGGCAGACGAAATAGACGAGGCCCAAGGCCGCGCACATCAATACGCCGGAAGCCAGCGGCTTCACGACCGACAGCACCGCGTCGAAGCGGACGCCCGCCGAGCGCTTGACGAAGAAGAGATTCAGGCCGCCGACCACGGCGTAGCCCGCCGTGCTTCCGATGGCGGCGCCGTTTATGTGCAGCGCCGGCACGGCCGTCAGCGCATAGGTGAGCGCGAACTTGACCGCGACCCCGGCGAGCAGAGAGACGACGGGCAGAGAGGCGCGCCCCAGCCCTTGCAATATGCCGGCCATGGCCTGTGCCACGCAGAGGAACACGACGCCCGCGCCGAGGATCGCGAGGCAGGGCGCGGCGGAGGAGGCGACGGTCTGCGCGGGGTAGATGAGCCTGAGTATGGGCTCCGCGAGCAGCATGAGGCCGAAAGCGCAGGGCACGCCGATGATCATGGCCGTCCGCAGGCCCATGCGGATGTTCGTGTCGAGGAACTCCCGGTCCCCCGCGCCGCAGGCGGCCGCCACGGCGGGCACCATGCTCAGCGCGATGCTGAGGGCCAGGGCCATCGGGATGTTGATGATGGGCGCCGCGAAGCCGGCCATCAGCCCGTACAGGCCCTCCGCCTCGCGCGCGCCGAAGCCCGCGTCGATCAGCCGTATGCGGCAGAGCAGCATGTCGACCACGTTCATGATCGGCAGGATGGATATGCCGATCGTCGTGGGAACGGTCAGCGCGACCAGGGTTTTCAGGAGCGCGCCCGTCCGCTCGCCGCCGGCGTCCGCCTCTTTCCCGCGCACGCGCATCTCCCGCGCCGGCGGTCCGCCCGTCCGGCGCTTCTGCCGCGCGTAGATGACGAGAAGGATCAGGATCCCGGCCACGGGCCCGACGCTCGCGCCGAAGCAGGCGCCGGCCGAGGCCAGCTCCAGGCTGTCGGAGACAAAAAACACGGCGAGGCTGAGCCCGACGCCCACGCGTATGGCCTGCTCGAAAAGCTGTGACACGGCCGTCGGACGCATCTCCTGCATGCCCTGAAAATACCCGCGAAACACGGACATCAGCGGCACGAAAAGCAGGGAGGGCGCGATCGCGAGCAGCGAAAAATAGGAGCCTTCGCTCTTTACGAAGCGCGCGAGCGGCTCCGCGAAAATCGCCACGCCGAGGGCGGCGGCAAGCCCAAACGCGAGCATGACGACAAACGACAGCTTGAACACGCGATGGGCCTCCGCGCGCCGTCCGGCCGCGATGCGTTCCGAGGTCATCTTGGATATGGCCGCGGGCGCGCCGTTCGTCGAGAAGACGAGCAGGAATATATAGACGGGATAGGCGGTCTGATAGTAGCCCATGCCCACCTCGCCGATGATGTTCGCGAGCGGGATGCGGAACACCGCACCCATCATCTGCACGAGCAAGCCCGCCGCGCCGAGTATGGCGGCGCCGGACAGAAACGTTTTTTTACTCATATTAACCCCCGCGCTCCGCTTTCGCGCGCGCGTCCGGAATAAAGCGGCAATAGCGAATAAGCTGTGCACCGGATTGTATTATATCAAAAAAACGCTCGGAGCGGTACAATTATTTCGGATCGTCAACCCTGCCGTCAACCCTGCGCCAATTTAAGCGCAAAAATCCCCGTGGCGCAAACGCGGAAAATCCGGTATACTGATTCCGGAAGTCAAAAAAGGAGAACGCCATGACGAAGGAACGCAGACCCCTCATGCTCATGATACTGGACGGCTTCGGGCTGTCCGACGAAACGCGCGGAAACGCCATCGCCGCCGCGCGGAAGCCGAACCTCGACGGGATATTCCGCGACCGACCGCACAGCTCGCTCGGGGCGAGCGGCGAGGCCGTCGGTCTGCCGGACGGACAGATGGGCAATTCCGAGGTCGGGCATCTGAACATCGGCGCGGGGCGCGTCGTGTATCAGGAATACACGCGCATCTCGAAGTCCATACGCGAGGGCGATTTCTTTGAAAACCCCGCGTTGAACCGCGCCGCGGATCGCGTGATCGAAAGCGGCGGCGCGCTGCACCTGCTCGGCCTCGTGTCGGACGGCGGCGTGCACAGCCACAACACGCACCTCTACGCGCTGCTCGCCTTCGCGAAGCGAAAGGGTCTCGCGCGCGTGTGCGTGCACGCGTTTCTGGACGGACGCGACACGCCGCCGAACTCCGCCGCCGGCTTCCTCGCCGAGCTTGAAGCGGAAATCGCGAAGATCGGCGCGGGGCGCATCGCGCTGATCTCGGGGCGCTACTACGCCATGGACAGGGACAATCGCTGGGAACGCGTAAAACAGGCCTATGACGCGATCAGTCTCGGAACCGGCATACCCGCCGCAAGCGCGGCCGAAGCGATAGAAAGCGCCTACGCGGACGGCGAGAGCGATGAGTTCGTGAAACCGCGCAACATCTTCGCGGCCGGCGAACGACCCGTCACGATAGAAGACGGGGATTCCGTGATATTCTTCAATTTCAGGCCGGATCGCGCCCGCGAGCTGACGCGCTGCTTCGTCGATCCGAACTTCGACGGCTTCCCTCGGGAAAAAACGTACGCGTCCCTGTTCTTCGTCACGATGACGAGCTACGACGCCGAGATGCCGAACGCGGAAGTCGCCTATCCGCCGCAGACGCTCGAAAACACGCTCGGGGAGTATATCGCGGGCCTTGGACTGTCGCAGCTGCGCATCGCCGAGACGGAAAAATACGCGCACGTCACCTTCTTCTTCAACGGCGGCGTCGAGAAACCGAACGCCGGCGAAGATCGCGCGCTCATCGCTTCGCCCAAGGTCGCGACCTACGATTTGCAGCCGGAGATGAGCGCTCCCGCCGTGACCGACGAGGCGATCGCGCGCGTCGAGAGCGGCAAATACGACCTCATCGTCCTGAATTTCGCCAACTGCGACATGGTCGGACACACGGGCATCGAGGAAGCCGCAATAAAGGCAGTCGAAGCCGTGGACGTCTGCGTGGGCAGAATCGCGGAGAGCGTCTTGGCGCGGAACGGCCGCATCCTGCTGACGGCCGACCACGGGAACGCCGAGCGCATGCTCGACGACGACGGAGCGCCGTTTACGGCACACACGACGAACCCCGTGCCGCTCGCGCTGATCGCAAAAGAAAAAGCCCCCGCCCTGCTTTCGGGGGGGAGGCTCTGCGACATCGCGCCCACCTTGCTCGATCTGATGGGTTTGCCGCAGCCCGCGGAGATGACGGGCCGCAGCCTGCTCGACCGAAGCCGAGACGCCGAGTGATACCGGCCCGCCGGGCCGCCTGCGGAGACCGGGCCGCCTTGGGATGGCCCGGGCCGCCTTAAACGGCCAATCCGCTCAAATGAAAACGTCCCGTTTCCACAGCACATCCTCGGGTCGTTCGTCAAAGGCCCCGCGCAGACTGCGGCGAAAGGTCTCTATAAGCGTATCGGGATCGTCTATGAAGTAATTGCGCGCGATGCGCCCGTTTTGGTCGTAATCCGCGCCGTCCCACCAGACGGCGACCTTTATCCTGTCGTAATACCTGATGTGCGCGAACATGTCGAGAACCCATTGGTTCTTGTCCCCGCCCAAAACCGCGCTCGCAAACTCCGTGATCATCAAAGGTTTGCCGTATTTTTCAATGTAATCGTAATAGATGCCGTCGTAGAGCTCCGCGAAGCTCTTCCACGTCTCGCCGGGGTAATAATTGCCCGTGTTGTAAGCGGTCAAACCCACCACATCCACATATTCGTCGCCCGGATAGTACATCAGCGCGTCGTTCCATGTGAAATCCGGAAAGGATTTGCCGTTTGGATTCCACACCCAGATCACGTTTCGCGCGCCGGCCCTCTCAAAAAAACCGTACACATAACGATAGAATTCGACGAAGACGAGGGGATCGCGAGAGGTGTTGTAGCCCGCGTAGGGACACCAGTCGCCGTTCATCTCGTTTCCGAGACGAAACAGCACGGGATGCTCGAAGGCCGCGATCGTCTCCGCGTAATCCGTCAGAAATTCGTCATAGGCCCCGTTTAGGATCGAGTAGACCATGTTGCTCTCCCCCGGGAACTGCGCCGCCGCTGTCTGCAAAGTCAATTCGAGCGTGCGCCCGTTCTTGTGCGCGCTTTCGAGACGCTGCGACAGATTCGGATGCTTGTACGTGTTTTCAAAAGTCGAATAGTTCAAGATAATGGGAAAATTGTAATCGAACAGCGCCTCGTGCTCCAGCAAGGGTTCAAAATTTCCCGGCGCGCTCGGCTCGAATATCCCCCAGGTGAGCGGATTTTCGAGACCAAAGTAATGCTCGTAAAAAGTCTCCGTCTCTTCATTCCAATTTCTATAAGCAAGATTCACCGCTTTGGCCTTGCGCACGTACTCCGCCGCGCTCTTTGGAAGCGAGCGGAAGCCCTCGGCCAAATACGCGTACCCGCCGCTTTGATGAAGCGGCGCGGAGGATCGCATGAGGATCGTGACGTATTCGTTATTGCCGACGGGAATGTCGATGCACGCGTAATGGCATTTGTCGTCGTCGACGCGCGCGAGCCGGCCCCTGCTCCACAGCGTGACGTGGACGCTGCGACCGCCGATATCCCGCGTTCCGTTGTATTCCAAATAATGATCCGTCCAATTGCTCAAAAAACCGTTTGAATACGCGATATAGGCCGAGGCGGAAACGTCGTCCAGCCTTTGGTTGAATATGTCGATGCGCTTGCCGGGACTCTCGAGCGTCGCGCGAACGCCGGAAAGGCTCATATCCGCGCGCATGTCCTTGTCCACGAGCAGACTGTAGCCGCCGACGAAATTCGTGAATCGATTGTAAGCGCCCGCGTCCTCCAACGCGTAAAGCCCCTGCGGCACGGATTCGACGGCGTCCGCCGCGAAGGCGGCCTGGGCCAAGGCCGCGACGAAAAACGCCGTGATGATCGCCAAAACAAGCGCGCGTGTTCTCCTCAAAATCCATATCCTCCCATCGAAAATATCCATTCAAATCAAATCCATTCAAACGCCGCGATGGTTTTGATTTTATTCCTCGATGCCGACGCGCGCTCCCACGCCCGCCTTATAATAGTGTTTAACCTCCCGCATCTCCGTCACGAGATCGGCCGCCTCGATGATCTCGCGCGGCGCGCCGCGCCCCGTCAGCACGACTTCGACGCGCGCGGGACGGCGCGCGACGACGTCCAGCACCTCGCCGGGCGAAAGCAGACCGCAGGACACGGCGGTATTCGCTTCATCCAATATTACCACATCGTAGCCGCCCGAGGCAAGCGCTTCGTCGATTTGCGACAAGCCCGCGCGCGCGTGCGCGATGTCTTCGGGCGAGGGCTTCCCGCAGACGAAATGCGGATCGCCGAACTGCACCAGCGTCAGCCGCGCGAAGTGCTCGACGGCCTTCAGCTCGCTGTACCCTTGGCCCTTCATAAACTGTCCGAAATAGACGCGTCCGCCGGCGCACAGCGCCCGCAGCGCCAAACCGAGCGCGGCCGTCGTCTTGCCCTTGCCGTCGCCCGTGTAGACCTGCATATAGCCCTTTTCCA
The DNA here is from genome assembly GCA_031276135.1 of Eubacteriales Family XIII. Incertae Sedis bacterium. GTDB lineage: Bacteria > Bacillota > Clostridia > Peptostreptococcales > Anaerovoracaceae > JAITLA01. Next base: position 6,585 of record JAISNR010000114.1, on the reverse strand, counting down.
ACATGGTCAAATTTCCCCCTTCAAAACCTCGGCGCCGGCCCGCGACCGCGACCGAGGACAAACCGCGCCCTCACGCGCCCAAGATCGCCTCCGCGAGCCTGATGCCGTCCACGGCGGCCGAAACGATGCCTCCGGCTTGGCCCGCGCCCTCGCCGCCCGCGTAAACGCCGCGAAGGTTCGTACACAAATCCTCGCCGCGCGGTATGCGCACCGGCGAGGAACTGCGCGTCTCCACGCCGTACAATCTCGCTTCGGGCATGTCGAAGCCCTTCAGCTTTTTCGCGAAGCGCGGCAGACCCGCGCGGATCGCGGAGACGGCGAAGGCGGGCAGACAGGCGGCGAGCGCGCTGTCCTCCCGCATGAATTCCGCGAGACTCTCCGCCGGCGGGGAATAGGGCCGCGGCGCGGCCTTCGAAGCAAAGGCCCTTTGCTCGCAGTCGCGCCGGAACGCCATGCCGGCCAGCGTCTCCTCGGACGCGAAATCGGAAACGCGCACATCGACGAGCAGCGCGCCGTTCGCCATGGCGCCGTCGCGCGCGCTGTCGCTCATGCCGTTCGTGACCGTGCAGCCCGGCTCGGAGGCGGCCGGGATCACAACACCTCCGGGACACATGCAGAAGGTGTACAAACCCCGTCCGTCCTCTGTGCGCAAGGAGAGCTTGTAATCGGCGGGCGGCAAGCCGGCCTCGCGCGGCGTCATGCCGTAGATCGCGGCAAAATTTTCTCCGTACTGCGCGGCGTCTATGAAGCTTTGCGGATGCTCGATGCGCAACCCGACGGAGAAGGGCTTGGGCGTCATGCAAAGGCCCGAGGCGAACAGCATCTCGAGACTGTCCCGCGCGCTGTGACCCGTCGCGAGCAGCAGACGCTCCGCCGCCAACTCCTCCGCGCCGCGCGGCGTCTCGACGCGCACGCCGCGAAGCGCTCCGTCGCGCAGAATAAGCCCCGTCAGCCTGTGCTCGAACAGCACGGTTCCGCCGAGGGAAAGGATGCGCGCGCGCAGATTCTTCACGACGGTGCGCAGCACGTCCGTTCCGATGTGCGGCTTGCCCGAGCGGAGTATGCCTTCGCCCGCGCCCGCGCGCGCGAGAGCGTCCAACACCGCGAAGACGCGCGGATCCTTGATTCCCGTCGTGAGCTTGCCGTCCGAAAACGTGCCGGCGCCGCCCTCCCCGAACTGCACGTTCGACTCCGGATCGAGCGCGCCCTCCTCGAAAAAGCGGCGCACATCCTCCGCGCGCATGTCAACGGCCTTGCCGCGCTCGAGCACGACGGGCGCGCGGCCATGCTCGGCCAGCGTCAGCGCCGCGAACATGCCGCAGGGCCCGAAGCCCGCGATCACAGGCCGGGAGCCGGCGCTCTTGCCGCTGCCGGGCGCAAACCGCAGCGGCGCTTCGACCGCGGGCGCGCCGCGAAGCATAGTTCCGGGCGGCGCAAGGTCGATGCCCGCGCCCCGTCCGCTCGCGCGCAGACGCCGCAGCAACTCCGTTTCCGCATCCGGCGCCGTGTTCGCCGCACTCGCCACATTCGCCGCGCGCCCGCGCCCGGAAGCTCCTTCTCGGCGCTTCACGGAGAAATCCACGCCGTACACGAAGCGAATGCGCGCCTTGTCGCGCGCGTCAATGGATTCCGCGAACACGTGCCACTCGTCCAACACATATCCATATTTTCCCAAATTGCAGCGCTTTTCGATCGCGCGCGCGATCGCCTCGCGGGGTTCCCCGGGCTTCAGCCCGATCTCGCGCATCCTAAGCATCGGACATCGCCCCCGACGCGGCGAAGCCCGCCTTCATCCCCGTGCGAAAAGCCCAATTCAGATTGAAGCCGCCGCACAAGCCGTCGTAGTCGAGTACCTCGCCCGCGAAAAAAAGTCCGCGCACGAGCTTCGATTCCATCGTATCCGCGTCGACCTCGTCCAAGGAGACGCCGCCCGACGTGACCTGCGCCTCGCGCCAGCCCTTGGTTCCCGTGACGGCAAAGGCCATGCCCTTGATCGCGCGGGCCGCCGCGCGCGCGTCTCCTCCCGTCTCGGTCTCGACCAGCGCCGCGAGCTTTTGGGGAAGCACACCTGTCAAAAAGGCAACCCTCTTTTCTTCAAACAATTCCGCAAGCGCGCTTTCTTCCAGCGCCGGCGCCAAATCCAACACGATCCGGCAGTCGCCTCCGTCCTTCACGCGCATGAGCCGGCTCAAATCCATGACGCAGATGCCGGAAAGACCGTCCTCGGCGAACAGCAGCTCGCCCTCCGAGCGCCCGGCAAGCGCGCGGCCGATCCAAAGCGCGACGGCGCATTTCACGCGGACGCCCGCAAGCGCGCGCAGCCTCCCCTTCTCCGCCTCCGCGCACACCAAGCGCACGAGCGACGGCATGGGGCTCACGATCGCGTGTCCAAGGCGCCGCGCAAAAGCGTAGCCGTCGCCCACAGAGCCGTACTGCGGACCCGCCTTTCCGCCCGTCGCGATGATGAGCTTCTCCGCGCGAACCGGCGCGCCGGTCTCCGTCTCCAATTCAAAGAGAGACCTCCGCGAAACCCGAGAGCTTCCCGAGACCTCCGGCGCGCCGTCGTCCGTCCGCCGCAGCGCCTTCACGGGTGCATTGCAGCGCAGGACGACGCCGCAGCGCGCCATCTCCTCGCGCAGGGCGTCCCGCACGACGGCCGCCTGCCCCGCATAGGGGTAGATTCTGCCGTCCGCCTCGCGGCGCGCGAGCAAGCCCAGCTCGCGAAAAAAACGCAAAACCTCTTCCGATTCCCGGCAGGCGGCGTTCGTGAAATTGCAGCGCCCGTTGCCCGTGGCGGACAGCTTGCGCCCCGGTTCGCCGTTTCTCTCGATGCACAGCACCCCGAAGGCGCCCCCGCTTTCGTTCCCGCCTTCGCCGGATTTGCTCGCGCGGCGCGCGCCGCGCGCCGCGCATATGGCCGCCGCCATGCCGGCGGCCCCGCCGCCCACGACGACGACCGCGTACGCGTTATCCTTCGATTTTCCCATCATCGTCGCGCGAGGCCTCCAATGCGCATCCCAACGCAAGCCGGCGCCGCTCAGCCCTTCATCAGGCTTTCCAGCGATTCCTCGTTTTCGTAGGCCGCGAGAAGCCGCGCGGACTTGGAAACGTCGCCCATCAGTATGCCGCCCGTAAAGCGGTTGTTGACAAAATAGAGCTTCTCGTAGAATCCCTTCGCCGCGTCCCTTATCTCAAAGGTCTTGTATCGCTTGGAAGCGTCGCCGCCGTTGTCGCCCACCGAAAACAGCGACAGACCGAAGCCGTTGAAAGCGTTGGCCGGAATGACGGGCGCGTAGACGGCCTCGTCGCCGACCGCGTTGATGCCGGCCGTCTTGCCCATCTCTATGGCCTGCATCCAGATGCCGTAATTCACGCCCGCGTAAGCCGCGCAATCGCCGCAGGCGTAGACGTCCGCGGCGCTCGTCTCCATGCGCTCGTTGACCTCGATGGAGCGATCCGCCTTGATGCCCGCGTCGGCCGCGATCTTCGCGTTCTGCTTGTTTCCCGTCGAAAGCAGCACGAGATCGGCGTCGATCACCGTGCCGTCGGCGAGCTTGACGCCCGCCGCCCTTCCTCCGGCCGAAAGGATCTCCGCGACGCCCGTTCCGATGCTGACCTTCACGCCCGCCTTCTCCGCCACCTCTTGCAGCATGGCGCGCGCGGGCGCGTCCAGCTGACGCTGCATCAGGCCCGCGCCGCCTTCGACGACCGTCACCGGCAATCCGGATTTTTTGAGTTCCCAGGCGGCTTCAAGCCCCAGCACGCCGCCGCCTATGACCGCCGCGCCGCGCACTCCTTTCATAAAGCCGCGCAGACCGACCACGTCCGCGATATGCCTGACCGCGAACACGCCCGCGAGCTCCGCGCCTTGAATGGGCGGCCGAAATGCCTCCGCGCCCGTGGCGATGATCAATTTGTCGTAGCCGCGGATCTCGCCGTTTTCGAGGCGCAATTCCTTCTTGTTCACATCTATTTCCGTCACGGCGGTGTTCAGCGTGACGCGTATGTCGTTCTCGCTGTACCACGCGTAAGGCTTTATGAAAAAGTTGATGCCGTCAGGCTCCGAAAGTATGCCCTTCGTCAGCATCGGGCGGTTGTAGCCTATGATGTTTTCGCGGCTGATCATCTCTATGGAGCAGACCTTGTTGCGCCGCCTGATCTCCTCGCAGGCGCTCGTACCCGCCGCGCCGTTGCCTATAATGACGAAGCGCTCCTTCTTCTCCGAAACGAAATCCGTATCCAAAGACGGAGCCTCCGCGAACTGCTCGGGGCCGACGCCGCAGACGGGGCAGGACATGGGCGGCTCATCTCCCTCGACGAGCTCGCCGCAGACGAGGCAGCGCCACACGCGACGCGGCGCGTTCTTCTTTTTCGGTTTCACGACCTTGCCCGAAAGCACGGAGGCGCCAAAACCGAAGCCGAATTCGTAGGCTTCGAGCAGGTTGGCTTCGCTCGGCTTGAACTTGAAGCGCAGACCTTCGCCGTACACCCTGAGCTTGAGCTGCGCAAGGCGCGCCATGATGTGCGGCACACCCTCGCCGCTCCAGCCGTACGAGCCGAAGGCCGAGGCGAATTTTCCGCCGTGCGTCTTTGCGAACATCGATGTGGTCAAATCCCAGATGGGTTTGAGCGCTTCCCCGACGATCGTGGGCGTTCCGAACAGGATGCCGTCCGCCCACGCGAGGTCGGCCAGCACCGCCGCGCCGTCCGCCGTCACGAGGTCGTACAGCCGCACGTCGAGATCGCCCGCGTCGCGAATGCCCTCCGCGATGCGCAGCGCGAGCGCTTCCGTGTAGCCGTAGGCCGAAACATAGGGAATCACGACGGTCTTTCTCTCGTTCGGATTTTTAACGGAGGTCCATTCGCGATAGACGTCCACGATGCGGCGCGGTTCCTTGACGAGCACGGGACCGTGGCCCGGCGCGATGATCTTGATGGAAAGCGCTTCGATCTTCTCGATGGCCTTCCGCACGTCATCCGTAAACGGACCCATGATATTGTCGAAATAGTAGCGGAGCGCCCGCATATAGTCGTCTTCGCTCTCGAGTTCTTCGTTCGTGATGCGCTCGCTGCTGTAATGGCAGCCAAACACGTCGCATGTAAAGAGCGTCTCCGTTTCCGGCACATAGGTGAACATGCTGTCCGGCCAGTGCAGGTTCGGCGCGCCGATAAAGCGCAGGGTCTTGTCGCCGAGCGACAGCTCGTCGCCCGTTTTGACGACGGTGGCGCCGAAATCCCTGTTGCAGATCTCCTTCATGAAATTGATTGCGGTGGCCGTTCCAACAATGCGAAGGCCGGGATTGATCTCGAGCAGCTTTTCGACGCTGCCGGAATGATCCGGTTCCGTGTGGTTCACAATCAGATAATCGATATCCTTTACGTCCACAACCTCCGAAAGGGTTTCGAGGTAAGAATCGAGGAACTTCGCCTTGGACGTCTCAAAGAGCGCGATCTTTTCCGAACCCTTCAGCACATAGGAATTGTACGTGGTGCCGAACTCCGTTTCCATGATGATGTCGAACACCCGCAGACCGGGATCGAGGCTCCCCACCCAGTGAATATCTCTTGTTATTTGCTTGCTTTTCATATAAATATTTCCTCCGTTCTATCGCCGTTCGCACTCCTGCACACGCCGTAGCGCGGTTTGCGCAAAGAAATGTCTTCGCTATTCATTATAAGCCGGTCTCCGCAAAAAGACAACGCCTATTCATTCCGAATGCTCTCCAAGGCGGACAGGTTCATCGCGCGGCGCGCGGGCGAATAGCCCGCGATCACGCCGATCGCCGTGGAAAAGCCGAGGGCCGCCGCCGGCAGCCAGAGGGGTATCAGCGATATGCGTTCGGCGGACAGATTCCCGAGCATGCCGGTGATCACGGAAAGCAGCATGGTGTTCATGAGCAGCGACGCGGCGTAGCTCAGCGCGATGCCGAACAGACCGCCGACGAAGCCGATGATCGCCGCCTCGGTGAGGAAGAGTCTGCGGATATCGGGCAGATTCGCCCCGAGAACCTTCATGATTCCGATCTCCTTCGTCCTCTCGTATATGGACATGATCATGGTGTTCGTGATGCCGAGGGCCGCCACGAGCAGCGACACCGCGCCTATGCCGCCGAGAACGGCCTGTATCATGCGCGCCTGGTTTTGCATCATGTCCAGCGCGTCGCTCAGGCTGCTCGTCTGCAATCCCATTTGGCGTATGGCGTCGCTGACCGCGCGCACATCCTCCATATCGTCCACGTAGACCATCGCTTCGCTGTAGCCCGCGTTTCTGTCGTAGTTTCGCTTTTCGGCCTGCGCCGTCTCCTCGTTGATCTTCTTCACCGTGTCGATGTGCATGTAGACGTTGTAGGCGGTGTCGTAATCGTCGGGGTTTGCCATGACGCCCACACCCCGAAAGGTGTAGACCTTGTATTCCACCTTGTTTTCCTCGCTTGCGGTTTGGTTCGCGGGCCGCCCGTAATTCCAATCCGCGCTCGCGCCGATCTTCCCCTTGAGCACGTCCACGGCCGGTTCGCCCGAAAAGCTGCTGCCCCAGGTTTTTCTGGGGTTGTAAAAGCCGAGGGGAATCTGGTTTCCGAACAGCAT
>JAISNR010000113.1 GCA_031276135.1 Eubacteriales Family XIII. Incertae Sedis bacterium | reverse complement strand
AGCAAGGAAATCCAAACGTGGACGGGATGGATCTTCGACCGGGACTGCGTGGGCATCAGCCCCGTGCGGCACACGAAGATGTGCAACCTCATGGGCAGTTGCTTCGACAGCGGTCTGGGGATGTTCGAGTACATCCCGGGCAAAGCCTTCGACAGCTACACGGCAGTCGAAACGTTCCGGATCTTCGACGGCGCGAGCAAGGAGCTGGCTGCGGCCTTCCTGTACGCGCTCCCCGAGGATTGGAAGAACAACGTCACCGTCACGGTGTCGGGCTACGCGGTGAACAACATTCCCGCCGCCGACGATGAACTGTTGGTCCCCGAAACCGACCTGTCGCGCGTCACGCACCATCTGAACGGAATCCACATCACCGAGATTCGCGCGGCGTTCATAGACGGGGTTTCGACTTACGTACTGCCGGAACCGAACGTCGTGTTGACACAACCGTAGGAGGATGCCATGCTCGAAGTCGAGAATCTGACAAAGCGGTACGGCGCGTTCGCCGCGCTCGACGGCGTGAGCTTTCGCGCGCGGCACGGCCGGGTGCTGGGCTTCCTCGGCCCCAACGGGGCGGGAAAGAGCACGACGATGAAAATCGTCACGGGATTCGGCGCCAAATCCGGAGGCAGTGTCCGCGTTTGCGGGCTGGACGCGGACGAAAACCCGCAGGAGGTCAAACGGCATATCGGCTTTCTGCCGGAGGACACGCCGCTGCCCGCGCATATGACGGTTGCGGAATTCCTCGAGTATTCGAGCGACCTGAAAAAGGTTCCGAAGCGCGAACGGGCCGGCGGAACGGCGAAAATCGTCGAAATGACGGGCATTTCCCACGTTTGCGGACGGCTGATCCGCAACCTGTCCAAGGGCTACAGACAGCGCGTGGGCATCGCGCAGGCGCTGATCGGATTTCCGGAGGTGCTGATATTGGACGAGCCGACCTCCGGGCTCGATCCGTCGCAGCTCATCGAAATCCGCGCGCTCGTCCGCGAGCTGGGCAAGTCGCATACGCTGCTCTTCAGCTCGCACATCCTGTCGGAGGTCGAAAGCGTGTGCGACGACGTCGTGATCATCCACAGGGGGCGCGTGCTCGCGAGCGGTACGCCGGCGGAGCTGACCGGCGCGAAAGGCGGCGCAAAATACACGCTCACGCTCGGAGAAGGCGCGGATGCGGAGGCTGTGATGCAGGCTCTCGCCGGATTTGCGGGCGTTCGGCTCTCGCCCGTTCTGCCGTCGCTGGAGGACACATTCGTGCGGCTGATCGCCGGCGCGGACAGGGAGAAAGCGGAATGAAATCCATATTCAAGCACGAGTTCCGCGCCTATTTGCACTCGCCCGTCGCCTATGCGGCGGCGGGGCTGTTTTCGCTTCTCGCGTCCGTGTATTTTTACATGGACAACATCCGCACGAGGAGCGGAGATCTGTCGTCGCTGTACGCAACGGCGGGAATGCTGTTTCTGTTCATCGTTCCGATTCTTTCCGCGCGCGTGCTCGCGGAGGAAAGGCGGTCGGGAACGGAAATCCTGTTGCTCACATCCCCGACGGGGCTTTCCGGCATCATCGCCGGGAAGTTCTTCGCGCTGTTTGCGCTTCTCGCGGTCATGATTGCGCTGACGCTGCCCTATCCGCTGTTGCTCTTGCTGTTTGCGCCGCTTCCGCCGCTGTCCCTGCTCGGGCACTGTATCGGCCTCCTGCTGCTTGCGGCGGCGATCGCGGCCTTCGGGATACTCGCGTCCGCGCTTACGGAAAGCCAGGTGGTCGCGGCGATCATCGGCTTCGTGTCGCTGCTCGCGCTGCTTCTCATGCGCCCGATCGGGACGGCTTTGGGCGGCGCCGCGTCCAAAGCGCTCAATTGGCTGTCGCCGTTTTCGCGCTTCGACGAGCTCGGACGGGGGGTGTTCAGCCTCCACGCGGTGTTGTTTTTCGCGGCGTTCGCGTTCACGGCGCTGTTCTTGAGCGCGGCCGCGTTCGCGGGCGGCCGTCGGGGCGGCCGGCGCTTGTACGGACACATCGGTACGGCGTCCGCAGTGGCGATTGCCGTCCTGATCGTGCTGTTCGCGGAGCTGTTCCCGGTGAAATTCGATTTTTCGGCCGGCAAGCGCTACTCGATCGGAGAAAGCACGGTCGAACTGTTGCAAAACCTGAACGATGACGTTGAAATCATCGGCCTGTTCGACGACGGGAAAGCCGACGCGGACTATTTGGAAATCCGTGAATTGCTCGAAAAATACCGCAGCGCCTCGAACGGCCGGGTCAGCATAGCTTACGTCGATCCCGACCGCGACACGCAGATTGCGGCGCGGCTCGACCCTGCGGGGACACTCGAACTGCGAAAAAACGACTTCGTGGTGAAAACCGGCGACAACAAGGCAAAACTTGTTTTCCAAGACTTGTTTCAAATGGAATATGATCGCAAAACCTCGACGTGGTTCAACACGGGATCGACCGCCGAAATCGCGTTTACGGGCGCGATCGGCGAGGTCACTTCATCCAAGGCCGATCATCCGCGCCTGTTCGTATCTCCGCAGGGCGATTTGACGGACGGCGAATTGTCCGAGCTGTCCGAATTCTTGGCGGGCGGCGGGCGCGTCGGCGTTTTGTTCGAACCCGGCACGGGCGATCTTCCGAACTGGAACGCATTGCTGTCGGAATACGGAATAACGGTGAACGATGACAGGATCACCAATTCGGAACCGCTCGACGTGGAGGCTGCGGAGGCCGTGCCTTTGGATTTTTACGGGCTTGCGTTTCCGGCGTCGCGCAGCTTGGCCGTTGCGGACGGCGAGGTTCTGGCATATTCAAACGGCCGCGCCGTCGCGGCGGTTGCCGAGCGAAACGGTTCGCGCGTCTTTGTGTCGGGCTGCGCCGCGTTCGTTTCGGAAGCCGCGAAATCCGAAAATCCCGCCGCATACGCGGTCGGAAGATATTTTTACGACAGCGCAACCGAATGGCTGAACGAAAAAAACACCCCGGCGGCGGATGTCAGGGAGTACGGTTTTGGCGAGCTGCAAATTCCGAAATACAAGGCGGATTATATGGCTTTCCTGACGATCGTCGTCATGCCTTTTGCGGTTTTCCTGCGCGGCTTTGTCGTGTGGAACAGGAGGCGTTTCTTATGACTTGGACGAAGCGCAGGGCTTTTTTGCTCGCGGGCGTCGCGCTGGCCCTGCTCATCGCGTATGTCGCGATCCTTGCGTCAAGAATGCAATCGGACGGGTTCGCGGGCGCACGATCGGCGGCGCAATCGCAATTGCCCGCCGTATGGGCGTTGCCCGTTGACAAAATTGCGCGAATCGTCGTCGAGCCGTCCGGCGAAAATGCGCTCGTTTTCGAGCGCGACGAAGCGCGCGGGTGGATTCTCGCGTCGCCGCCCGGCTTGCGCTGTGACGCGGAGGTCGCGGCGGGCCTCGCGCCAAACGCGGCGCGACTCGTGCCGGAAAAGGAAATCGGCTCGCTTGCGGACGGCGCGGAGCGGTACGGGCTTGATGCTCCGGTGACGACAATCCGAATCTTCCTCGACGGGGAAGCGGGCGAAGCGGACGGCGGCGAATATGTCATTCTGCTCGGCGGAGCGACCTCGACCGGCGACGCGCGCTATTTCGCCGTGAGCGGCGATGACAGGGTATTCGCGATGCGCGCGGAAAAGGCGTCGTCGCTGCTGCTCGACCGCCTGAATGTGCTCGACCGAAACGTGCTCGGCTTCAACCGCAGTCTGCGCCCGGCGGCGATTGCGGAGAACATTGCGAACATAAGGGTCAACGGCGGCGCCGCGGCGGACGGGCCGGCGCTCGCGCGCACGCTTGCTGGACTCAACGCGCTCGCCTTCTTCGACGCGTCGGATTTGTCGCGCTACGGACTTGACGCCCCGCGCCTCACGATCGGCTTTGAGAACGAGTACGGCGCGCACACGATCTGCATCGGAAACGCCGCGGGCGCCGGCGAAGTGTACGCGCGGGTCGAGGGATGGGACGCGGTTTTCACCGTGCCGTCGCGCGGTTTTTGAAAACCTTATGAGAAATTTTCTCAAAAGATGCTCTTGATGATATCCAGCCCCGCGACAAAGGTCCCTATGGAGGCGCCGATGTTGGCCATCGCGATGATCAGGATGATGCGCAGGAAGCGGTTTTTGAAGAAACCCTTGAAGCTCAGGATGACCTCGGGCACGTTTTCGATGTCGGCCACGCTGGGCTTTCGGATGAATGCCTCCACGAGACCCGCGAACCAGCCGCAGGCCAAGAACGGGTGCAGCACGGTGAAGGGCGCGACGACGAAGGAGGTGAGCACGGTCAGCGGATGCCCGAGCGACAGGGCCGTGAAGCCGGCCGCCAGCGCGCTCGTCAAGATCAGCCACGTTACGAGTTGCTGCAGACCTACGGAGGGGCCCTGCGTGAAGCCGTAGGCGAGCAGCGCGACGAGCAGGATCGGGATCAGCCAGCCGATCACCTTGCCGACGGGGGAAGCCGGCGGAATCGCGGTGAGATCTTCCACGCTCCGGTCCTCGAAGATCTCCGCGCGGACGCCCGGCACATGCGCCCCGCCGAGCACGGCGACGACCTTCGCGCCGGGGGCGTTCTTGATCTTGTCGGCGAGGCAGCGGTCGCGCTCGTTGATCAAAACCTCGCCCACCTTGGGGAATTTCTTGCGGATGTCGCCCATCGCGGCTTCGAGCACGTCGCCGCGCAGCAGTTCCTGCAGATCGTCCTCCGTGATCTCCTCATCCTCGCCGAAGGAGAACAGCAGCCCGGACAGGAGCTTCGCCTTTTCGAGTCCGCCGAGTTTGCGCCAGATGCGCAGAAAGGTCGTCTGTATCTTGCGGTCGGCCGGCACGAGCGTCGCGCCGACCGCCTTCGCGCTCTCCATGCCCTGTATCATCTCCTGTCCGACGCGCGCGCCGAGCTTCCCGGCCATCTTCTTCTGATAGGAGCTCAGAAAGAGGTTCGCGAACAGAAAGCCGACCTTCTTGGCCTTGATCACCTTCACGATATCCGTCTTTTTCCAAGCGTCGGGGTCTTGGATGTTCTTGATTCTGTCGTCGTCGAGCTCCACGCAGACGCTGTCGGGGCGCTCCGCCTCGATCACGCGCTTGACGAGCTCGACGCTCTGCAGCGAGATGTGGGCGGTCGCGATCAGCAGGATCTCCTTGCCGCCGCAGAACAGGCGGCTCACGTTCTCTTCCGTTTCTTCCGGTCGCAAAGCGTCCCGCGCGCCCCCGGCGGGGCTTTCAAAATCTGTGGCCAAAGCAAAATCCTTTCCGTCCGAGCATCATCGGTTACAGTTCAAATCAAGGGTTTGTTGAATGGCTGCGATCATCGTGTCTGCATTTATTATACTTGCAAAAAGGCGGATTGACAATGCGCATTGTGCATCACGGGAAAAATCGCGCTTGCATTCCCGGCCGGATCGTAATATAATAAAATAGTTTTATAGTAAAAGTATTTTTCGGCGCGAACGATGCGCCATGGCGGGCGCGGCGATATTGCGGCGCGGCATGGCGCGTGCGGCAAGCGCCGGGTGAAGCGGCGATATTGCGGCGCGGCATGGCGTGTGCGGCGGCGCCGGGTGAAAAGGAGATGCGAATGGCGGATTGCAGGGAAGATATCGGCGCTCTGCTCGGGATCGAGTATCCCATCATACAGGGGGGCATGGCTTGGATCGCCGACAGCAGTCTGGCTTCGGCGGTTTCGGGCGGCGGTGGCCTCGGCCTGATCGCGGCCGGCAATGCCGACGCGGACTTCGTGCGCGCGGAGATCCGCAGGACGCGGGCGCTGACGGACAAACCCTTCGGCGTGAACGTGATGCTCTTGAATCCGCACGTGGACGCCATCATGGACATGCTCTGCGAGGAAAAACCCGCTGCGGTCACGACCGGCGCGGGCAATCCCGGCAAGTACATCGCGCGGTTGAAGGACGCCGGCATCAAGGTGATCCCCGTGGTCGCGTCCGTCGCCTTGGCCGTGCGGCTCGCGCGAAACGGCGCGGACGCGGTCGTGGCGGAGGGCCAGGAGGCCGGCGGGCACATCGGCGAGGCCACCACGATGGCGCTGACGCCGCAGGTGGCGGATGCGGTGGACATCCCCGTCGTGGCGGCGGGCGGCATAGGCGACGGGCGCGGCGCGGCGGCGGCCTTCATGCTCGGCGCGAAGGGCATCCAGGTGGGCACGCGCTTCCTCGTCGCGCGCGAATGCACGGTGTCGCAGGCATACAAGGACATGATCCTCAAGGCGAAGGACAGCGACACGGCGGTGACGGGCAGGAGCACGGGCCATCCGGTTCGCGTATTGAAAAACCGGATGACCAAGGAAATTCTGTCGCTCGAAGGCAAGGGCCTCAGCCCGGAGGAATTCGAGCAGCGCATGGCGGGCACGCTGCGCGCTGCGGTCAAGGACGGCGACGTGACGCACGGCTCCGTCATGTCGGGGCAGATCGCGGGCCTCGTCCGCCGGGAGCAGACGGCGGCGGAAATCATAGAAGAAATATTCAGGGAGGTCAAGGAAATATATGAAAGCAGGGCTTTTATTTGCGGGGCAGGGCGCGCAGTATGAGGGAATGGGCAAGAGCCTGTACGACGCGCATCCCGCCGCGCGCGGAATATTCGACCGCGCCGGCGACGAAATCAAGCATTGGTGTTTCGAGGGAACAAAGGAGGAACTGAGGCAGACGCACATAACGCAGCCTGCGGTTTTCACGGTGACCCTCGCGGCGCACGCGGCCTTGACGGATGCGCTCGCGCGGGAGAATCTCACCGCGCGGGGGGCGGACGGCGGCGGATTCGCCGTCGCGGGGCTCGCGGGCTTCAGCCTCGGCGAATACGCGGCGCTGACGGCGGCCGGCTGCATCGCGGATTTTGAAAGCGCGCTCGCCCTGGTGGAGAAGCGCGGCGCGTACATGGCGGAGGCCGGCCGCGACGAAAGCGGCGCGCAGAGGGGCGCCATGCTGGCCGTGTTCGGCGAACGCGGCGCCGTGCTCGCCGCGGTGGAGGCCGCGCGCGCGGGCGACATACTGGAGGCCGTCAATTTCAACGCGCCCGCGCAGACGGTCGCGGCCGGCGACGCCGCCGCGATCGACAGGCTCAGGAAGAAGGTCAAGGAAACGGACGGCCTCAAGGCCGTTCCACTGAACGTGAGCACGGCCTTTCACAGCCCCATGATGGCGCCGGCCGCCGAAAGGCTGGCGGAGGCCGTGCGCGGCATGGAGTTCTCCGCGCCGCGCGTCCGCGTGTACGCGAACACGACGGGCCGCGATCTGATGGAGGGCAAGCCTGCGGCACACACGGACGCGGCGTGGATACGCGCGCGTTTGGCGTTGCAATTGAAAAGCCCCGTATACTGGCAGGAAACGATCGAGAACATGGCGGCGGACGGCGTGGAACTCTTCATAGAGCTCGGTCCGGGCCGGACGCTGACGGGCCTCGTGAAGAAGATCAAGCCGGAGCTGCGCGCCCTGCCCGTCGAGGACGCGGAAAGCCTCGACGCCGCTCTGGCGTCGATAAAGGAGAGGATCGCATGAAGGATGCGCTGCGGGGAAAGACGGCCGTCGTCACGGGCGGCACGCGCGGGATCGGCCGGGCCATAGCGCTGGAGTTCGCGGAGCGGGGCGCAGACCTCCTGCTCACGTATCGCGGCAACGAGGCGGCCGCCGAGGAATGCCGCCGGCTTCTGTCCGCTTACGATGTCCGCGCGGAATTTCTGCGGGGCGACGCGGCGGATCCCGCGCACGCCGAGGCGGCGCTCGCGCGCGCAAAGGAAGCCTTCGGACACGCGGACATCCTCGTGAACAACGCGGGCATCACGCGCGACAAGCTGCTTTTGCGCATGAGCGCGGCGGATTTCGACGAGATCATCCGCGCGGACCTCTCCGGCGCTTTCTACATGACGCGGGCCTTTGCGCCGCTCATGACGAAGCGGCGCGCGGGGCGCATCGTCAACATCGCGTCCGTCGTGGGTCTGCGCGGCAATCCCGGGCAGGTGAATTACGCCGCGGCCAAGGCCGGACTCATCGGCATGACCCTGGCAACGGCGAAGGAGCTCGGATCGCGCGGCATCACGGTCAACGCCGTGGCGCCCGGCTACATCGCGACGGATATGACGGAGGGCCTGCCGGCGGCGCAAAAGGCCGCGATGACGGAGGCGATCTCGCTGAAGCGCGCGGGCACGCCCACCGACGTGGCCAAGGCCGTGGCGTTCTTCGCGTCCGACGACGCTTCCTATATTACGGGACAGGTGTTGTGCGTGGACGGCGGAATTATTTTGTAAAATATATAATTTATAACAATAAGGAGCGGAAGCAACGATGGAAAGAACGGAAAGAAGGGTGGTCGTCACAGGGATGGGCGCGGTCAGCCCGCTCGGCAACAATGCGGCGGACAGCTGGGAAGGGATCAAGGCCGGCAGGAACGGCATCGGCCCGATCACGAAGATCGACGTGGCGGATCTGAACGTGACGATGGGCGCCGAGGTCAAGGATTTTGCGTATCACGACAAGCGAGAGGCCCGCAGGATGGACCTGTTCAGTCAGTACGGCGTGACGGCGGCTGCGGAGGCGATGGCGATGAGCGGGCTCGTCAGCGGGGAAAACATAGAGCCGGAGCGCCTCGGCGTGTACGCGGGCAGCGGCATAGGCGGCATCTCCACCTTGGAGAGCGAATTCAGGAAATTTACGGAGAGGGGCGCGGGCAGGGTTTCTCCCCTGCTCGTTCCCATGATCATCGGCAACATATTGGCCGGCAACATCGCCATCGCGTTCAAAGCGGAGGGCTCCGCGATCGACATGGTGACGGCCTGTGCCTGCGGAACGAACGCCATAGGCGAGGCGTGGCGCGCCATCAGGCACGGTTATATCGACGCCGTCATCGCGGGCGCGGGCGAGGCGCCCTTTGCCGCCACCTGTTTCGCGGGCTTTACGAACATGACGGCCATGTCCGCGAGAAAGGACCCCGACAGATGCTCGACGCCCTTCGACAAGGAGCGCGACGGCTTCGTGATGGGCGAGGGCGCGGCCATGGTCGTGCTGGAAGAGCTCGCGCACGCGAAGGCGCGCGGCGCGAAGATCTACGGCGAGGTCGCGGGCTACGGAAGCACCTGCGACGCTTTCCATATCACGCAGCCGGCGCCGGGCGGCGTCGGCGCGGCGAAGGCCATGCGCATGGCGCTCGAATCCGCAGGCACGGCGCCTGCGGAGGTCGCCTACATCAACGCGCACGGCACGGGCACCCCCTACAACGATCTGTTCGAAACGCAGGCCATCAAGGAGGTGTTCGGCGACGCGGCCCGTCGCGTGCCGGTCAGTTCGACGAAGAGCATGACGGGTCACATGCTCGGCGCGGCCGGCGCGCTGGAAGCGGTGATCTGCCTGCTGGCGATGCGGGACGGCGTCATTCCGCCGACGATCAACCTGCGCGTGCCGGACGAGGAACTGGATCTGGACTACGTGTCCGAGGGCGCGCGCAAGGCGAAACTGGATTGTGTGCTGTCGAATTCGCTGGGGTTTGGGGGGCATAATGCCGTCGTGCTGTTCAAAAAGTACGAATAAAAGAGGATGAAATGGGCGGGATATTGCTGAACCGGGAACAGATCATGGAAATCATACCCCACAGGGATCCTTTCCTGCTGGTGGACGAGGTGCTCGAGCTGGAGGCCGGCCGGCGGGTGCTCGCCGTCAAGCGCGTCCGTGCGGACGAATACTATTTTCGCGGGCATTTTCCGCAGGAAAAGGTCATGCCGGGGGTGCTGATCGTGGAGGCGCTGGCGCAGGCGGGCGCGGTGGCCATCCTGTCGATGGAGGAACATCGCGGCAAGATCGCCTATTTCGGAGGCATCGACAAGGCGCGGTTTCGCGAGAAGGTGGTCCCGGGCGACGCGCTGACGCTCGAGGTGAGCTTGGATCGGCTCAGGCGCAGGGCCGGTACGGGCAGGGCGGAGGCGCGGATCGGGGAAAAGCTCGTCTGCCGATGCGAGATCCTGTTCGCCGTCGGCGTCTGACGGGCGCATGAAGCGGATCGACAGACTGAGCGAGGCGCTGACGCGCCTGTTCCGGGACATTCCGCCCATTCTGGACGACGCGGCACGCTGCGCTTCGGACGGGCGGATCTCCGGCAGCGAGATGCACGTGCTCACGGAAATCGGCATCGGCAAGGCCAAGACCATGACACAGGTGGCCGCGGGGCTTCGCATCAGCGTCGGCGCGCTCACGACCGCGATCGACAAGTTGGTGGAGAAGGGCTGCATCCGCCGTTTTCGCGTGCCCGAGGACAGGCGCATCGTGAAACTCGCGCTGACGCAGGCGGGCGCGGCGCTCGCGTCCGCGCATCTGGCCTTTCGGAAATCGATGGTGGAAGAAGCCTTCGGCTCGCTGACGGAGGAACAGCAGACTTTGGTTTTGCTCGCACTGGAAAATATGGATGAATATTTCAGGATGCGAGCCGTCCGCCCCTTCCGCGAGGAACGGGAGCCCCCCCTGCGCCCCATCCGCATCGGCGAGATCGAGATACCGATGCCCATCGTGCAGGGCGACATGGGCGCGGCTTTCTCCTCGCCGCGCCTCGCCGCCGCGATCGCGGCCTGCGGCGGCTTGGGCGTCCTCACGTCCGTGCAGCCCGGCTTTGCGGCGCCGGACTATGAAAGCGATCCGCAGGCGGCGAACCTCCGCGCGCTCGGGCGGAGCGTCGCGGAGGCCCGCGAAAGGCTCGGCGCCGGAAAGGGCCTCGGCGCGCTCGCCGTGAACGTCCTCTATGCGGCGCCGGACTGCGCCCGCGCGGTGAAAACGGCGGTCGAAGCCGGGGCGCGCATCCTCATCGCGGGGATGGGGATCCCGACCGCGCTCCCCGGCATGGCGGGCGACGCCCGCGTGAAGCTCGTGCCGATGGTTTCGTCCGCGCGGGCCGCGGCGCTCCTGCGCAGGAGCTGGGCGAAGAAATACAACCGCGCGCCGGACGCGGTGATCTTCGAAGGACCTCTCAAATGCGGAATTCTCGGCTTCAAGGAGGAACGGCTCGACGGCGCGGCGGACGGGTTTTACCGGAGCGTGCTCGAGATCAAGCGCGAGCTCGCGGACCTGCCGAACTGCCCGCTCATCGTGGCGAACGGCGCGATGCGCCGCGCGGACGTGAAGCGGGCGGTCGCCTGCGGCGCGGACGGCATACAGCTCGACGAGCCCTTTGTCCTGACGGAGGAGTG
>JAISNR010000078.1 GCA_031276135.1 Eubacteriales Family XIII. Incertae Sedis bacterium | reverse complement strand
GCCGCTCGATCTCCTCCTCCTGCATGCGCATGATCTTCAGCATGTCGATCTTTCTGAGCGAACGCAGTTGTTTTTCCGTCATATCGTTTCTCCCTCGGCGCGCTTCCGCCGATTTCGCGAGGGTTGGCCGCGACCGCCCGAATCGTTCTCTCGGGCGGTACGTTTTGCGATTTGATCTATTATAACATACTGTTTTGTATATTATATCAAAAATATTGTCACTATTCAAGAAAATGTGCAGAAAATGCATAGATTGGTCAGGACTTGATCGGGGCTGCAGAGCGGACAAAATCAGTATTTTTTGATTTATTATCATATCAGTTCATTTAACCCAATGGATTTTGCTCCAAATTTTCAACGGATACATTTATTTTTTCATCATTTTGAGACAGCCCCTTCTTCCATTTCTGCGACAAATACCGATTTCATCTGTTCGCCCCCAAATTTTGGAGAGGAATTTAAATAAGGAACAGTGTAAACCCAAAAAATATGATACAATAGCCGCAGGGGATGCGGCTATTGTATCATTGCGCGCGAACGGGAGCGTTGCGGGGAGGTGCGGTTTTGCCGTTGCGGAAGGGAAACAAACAAGGAGGCATTGCCAAATGAACATCTACGATATAGCCAAGGAAGCGGGCGTTTCAATCTCGACGGTTTCGCGCGTTTTAAACAACAAGCCCAACGTCAGAATCGAAACGAGAAAAAGGGTCGAGGCGGTTTTGAAAAAAAGCGATTATGCCCCCAGCAGCATCGCGCGCGGCTTGGTTTCCAAGAGCCTCGATACCGTGGGGATTTTGACGATCGACATACGCGTGCCGCATTACGCGGAAACCGCGTACATCCTGGAGCGCGAACTGTTCAAGCTGGGGTACAACGCCATCCTGTGCAATACGGGCGGCAAGGCGGAGAACGGGATCGATTACATCACGACGCTCATGCAGACGGGCGTTCGCGGCGTCGTCCTCATCGGCTCGGTGTTTCAAAACAAGTACATCGAAACCTCTTTGATCAACAGCTTTTCGCATATTCCCTTCATCGTGATGAACGCGCAACTCAGCGCGGACAACATCTACTCCGTCCTGCTCAATCAGAAGCACGGCATGGCCCTCTGCCTCGATCACCTCGCGGAAAAGGGGCATACGGACATCCTCTATGTGCAGGATGCGGAAACCTTCAGCGGTACCAACAAGGCGAGCGCGTTCATCGAGTTGAGCGAAAAGCGCGGCATCGCCGACGCCGCCGAACGGCTGTTCAAGACGAAGCGCGGCGTTGAGGGGGGCAGGGAGGTCATAGACCGGATTCTCGAATCAAAGCGCAAATTCTCGGCCATCGTGTTCGGGGACGACAATTCGGCCGTCGGCGGCATGCAGAGATTGCAGGAATTGCACCGCAGAATCCCGGACGATGTCGCGATCATAGGTTGGAACAATACGAAGAGCTCCACGCTCTGCGTCCCCTATCTCACCACCGTGGATAATCAAAACGAGATGCTCGGAATCATAAGCGTCAAGCTTTTGGAGAACATCCTCGCCGGCGGCAAGGTTTCGCGCAGCATTTCGATCGATTCCGGCCTGATCGTGCGCGACAGCACGTGAGCGCGCGGCTTCAGCCGGGCGGCGGCGTCCGCTCGGACGTTTCCACGGCAAAGACGGCGAGCCGTTTTTGCTTGGGCAGATATACGGGATAGTCCGCGCGTCCCGTTTCGACGAGGCGGCTCTCCATGTCGCCGTACAAACGCTCCTGCGCGGCCGCGCCGGCGCCGGCCGCATCCGACATCGAGGCCGTGTAGGTCCGGATGAAATCCCGCGCGTCCGCCAGGGACCGGAAGGGCTGTCCGAATTCCAGCGCGGCGCGCATTTCGCGGAAGCGCAATCCGCGGCCTGTGAGGAAGCGGGACACCTCGGCGGCGCCGAAGGGCTTCGGCCGAAGCGACACCGCGTTCACGCAGCGGGCGGACGAGGCTTTTTCGTGCACGATCAGGATCATCCGTTTGCCGCAGAACTGCGAAAAGCGCGCGATGTCCTCGAGCGACGAGCCGAAGAAGCTCAGAATCACGGCGTCCCGACGCTCCCCCGCGAGCGTGCCCGCGTCCGCGACGCGCGCGACGACGTTGCGGATCCCGCGCGCGCGGATGAACTCGTTCAGCGCGCCGATCGCCGCCTCGTTGCGGTCCACGCAGAGGATCTCCTTCACGTCCTTCGCCAATTCCAGATCGAGCAGGCCGAGCCCGCAGCCCACGTCGCAGAGCGTTTCGCAATCCGCGACGCAGGGGCGCACGATCGAAGCCAGCCTGCCGTGAAAGCCCGTGTACGCGCTCGCGGTCTTGAACCAATCGATCGTTTTCTCATTCCATATGAAATCCATAAGCACCTCTTCGATCATTTTACAACAAAACGCCGAAAAAGTATATCGCAAAGCAACGATTTTGTTACTGCTCACGCAGCTTCGAGTACGCTCCGGGAGCCAACATGCGGCTCCGCCGCATTCCTCCGCTTCGCTTCGCTGTCCGTTTTTCCGGCGCAGCTGAAGCTGCGGGAAAAAAGGCAAATGGAACGGCAGAACCCGATCTGATCAAAAATATCGCGGCATTTGAGTAGTTTTGATTGAAGTGGGATGGAGCGTCGGCTTGGAATCCGGAAAACGCATGATGGCGAAGGGCGCATACGAAATACTGGACATCGATCCGTACCTGCGGCCTTTTCGCGGGGACATCGAGCTTCGCATGCAGAATTATGCGCGCATGCGCGCGCGTCTGCAGGGCGGGGCGGGCAGCCTG
>JAISNR010000068.1 GCA_031276135.1 Eubacteriales Family XIII. Incertae Sedis bacterium | reverse complement strand
AAGCCCATGGGCTTGCCGCCGTCACAGACGAAGAAGGCGAAATCGTTCGGGTTTTCCAGCACCGCCGAATAGACGGCCTTGATGGTATCCCTGTCATAGGTGTTGTAGGTCCACAGTTTCTCGATGTAATCGAAGGCCAAATCGAAATCCTCCGGGCGCGCGTTTCTTATTTCCATTTATTTCCTCCATTCTGCTGTTTGACTGCGCTTTGGCGCCGTTGATTCCGGCGCTCTTTGGAGCAACGCATTATTATCATACATCGGCAATCGGAAAAAGACAATGGTTTCGGGCGGATAATTCGCGCCGCGCAGATAGGATTGGTTACTGCTCAAATATCCAATCAAAAGTACTCAAACGCCGCGATATTTTTTTTCAGATCGGGTTCTGAGGACGGATTTAGCCTTTTTTCCCGCAGCTTCAGCTGCGTTGGAAAAACGGACAGCGAAGCAAAGCGGAGGCATGAGGCGAAGCCTCATGTTGGCCCCGGAGCGTACACAGAAATACGTGAGGAGCCGAAATTCGCCCCCGGGTTCCGGAATGGGTACCCGTTCACACGTTCCGGGCATAAACAAAAATGGCGTGGTGGGTGAGCAGTGACATTTTATATTCCCCGTGACAAACCTCCGTGACAAACCGCCCCGACGGGGCCGGCTCACAGCACAAAGCTCTCCCCCTTCCACGGTCTGTAGCGATCCGCCTCCCCCATGATTTCGAGGTATTCGCCGTTGTGAACCCGCACGAAGCGCATGTTGCAGGGGTCGCCGTGCCCCGGGTAGATCATCGTGTCGTTCGGCCAGACGCTGACCGTCTCGCGGACGGAGCGTTCCATCGCCGCTCCGGAGCCGCCCTCGAGGTCGGTCCGGCCGAGGTCCACGTTGAAGATCGTGTCGCCCGTGAAGGCCGCTTTGCCGCGCTCCGAATAGAAGCAGACGCTGCCGCGCGTGTGCCCCGGGGTGTGCAGGACGCGCAGGCTCTCGCCTCCGAGCGGGATGCTTTCGCCTCCTGCGAGCAACACGTCCACCGCATCTTTGTACGGGCCGGCGTCGTCCTTGTGCATGTGGACGGGGCAGTCCGCGGCGGACCGGATCTTCCGCACGCCGCCGACGTGGTCGTGGTGGTGGTGCGTCAGCAAGATGCCCAGAATGCGCAGCCCCGCTTCCTCGGCCGCGCGCAGGAATTTCTCGCCGCTGTAACCCGGATCGACGACGTAACAGCCGTCGCCGCCCTTCTCAAAGATGATGTAGCCGTTGCTTTCGAGGTTGCCGCCCACGAATCTCTTGATCTCCATTATGAAGTCCTTTCTTTCATGTTAAATTTTCGATTTGCCTTGCTTTCAAGCCGGTTCATGATACAATGTATTCGTACACAAACTGCGATTCTTTCTATATTAAAGCACATTTTGAAAAAGGAATCAATCATTATGAAGATCGCCGTCGCCGGCGCGGGCAAGCTCGGCATAAAGATCACGGAGATGCTGCTCAGCGGCGACCACTCCGTCACAGTCATAGACAAGGATCAGGACATCCTGCAAAAACTGAGCGCGAGCCTCGACATCATGACGGTGAAGGGCAACGCCAAGCAGATCTCGCTGTTGCGCGGCCTCGACATCGGCGCCTTCGACTTCCTGATCGCGACCACGGACCGCGACGAAAAGAACATCGTGATCGCGTCCTTCGCCAAAAAGCTGGGCTGCGCCAGGGTCATCGCGCGCATCCGGGATCCCGAGCACTCGGGGCAGCAGGATTTCATAAAGGAAACCATGGACATCGACTTCCTCGTGAATCCGGAATTCGCCGTCACGCAGGAGATCTACAAATACCTTGTGGAAAAATATTCCATAAACAACGGCATCATCTCGACGGGCGGGGCCGCGATGATCGAATTCATGAGCGACAGACTGCCCGACCTCATCGGCAAGACCATCCGCGAAGTGCCGGCGATGCTCGGCCGCGTGATCGTCGTAGCCATCTCGCGAAACGGCAAGGTGATCATCCCGCACGGCGACGTCGTCGTGCTCGCCGAGGACGTCCTCTACGTCGTGGGCATCAAGGACATGGTGCGCGCGCTGAACAAAAAGGTCCACGAGAAGGGCAAATACACGGACATCCGCAAGGTCATGATCGCGGGGGGCGGCAAGGTCGGACTGTACCTCGCGCGGCTGCTCTCGGAATTCGGCATAGCGGTGAAGATCATCGAGATCGACAAGCAGCGCTGCCAATACCTGTCCTCGAACCTCGAAAACGCGCTGGTGCTGCACGGCGATGCGACGGACATCGCGCTGCTCGAGGAGGAGGGCTTCGCGGAAACGGACGCCTTTGTTTCCGCGACGGGCTACGACGAGGAAAACCTGCTGCTCGCGCTGATGGCGAAACAGCGCGGCATAGAGGACGTGATCGCGAAGATCAGCCGCGAGAGCTACTACGGGCTCATCGAGAGCATGGGCATAGACATGGTCATGAACCCCGTGGACATCTCGGCCGGCTACATGCTCAGGATCATTCAGGGCTCCGAGCTCATCGTCCTTTCGAAGCTGATTCAGGGGCAGGCGGAGCTGATCGAATTCATAGCCGACGAGAACATGATGCTGGCCGACAAGCCCATCTCGGAGCTCGGTCTGCCGAGCGGCGTCATCGTCGCGTCCATACACCGGGGCGGCAAGGTGATCATTCCGACGGGCGACACCGAGATCGAGGAAGGGGACCGCGTGCTCATCTTCTGCCTGCTTTCGGAGGTCAGCGATCTCGAAAAGCTGCTCAGGTTCCGCAGGGGGCTGTTCAGATAAGATGGGCATACAATACCGCATCGTCGCGCGGGCGGCCGGCGCGGCGAGCGCCTTGACCGGCATCGCGATGCTTCCCGCGCTGGCCGCTTCCCTGCTCTTTCGGGAATTCCGCGCGGCGGCCGGCTTCGCGCTCTGCCTCGCCGCAGCGCTCCTGCTCGCGGGCGCGCTGATTTTGGCGGCGCGGGCGCGCGCCGGCGCCGCCAAACCGGAGCTCAAGCCGCGCGACGGCATGTTCATCGTGTCCGTGTGGTGGATCGTATCCTCGCTCCTCGGCGGACTCCCCTACGCGGCCTGCGGCCTCGGCATCGGGCCGGCGGACGCCGTGTTCGAATCGGCGTCGGGCTTTACGACCACGGGCGCAACGGTGCTGAACGGCTTGTCCGCGCTTCCGCGCGGCCTGCTCCTGTGGCGCGCCACGACGGGCTGGATCGGCGGCCTCGGGATACTCGCCGCCTCGCTCGCCATGCTGCCCTTGGCCGGCGGCGGCTACGCGGCCGCGCAGGCCGAAGCCTCGGCAAATCCGGCCGAACGGCTGTCCGCGCGGGAACACGGCGCGCCGGCGCGTTTCTGCGCCCTCTATGCAGGGAGCACCTTGCTTCTTTTCCTGTTTTTGAACATCGCGCGCGTGAAGCCCTTCGACGCCCTCCTGCTCGCGCTCGGCGCGGTTTCGACCTCCGGCTTTTCGGGCGGCGGCGACCTCTTGGAGATACCGGGCGCGGCGGCTTTCCCCCTCTGCGCATTCATGCTGCTCGCCGCCGTCAACTTCACGCTCTACCGCCGCCTTTCGGCGCGCCGCGCCAAGCTGCTCGCGACGGACGAGGAACTGCGCTGCTTCTTCCTCATATGCCTCTGCGCCGTCGCCGCGACCGCTTTGTGTCTGCTGCTCGCGTCCCCGCAGGGGAACGCGGCGCGAAGCGCGGGCGACGCCTTCTTCGAGGCGATCTCCGCGCTCACCACCACGGGTTATCACAGGGCCGCCGTGTTCGACTGGCCGCCGTTCTGCAAGATCGTCCTGCTGGGCCTGATGCTCACGGGCGGCTGCGCGGCTTCCACGGCAAGCGGCCTGAAGGTCGGCAGGGTCGTCATACTCCTGCGGCTGGTGCGGCGGAACATCTCCGTCCGGCTGCATCCGAATGCCGTGCTCCCCATCAAATTCGACGGCAGGGCCGTGCCGGCGGACACGGTGAACGCCATCGCCGCGCACGCCATGCTGTGCGTCGCGGTGTTCTTCGCCGCGACGACGCTCGTGTCCCTCGACGGCGCGGGCGGCGCGGCCGCTTTCGGCGTGCTGGCGTGCATGAGCAACGCGGGCCCCGGCATGGCGGCGGCACACGGCGCCCTCGCCGCAGTCGCCTGGGCCGCCTACAGCCCGCCGACCAAGCTGTTTTTGAGCTTTTTGATGATCCTCGGGCGGCTGGAATTCACGACCGTGCTGCTGCTCTTTACGCCGCGCTATTGGAAAAACGTATGAAATGCGGCATTCCGGGGCTGCGGGATCGGGTTTTGCGGGATTAAGACCGACGCGTGTTTTCGGAAAAACCGATCGAAAGCTTGCCGTATTGGATGCGGTGGCGTATAATTGTTTTAACGCAAACAGGAGGAGGCACTTTTATGGAAGTTGCGAGGGTCACATCAAAAGGCCAAGTCACAATCCCCGTCGGCATCCGGAAAAGGATGAATCTTAAAGACGGCGATAAGGTCGCGTTTCTGGAGCGGGACGGCAAATGTTACATTGAAAATGCCGCGCTTGTCGCGATAAACCGCGCACAAGAAGCTTTCGCGGGCGAAGCGGAACGTCTTGGTCTGAAGAATGAAGAGGATGTCGTGGCGATGGTGAAGGAAATCCGCCGTGCGCGTTGGGAGAAACGCAATGCGGATCATGCTTGATACAAATGTCCTCGTTTCAATGTTTTTGTTCCCATCGGACAACATGGACCGATTGAAGCGCAGCCTATGTGAAAACCGCCAAATTTTGATCTGCTCGTATGTGGTCGATGAAATCAAGGATGTCGTCGCACGAAAATTTCCGAAACGAAAAAACGATTTGGACGAATTTTTTCGAACACTTCCGTTTGTTTTCGTCTATACGCCGGAATGCTTTGCGCCTGCCGATTTTCCAAACATACGGGACATTTCGGATCTGCCGGTATTGGTTTCTGCCGTCTCAGAAGATGTTGATCTGCTGATTACCGGCGACAAAGACTTCGGCGGCGTCAAAATCGAAAGACCGAAAATCCTCACGCCCGCAGCGTATTTGGCGAATTGGTGCGAAAGCTCCTGAAGAAAAACGTATGAAATTCAACATGCAGGCCATCGTCAAGATCACCGGCGTGATCGTTCTGCTCGTGGCTGCGGCCATGCTGCCGCCGCTCGCCGTTTCGTCCGCTTTCGGCGAAACGGCGATGATCCGCGCTTTTTTGCAATCCATCGTCCCGCTCCTGCTCGCGGGCGGCGGTCTGCTGTGGGTGACAAAGCCGCTCGCGGGCGCGCTGCGCATACGCGAGGGCATACTCGTCGTCGCGCTGTGCTGGGTGCTGGCCTCCCTGCTCGGCGCGTTGCCCTACGCCTTCTCCGGCGCGGCGCCGAACTTCATCGACGCCCTGTTCGAGTCCGCTTCGGGCTTCACGACCACGGGCGCGACCCTCTTCGAAAGCCTCGCGGCGCTTCCCAAGGGGCTCATGTTCTGGCGCTCCCTCTCCCACTGGATCGGCGGCATGGGCATACTCGTGTTCGCGATCTCCGTGCTGCCGGCCCTCGGCATCGGCGCGCTGAACATCGCGAAGGCGGAAACGCCGGGGCCGACCGTGGACAAGGTGACGACGCGGATTTCCGACAACGCGAAATACCTTTACATCCTCTACATCTCCTTTTCCGTCGCGGAATTCCTGCTCCTGCTCTGCGGCGGCATGGACGCGTACGACGCGGCCATCCACACCTTCGGGAGCGTCAGCACGGGCGGGCTTTCCAATTACGACGACGGGCTGATCGGCTTCGACAACACCTATATCGCGCTCGTCATCGCGTTCTTCTGCATCCTTTCCTCCGTCAACTTCACGGTCTGCAACGAGCTCATCCATCGCAGATGGGGAAATTTCTTCAAGGAGCCGGAAACGCGCGCGTTCTTCTTCACGATCGCGGCCGCCGCCGTCTTTCTCTGCGTTTGTCTGCGCGCGGGCGGCTTTTACGATTCCGTCGCCGCCTGCCTCAAGGCCGCTTTCTTGCAGGTTTCGGCCTTCGTCACGACCTCGGGCTACGTCCACGCGGACTACGCGGCCTGGCCCGCGGTCTGCCGCTTCCTGCTCGTCGCGCTGCTGATCGTGGGCGGCTGCTCCTCCTCCACCTCCGGCGGCATGAAGGTCGTCCGCGTGCAGGTCCTCTTCAAGCTGATCCGGCGCGGCTTCCACAAGCGGCTGCACCCGCGCTCCGTCGTGGCCGTAAAGCTCGCGAACAAGCCCGTTTCCGCCGAAAACGTGTCGAACATAACCGCGTTCATATTCATGTATTTCATACTGCTCTTCGCGGGCGCGCTGATCCTGTCGCTCGACGGCAAGGACATGACGACCTCGTTCAGCGCGGTCGCGACGATGCTGTCCAACGTGGGCGTGGGCTTCGGGGAGCTCGATTACACGGCGAATTACGCCATCTTCTCAAGGCCCGCGCGGCTCTTCCTCTCGTTTCTGATGATCGTGGGGCGTTTGGAATTTTTTACCATACTCATCCTGCTGACGCCGTCCTACTGGCGGGCGGCGCGGCGGTAGGGCGAGCGGAATCTGCACGGGAAGCGAAAAAGATACCCCCGGGGGTATCTTTTTCGCTTGTCTGTGCCGGAGCTTTGGGGTTTTGGGGCATCGGGGTTTTGCGCCGGAGCGGGGGATCAGTCGGCGCTTTCCGCGAAG
>JAISNR010000044.1 GCA_031276135.1 Eubacteriales Family XIII. Incertae Sedis bacterium | reverse complement strand
AACCTGATGAACATGATCGTCGGCGAACACCCGCAGACGATCGCGCTGATCCTCTCCTACGCGCGCGCGGACCAGGCTTCCGCCATCATCTCCGAGCTGCCCAAGACCATCCGCGTCGAGGTCGTGGAGCGCATCGCGCGCATGGACAGGACCTCTCCGGAGATCATCAAGCAGGTGGAAAACATACTGGAAAAGAAATTCGAATCCGTCGTTTCCGTGGACCTTTTGGAGGTGGGCGGCATCAACTACATCGCCGAGATCATGAACAGCGTGGACCGCGCGACGGAAAAATACATATTCGACGAGCTTTCCAAGACCGACGCCAAGCTGGCGGACGAAATCCGCAAGAAGATGTTCGTGTTCGAGGATATCATCACGCTCGACGGCATGGCCATACAGCGCTTCCTGCGCGAGGTCGAAACAAAGGAGATGGCGGTCGCGCTCAAGGGTTCGAACGAGAACGTCATGCGCGTCATCTTCGAAAACATGTCGCAGCGCATGCGCGAAACCGTCGAGAGCGAGATGGAATACCTGCACAACATAAGGATGCGCGACGTGGACGAGGCCCAGCAGAAGATCGTCGCCATCATCAGACGCTTGGAGGAGGAGGGCGAAATCGTCATCAACAAAGGCGGAAAGGATGATATGATTGTCTAACGCGAAGGTGGTCAAGAGGGATCTGCAGTACGAGGTTCCGCCCGAGGTGCTTGCGGCCCTGAAAACCGCCGAGAAAAAAGAGGAGGCGGCCTCGACGCGCGTGCGCGACGAGGCGGCGGGCGCCGTGCGGACGATGCTGGACGACGCGGCGGAAAAGGCGAAGGAACTGATCCGCGCGGCGCGGGAAGAGGCTGCGGACATCGCCCGCGAGGCCGCGAAGCGGGCCGAAACGACCCGGCAGGAGGCGGAGATCGCGGGCTTTGAGGCAGGATACGCGCGCGGCGCCGAAGAGGGCCGGCGGGCGGCGGAGGCCGAGGCTGCGGAATATATAGACGAATTGAACGCTTTGGCGGAGCAGATGCGCCGGGAACGGCTCGAAGCGTTGAACCGGGAAGAGAAGGAACTGGTCCTGATCGCCGTGGAGGCGGCGGAGAAGATCATGCGCCAGCAGTGCCGTACGGACATGAGCGCCGTTTCCAAGATGCTCACGGAGATCGTGCGGGAGAACGAGGGCGTGGTTCGCCTCTATCTGTCGGAGTTTCAGCACACGCTGGAGTTTCATCTCGACAGGAACATCACGAAGAAGATCAAGCATTTCGCGGGCGGGCTGAGCACCGTGCTCGTCAAGGAGGACGACAGCATCATGCTCGAAACGGAGACGGGCGTCGTGGACGCGAGCGTCCCGTCGCAGCTGGCGATCCTGCGCGAAACGCTGACAGGGGATCCTTGATGGACGCAAACAAATACCTGCGGCGGATCCGCAACGCGGAAACCTTCCGGCAGTTTGGCAAGATAGATCAGGTCGTCGGCATGATGATCGAATCCAACGGCCCCGAATGCAAGATCGGCG
The DNA here is from genome assembly GCA_031276135.1 of Eubacteriales Family XIII. Incertae Sedis bacterium. Classification (GTDB taxonomy): domain Bacteria; phylum Bacillota; class Clostridia; order Peptostreptococcales; family Anaerovoracaceae; genus JAITLA01. The sequence goes on along the minus strand of JAISNR010000044.1, from coordinate 4,736 downwards.
ATCTGTGCAGGATATACGACGGCAGACGCCTCGAACAGTATATAGGCGCCGAGGTCGTGGGCTTTCGCGGCAACAAGGTGCTGCTCATGCCCTACGAGGAACCGGAGGGCATCAGCGGAGGCAATCTCGTGGAATCGACGCACGCTTCGCTTCGGATCGGCGTTTCCGAAGAGTTGACGGGGCGCGTCGTGGATTCCCTGGGCCGGCCGATGGACGGCGGGCCGCCGATCGAATACGAAACGGAATACGACATACAGAGCGCAGGCTCGAACCCGCTGGCCAGACCCAGGATCAAGGAGATACTCGAATTCGGCGTCAAGGCGATCGACGGGCTCCTGACGATCGGCAAGGGCCAGCGCATGGGCATATTCTCGGGAAGCGGCGTCGGCAAGAGCACATTGCTCGGCATGATCGCGCGGAACGTCAAGGCGGACATCAACGTGATCGGACTCGTCGGCGAGCGGGGCCGCGAGGTGCGGGAATTCCTCGAACGGGATCTCGGCGAGGAGGGGCTGGCGCGGACGGTGCTCGTCGTCGCCACCTCGGACCGGCCGCCGATGCAGCGCTTGCGCTGTGCGCAGGCGGCCACGGCGATCGCGGAATACTTCAAGGACAAGGGCAAGGATGTCCTCCTGATGATGGATTCTCTTACGCGATTTGCCATGGCGCAGCGGGAAATCGGCCTTGCGACCGGAGAACCGCCCGTGGCGCGGGGCTACACGCCGTCGATCTACTCGCTGATGCCGAAGCTGCTCGAGCGCACGGGGAATTTTGAGAACGGTTCCATAACCGGAATCTATACCGTACTCGTCGAAGGTGACGATGTGAACGAGCCCATATCCGACACGGTGCGGGGCATCATAGACGGCCACATCATCCTGTCCCGGTCCATAGCCATGCGCAACCACTATCCGGCTATAGACGTGCTGGGCAGCGTCAGCAGACTGATGAACGACATCGTGCCGCAGGAGCAGATCGACGCCGCGGGCGCGATGCGCAACCTGATGGCCGTGTACGAAGCGAACTACGACCTCGTCAGCATCGGCGCGTACAAGAGCGGGACAAACCCCGTGCTGGACGAGGCGATCGGCAAGCACGCCGGCATAGACAGCTTCCTGCAGCAGAAGGTCGAAGAGAAGGTGTCCTACGAGGACAGCGTCGCGTACATGAAGCGGGCGGTGGGCTAGGGCTCGTCGCAAAATAACCTTGACATTTGACTTGCCTTTTTTCCGTCATGCCGCGTTGTCGGAACCTGTTGATACTACAAGTATCAACAGAACCCACCGCCTTGCCTGACGAAAAAAATTCTGCGCCAAATCTGTCAACTTTATTTTGTGACGAACCCTTAGGGACGGCGATCGAAAGGAGCAAGAAGGATATGGCAGTCGCAATGAAAGGGGAAGAAGTCCTGACGAATCAACAGTTCAACGCGATCATCAAGATGGTGCTGAATTTGATCGATTCCAATGCGGACAAACCCGGTGTCGCGCGCAAGATGATCGCCGATCTGCTGATCGACGAAAAGGCGCGGCAGGAACACGAAAAACCGCTTGCTTAGAATCAGAGGAAGTCGTGTCACACACATGAAAAAATTTCAATTTAAACTGGACAAACTGCTGGACTACAAGTCCAAGCTGCTCGAGAACGAGATACTGACGCTGGCCGCGCTGAACGCGGAGCTCGCGGCGGTGAACGGCCGCATAGACGAGATGACGGAGGCGGTGCGCACGAACCGGGCGGAGCTGCAGACGGCGCAGCTTGCGGACGGCGTCAAGCCGGAGCTCTGCCGGATGTACATCCGCTACGAGGATTTCCTGAAAGCGGAGATTCTGAAGGCGAAGCGGCTCGCGGACCGGCTCGAAAAGCAGATCGAGAAGCAGGTCGAGCTGATCAAGGACCTGCGCCTCGAAACGAAGTCGATCGAGCTTCTGCGGGAATCGCGGATGGCCGCGTACCGCAAGGAAGAGATCAAGGAAAACGAGCGACTTGTGGAAGAATTTGTAAACACATCCCGTCTGATGCGCGCAGCTCTTTCCTGAGCGGGTTTTCACCGGGCGCGGGGGTCGAAACGGCGTTTCGGCTTCCGCGCCCGGTGAAAACAGCCGGGAACATTCTGTCGGCTTCCAAGCGGCAAAGGCACGGAATACGGGCCTTGCGCGCGGGATGAAAGCCGATGTGCGAAAGGAGGTGAAAAATATGAATGTGAATTTGATCAGCGGAACGACGGGCGCGCAGGGCGCGACGAACGCGGCAAACGCGACGGGCGCCGACGCGGCCCTGTTCCAAAACCTGATCGCGGCGGCTCTGCTCCAAAAGGGAGGCGCGGGCGCGGGGGGAACGGAGGCTTTGACGCCGGACGCACTTTCTGCGGCGAACGCGAGCGAAGCGGAAGGCGCGGAACTCGCTCTGCTCATGAAGCTGCTTCTCGGCGGCGGCGCTTTCACCGCAACGAACGCGATGAACGCGGCGGACGCGGAAGCGGCGCAGGGATCCCTGCTTGCGGCGATCGCCGGAACGCCGGCCGAAGAACTGCTCGCGGCGTCGGGAAAACCCAATGCCGCCGAATCCGCAGAGCTCCTTGCGGAAACGACCGCGATCGCAGACGCTCTGACGGCGATCGAAAACGCGGTGGGCGCAGCGAATGCGGCGATCGCGGCGGACGGTGCGGCGAACGGCTTTGCGGTGGAAACGCTCTTGTCCAACGCCGAGGCCGCGCATACGCCCCTTTCCGCAGCGCTTGCGGACGCGCTGAAGCCGCTTCTCGAAAGCGGAGCGGTTGCGACGGGCGCAGCGGATGCGCCGAAGGCAGTCCTGCCTGCGGCGATCGCCGGAGCGTCGGCCGAAGAGCTGCTTGCGGCGTCGGGAGAGCCGGATATCGCAAAGGCCGCAGAACTCCTTGCGGATGCGGTTGCGGCGACGGACGCACAGGCGGCGCGCACGGCCGGCGACGGGAGTGCGGCGCGCGGCGTGCCCGCGGACGCGATCGCGTCCAATGCCGCGGCGACGGCGGAGTCCGTGCGCGCGCCGCAGGAGAGCGGCGCGGCAAGCGAAGCGCACGCGGCGGACGCAACAAACGCGACGGGCGCGCAGGACGGGATCGCGGCGCGCGGAACCGAAGCGAGCGCACAGGCGGCGCGGGGACAGTCCGCAGAGCGGCTTGCCCCCTACGGGCAGATCGCGCGCGAAGTGTTCGCGGCCCTCGCGGGCAAGAATGTACCGACCACCCTGTCGATGCGGCTGGAACCGGCCGAGCTCGGCAGGATCGACGTCAGCATGAAGCTCACGAGCGCGGGCAAGCTGGTGATCGACATCGCGGCGGAAAGCGCGCGGACGCAGGCCCTGCTCGCGGGGCAGACGGACAAGCTCGTGCAGGCGCTGGGACTCCAGAACGTGCAGGTCGAGAGCGTGAGCACCGCAGGCCCCGCGTTCGGGGGGCAGCAGCTCGCGCAGGGCTACGCCGACCGCAGCATGGCCTTCTTCATGGACCTTGCGAGCGGAGACCGCGAGAAAAACGCGGACCGGGACGGCGGAGAGCAAGCTTCGCACGACGGTCGCGTCGCAGCCGGAATCCCGGCGGAAGAAACGACGCCCGAAGCCGTGCGCTACGCGCGGCGCTTGGATCTCACAGCATAGAAAGGAGGGAAAATCGATATGGCAGAAAGTGTAAACAATGTAAGCAATCTTGTAGCGTCGATGAACGCGAGCGGCACGAGTCGCAAGGACAGCCAAAACCTGTCGATGGAAGACTTCTTTCAGCTGATGGTGGCCCAGCTCCAAAATCAGGACATGTTCGCACCCACAGACAATTCGCAGATGATCAACCAGATGGCGCAATTCTCGATGGTGAACGCGCTGACGGATTTGCAGAAACTCACGAGCACCACCTACAGCCTGTCGCTCATCGGCAAGCTGGCGACGGTCGCCTTCATAACCGAAGAGGGGGAAATGCAGAGCGTCGCGGGCGTCGTCGAGGGTGTCAACCTGTTCAACGGGGCGGCCGAGGTGATCATAAACGGCGCGTCCTACGGTCTGTCCAATGTCATGAGCGTCGTGGACGCAAGCGAGAACAGCTTGGTTTCCAATGCCGGCTTGATCGGTATGCTCGCGACGGCCATGCGCGGCACGGACACGGGGATGGAAACCGTTCGCGGCGCGATAGAGCAACTGAAGCTTGCGGACGGCGAGGTATGGGCCTACATAGGCGGCAAGGCATATGCCCTGCACGAGCTCTCCGAGCTCTCGGCGGCGCCCGTGCCCAAAACGGCGGGAGAACCGCAATCCGCAACCCCGTGATGAGGTAAGAACCATGTCCGATCAAACGATCAAAGGCGGATTCAATCCGCAGACAAACATCGCCGAACGCGCGGCGCGCCTGCAAGGCAATGCCGGCAAACGGGGTTTGCCCGGAACGGGACTCGAAACCGGAGATTCGTTTCGCGAGCTTTTGAACCGCCGGCTGCAGGACGAACGGAAGGAGATTTCCTTTTCCAAGCACGCGGACCTGCGCGCGAAGGAGAGGAACATCGCGATCGAAGCGGCCGATCTCGCAAGGCTCAGCGAGGCCTGCGACAGGGCGAGCGGCAAAGGTGTCCGCGACGCGCTCATCGTGATGAACAATTCCGCGTTCATCGTCAACGCGCCCGGCAAGGTCGTCGTGACGGTGGTGGACAAAAACGAGATGAAGGATAATATATTCACAAACATCGAAGGAGCGGTTTTCCTGTAGCCGGACCTCA
>JAISNR010000032.1 GCA_031276135.1 Eubacteriales Family XIII. Incertae Sedis bacterium | reverse complement strand
AGCGCCGAAGAGGTGATGGCCTATCTGGAAAAGCTGCGGGAGATTCTCGTGTACACGGACGTTTCGGACTGCCGGATGCAGGAAGGCTCCATGCGGGCGGACGTGAACCTCTCCGTGCGTCCCGTTGGTGCGTCCGAATACGGCACGCGGACGGAAACGAAGAACATGAACTCCTTCAAGGCCATCCGGCGCGCCATAGAATACGAGCGCCGGCGGCAGATCGCCGTGCTCGAGGGCGGCGGCAGGGTCATGCAGGAAACGCGCCGCTGGGACGACGAGAAGGGTGAGAATTACGCGATGCGCTCGAAGGAAAACGCGCAGGACTACCGCTACTTCCCCGATCCGGATCTGGTGCCCGTGCGCGTAACGGCGGAATGGATCGATTCCGTGCGCGCGGAGCTGCCCGAGCTCGCGGAGCAAAAGCGCGCGCGCTACATGCGGGAATTCGGCATGGACGCCCGCATGGCGGGCGTGCTGACGGCGAGCCGCCGCATCGCCGGCCTGTTCGAAGAGGTCGCAGCCGCTTCGGGCCACGCGCGGGAAGCGGTCAACATCGTGGCCGGCGACATCCTGCGCCTCGTGAAGGAAACGGGCGCGGACCCGGACGAGGTCACGACGGACGGGAAGAAGCTCGGTGCCGTGATACGGCTCGTCACGGACGGGAAGATCAACCGCACCGTCGCCAAGACCGTCGTGGAAGAGATCTTCAAGCGCGATGTCGATCCGGAGGAATACGTGCGGACGCGCGATTTGCTGCTCATCGAGGACGACGCCCTGCTTGAGCGCACCGCAGAGCGGGTCATCGCAGAAAACCCCGGGTCCGTCGCGGACTACGCGGCGGGCAAGGAAAAGGCCTTCGGCTTCCTCGTCGGACAGGTCATGCGCGCACTCGAGGGGCGGGCCGACCCGCGCGCTGCGGGCGCCGCGCTGCGGGAGAAGCTCGGTGTGCGGTCCGGCGCGGAAGCCGAAGGCCCCGCGCCTTCCGCCGATGCGCCCCGCGTGCGCTCGGGTGCGGACGATCCGCTCGGCGAGGCGCGCGCGCAGACCGAAGAAGCGGGTGCGCAAACCGATGCGGCGCAGACCGAACGGCCGCAGACGGCCTTGGCCGCGCTGCGGCGCAGATGGGCAGAGGAGGACGACGCGCCGCGCGCCGCGCGCGGCAGGGGCCTTCTGCACACGGGACAGCCCGAAGTCGAATTCGCCGGCGGAACGCCGGCCGGAGATGCCCTGCCGGGTCTGCCGAACCGCTACAGGACCAAGACCTGCGCAGACATCGGCCCCGCCGACGTAGGCAGGGAAGAACGCCTCGCGGGTTGGGTCCGAACGGTGCGGAACCACGGCGGCGTGGCATTCATGGACCTGTGGGACCACTACGGCGTGACGCAGGTGGTCGTGACCGAGGAACAGCTGCGCGGTTTGAGCAGGGAGAGCGTGGTTTCCGTGCGCGGCCGCGTGCTGTTGCGCGATCCCGAAACGGTGAACCCGAACATCGCGACCGGGCTCGTGGAACTCAAAGCGGAGGAGCTCACCGTCCTCGGGCAAAGCTTCCGGAGTCTGCCCTTCGAGGTGGACGCCTCGACGGACACGCGCGAGGAACTGCGGCTGCGTTACAGATTCCTCGACCTCAGAAATCCCAAGGTGCACGACAACATCGTCCTGCGCGCGGAGATCATTCGTTTTCTCAGGATTAAAATGGAAGAATTGGGATTTATTGAAATACAGACGCCGATACTCGCCAACTCGTCGCCGGAGGGCGCGCGCGATTACCTCGTGCCGAGCCGCAAGCACAAGGGCAAGTTCTACGCCTTGCCTCAGGCGCCGCAGCAATTCAAGCAGTTGCTGATGGTTTCGGGCTTCGACCGGTATTTTCAGATCGCGCCCTGCTTCCGCGACGAGGACGCCCGCCTCGACCGCTCGCCCGGAGAATTCTACCAGCTCGATTTCGAGATGGCCTTCGCGACGCAGGAGGATGTGTTCGCCGTCGCGGAACGCGTCCTCGTTTCGGTGTTCCGGCGCTTCTCGGACAAGGCCGTTTCCGAGGCGCCCTTTGCGCGCATCCCCTTCAGGGAGGCCATGCTGCGCTACGGCACGGACAAGCCGGACCTGCGAAACCCCCTGATCATCCAAGATCTCTCGGCCTTCTTCGCCTCCGTCGATTTCGCGCCCTTCAAGGGCAGGACCGTGCGCGGCATCGTCGTGCCGGAGGCGGCGAAGCAACCGCGCTCCTTCTTCTCCTCGATGGAAAAATTCGCTCTTTCCATCGGCATGAAAGGGCTCGGCTACATCGCCGTAAACGAGGATATGCGATACAAAGGCCCGATAGACAAATTTTTCACGGACGCGCAGCGGGCGGAAATCGCGCGGCTCGCGGCGCTGAAGCCCCGCGATGTGCTCTACTTCATCAGCGACGAGCCTGCGGCGCTCGCGGCCAAATACGCCGGGCAGATCCGCACGGAGCTCGCGGAACGCCTCGGTCTGATCGCGGACGACCGCTATGCGTTCTGCTTCATCACGGATTTTCCCATGTATGAAATCAACGGGGAAAGCGGCCTCGTCGATTTTACGCACAATCCCTTCTCCATGCCGCAGGGCGAGATGGAAGCGCTCCTCTCCAAGGATCCGCTGGAAATCCTGGCGTGGCAGTACGACATCGTGTGCAACGGCGTCGAGCTTTCCTCGGGCGCCGTCCGGAACCACCGGCCCGACGTCATGGTCAAGGCTTTTGAGATAGCGGGTTATTCGGAAAAGGATGTCAAGGAAAAGTTCGGCGCTCTCTACAACGCGTTCCGGTACGGCGCGCCGCCGCACGCGGGCATGGCGCCCGGCGTGGACCGCATCGTCATGCTGCTCACGGGCGAAACGAACATCCGCGAGGTCATTCCCTTCCCGCTCGACAGCAACGCGCGGAACCTGTTGCTCGACGCGCCGGGCGAGGTCACGGAAACACAGTTGCGCGAGGTGCACATTAAGCTTCGCTGACGACGGGCGGGCTTGCCCTCAGCGGCCGGTCGAATAGTCCGCGTCGAAGTTGATCACGGCGAAGCAGGACGGATCGACGGAGCGAAGCTCCGCCTCGAACAGGGCGGTCAGCTCTTCCTTCGGCAGCTTGCATTCCGGCGAGAGCACCGCGTCGAAGAGGATGTTCTTGCGCGCGCGGCCCTTGACGATGCGCAGGTCGTGTATGCCGACGACGCCCGCGAGCGTTTGCGCGAATCGCTCCATGCGCGCCCGCAGCTCCGAGGTGAGCGGATCCGCCGTGTCCACGGGATCCATGTGGATGACCATCGACAGCTCGAATTCCTCTCCCACCTCGCGCTCGAGCGTGTCTATGACATCGTGGCATTGCAGAAAATCGTCGCGGGAATCGACCTCGACGTGCACCGAGGCCAGCGTGCGGCCGGGGCCGTAGTCGTGGATCGCGAGGTCGTGCATCCCGATCACGCCGGGGCATTCCAAAATCCGCCGTTCGAGCGCCGCGACGAGCTTCGGGTCCGGCGCCCTCCCGAGCAACGGGTCGGCGGTTTCGAAAGCCAGGCGCACACCCGAAACCACGATGAACACGGCGACGAGGCAGCCCATGAAGCCGTCGGCGGGCAGGCCCGCGAAGCGCTCGGTCAGCAGACCCGCGATCACCGCGCAGGTGGCCGCGACATCGTTTCTGCTGTCGATGCCGGAGGCTTTCAGCGCGCCGGAATCGATCGCCTTGCCGATCGCGATGTTGAAAAACGCCAGCCAGATCTTCACCGGGACGGCCACCGCCGGCACGATGAACGCGAAAAGCGTAAAATCCACGGCCGAGGGGTGCAAAAGCTTGTCGAACGAGCTCGTAAGGAGCTTCACGCCGGCGAGGATGATCAGTATGGATATGAAGAGTCCCGTCATGTATTCGATGCGGGCGTGCCCGTAGGGATGCTCCCTGTCGCCCGGCGCGGCGGCCAAGCGGAAACCGACGAGCATGACGATCGAGGAGGCCGCGTCCGAGAGGTTGTTGACGCCGTCCGCCACGATCGCGATGCTGCCGCAGAGCAAGCCGACGGCCGTTTTCGCGGCGCAGAGCAGAAGGTTCGCGCAGAGGCCCACGACGCCGGCCAGCCGGCCGTAGGCGCGCCGCACGGCGGGCGCGCGCGCGTCCGCATAATCCCGCACAAATGTCTTGATCAAAAATTTTCGCATGCCGTTTCCTGTCGCGAGCGGACAACGAAAGCCCGCCTGGCAAGCATTGTTGCAGGTGGGCGCGTGTCTTTCAAGTATTTCCGCAACGGCCTTTCGCCGCCGTCATGCCGATCCCGGGCGGTCAGCCCCGTTCCAGGGCGGCGCGCAGGGCGATGCTCAACTGGTCCGGGCAGGAGGTTCCCCTCCCGCCGCAGTCCACTCCCGCGAGTTTTTCGATGAGCTCCGTCGCCGGCATCCCCTCCGCCAAGCGGCCCAAACCCTTGGCGTTGCCGTTACAGCCGCGCGTGAAGGTCAGGTCGCGCACGATTCCGTTTTCGAGTTCAAATTCTATGCGGCTTGCGCACACGCCCTGCGGCGCATAGGCATATCTCATGGTTTGCAAACATCCTTTCCGTGATTTGTGTTCCTTGTGTCATTTAATGATACTACAAAAACGTTCAATATGCAAGATCATAAAACATTGCATTTTCAACAGTTTTCAATATGAGTTACTGTTATGAAACGCCGCGTAAACAGCAAGAAAAAAGACTGATCGGAACCCGACAGTCCGGTTTCCGCTGCAAACTTTTGCAATTCCGCTTTCCAAAGACGCACCCTGCTCCCGTTGCTCCCGCCTCCGTCTGCCGTTATGTACAGGCGGCCGGATACATCGCTTTCCCCATCAGATCCCACCAACGCCGAATGCTTTCAACCGCAAATTCCGCCGTGTCGTGCGTCACCCCCCCCCGCATTCACTCAAGCAACATTGCCGGCAATGTCGCAGACGCCGTACGGGTTCGCCGTTTCATTTGAAAAATCATACACGTCGACTTCTGTGGGGCATTCTCCCGTATGCCACTCCTTGCCGTTGTTCTTGAAGTTGCCCACGGTTTCTTTCTTTTTCGTGTCAACCGATATCACGGGTGTATCATATGGCGGATGATTTGGCAATCTTTATTTTGTGACAATCCCTAAGCGAACTTTTGCGTCGGATCTTCTCCGTCTTTCGGATTTTCCCGATCCTCGGTTTTTTCTAGGTTTTTGTGCTGACTTAACCTTTCAACTTAGCCGCAATTCCCATAGCTAAAAAAACAACGCTTCTCTATAATTGATAATAATACTGATTTGCAATTAATATAATGACAAAGAGCGAATCGGTAGATATTGCTTTCAATTGCCCGCTCCACAAGTCCCGAAGCGACCGGAGGAATGCGGCGAAGCCGCATGTTTCCGGGCGAAAAAAATCCTGCGCCAACTTGCACAAATTATTTCGTGGCAGTCCCCAAGAGAGGAGTTGCTCAGAATGTCTTTAATGTCTCGATTTCCGAAAACCAATTTAACGGAACTTTCGGAACCCCACCGTGTTCCGCGATTGATACCGATAACACTCTTATTGATATTGCTCTGCACGGCTTGTTCAAATATCAGGACCGACGACGCAGAAAATGAGCAGGAGCCCGAAGCCTTCAGGACCGTAAGCGTCACATTGGACGCCCGGCAAATAGAGAAGCTCTCTCTGCCGCAAAGCCGGATATGCAGCCAAATTTCTCTCAGCATCAAAAAACTGAAGAACGGCGTATTCTATGGTCTGGGACACGGTCCGTCCGGCGACGGATACCGGGAATTTTCATTTTATAAATTCGATTTCAACGGCAATGTTTCCGAAAATATTGACGATGCGCGTTATTTCTATATGGAACCCGTGGAATATCCTGAAGGAAGCAATGTGTTCTATTGCTTGTCGAATGAAAAAAATTCTCCTTCGAAAAAACTGGCGCGCATTGATTTCAACAACTTTCAAGAAGAGACGCTGATGGATCTTTCCGAGGAGTCGCCGGATGAATCCGCCGAATTTTGTGTGGACGGCCGATCCGTATATTACTTGAATGATGAGGATCATTCCGTCCGACAAGCGACTTTCGACGGCGGCAAGAAGATAAAACTGTTCGAGAGTGCAAAAAATCTGATTTCAGACAAGCGCAACAATACTTTCTGTTTCTTAAACGACGAAGGGAATTTTTGCATTTACGATTTGTCTTCGGGTAAGTTCAATGAAACCGGGCGTTTGGGCGATGAAATCATGAAAATGAGCGGACCCTTTGGGAACCGGTTGAACGACGGTTGCTTATACTATACGCGTAATGATGCCGGCGTGGCCAGGCAATATGTTTATGATATAGACAGCGGGGAGAAGCGCGTCGCAGCCGAATCAACTTCCTGTGACGATGGGCGTCCCGCATTCTCAAAACCGTGTTTTATGGGCACACGGGCGGGGATTCTGTCCTATGCGCAAAACACAATATATATTTGGGATTCCAAGAAAAACAAGACTGTAGAGCGTTTGGCAATAGGGCATGATAAGATTGATCAACTGATCGGCGCCTATGAAAATCGATACTTTACCTATTCCGCCGGCGATAAACTGCTGGGCATAATCGATACGGAAACCCGCACAGATTATGTCTTGGACATCTCTGCATTAGCCGGGCAAACCAAGGGTTCCGTCGATTTTTGGTTTTTAGAGGGGAACTATCTCTATGCGCAAGACGTCTGCGAATGGGATGTCGGCGCCGATTCGCCGGATGAATTCTACCGAATAGATATTGCCGCCGCAGTCGGTTCTTGAACGGCGCCACCCCATCTCATGCCGCAAACTCGTGAGATCGGCGGCTCGGACAAGCCCATTTGAAAGCCTGCGGATTCACACGCCTTCACGCCCATTGATATATGGCAATATGCGTATTTTCACTTCCGGATGGCGTTCCCGCAATTTTTGCCGGACGAAAACGGATTTTGTCCAAAGTTCCGTACAATCCGCAATAATACATATTTCAGCTTCCGAAATACAGTTTTTATACACTGTGTTCAAAACCGTGCCGATCAAGCTTGAAACCGCGTCAAACCCTTCTTCTCCCGATATTCCGTCGAGGCGAACGGCCAACCCCGCTTTGACGCCCAGTTTTGTGCATTTATAAAGTGCCTGTAACATATATTCCCAATTCACGGTCAATCCGTCATTTCGAATACATAGACCGTGATCGATATCCACTTTAATAAACGCGACGGACAAGTTATCCGGAACATTTGTGCCGGGATTTTCGAGCTTGCACATGTCTCCTATCATGGAGCAGATTTCCCGTTCGCGCCTTATGACATTCCGGTTTTTCAGAAACGTGAAATCCAAGCTTTCCGGGCAAAATAAACGGTGAAGCATATCTTGAATCACTCCGGCCGCATCACTGTCATATGCGACGATACTGTATTGTGCTTGTTCTGCTTCTTTTTTCAGTTGCACACGAAATTTTCCCGGCGTGATTTCGAACTTTCGTTTGAAACAGGTATAAAATGATTTCAAATCTTCTATCCCGCAATCGCGCGCTATTGCTTCTATTGACTTGTCGGTTTCAATCAGGCGGCGCGCCGCTTCGTTGAATTTATAGGCGGACACAGTATCACGAAGCGACATTTTCACCGTGTCATTCCAAAAATGGGATAGCCTGCTTCGGCTGATGTTTAATCTGTCCGCCAATCCCGAAACGGAAAATCCCGGTTCAAAAATAGATTCCGCCAAAACAGAAGTAATCTTGAAGAGCTTTTCCTTTTCGTGTGTTTTCAGGGACGCTGCCGACGCTTTCCGGCAATTGTTTGTATCTATAAAACGAGAATACAGCAGAGCAATGGTTTTTTCGCACAAACCGGCGATCTCCGCATCGCAAAATTCATAATTGTAAAAGCTGAGAATCGACAGACGTATTAAATAATTCCTGAGTATAAAAAAGATATCTGTGTCCGGAGCGGGTTTCGCAATAAAGCGCAATCCTCTTATATTATGATACATACTTTTATATGCGTTCAAATCTATATGAACGGATGCTGCGACGCATCTGCCGGATTCAGACTTCATGCTGTGGAATAAGCCTGCGTTGATTATGGCAATCTCCCCTTGTGGCAGCGCGTAAGTATTCCGGTCGATCGTCAGTTCGGCGCTTCCGCCGAGCAGGATCAAAAGTTCAATGTGATCCCGATGGAAACAACTGCCGATTTGTTTGTATTCATAACAATATATTGAAAATTCTTTTTCCGTCATCCGTCTCCACCCCGTATTTTATTATATCATCCGACAATAAATTTGTATGCAAATTCTGATCGGCATCGCGACAAATAACGGGAATCAAATAGCAAAACGTGTCAATGGCGGCGGCCGGGCGTACAGGGAAGATGTTGCGGAAATGAACGAGCGGCTTACCGAAATTCGTATCTTGTTCGGCAAGGCGTTGGCGGTATTGTGCGGCGTCCCGAGTTTAACAGTTGAATAAAGAAAAAAATCCTAAAAAACCGCGAATTTTCGCGGTTTTTTGCGAGTTGCGTGAAATCCAAGTCCTTGGCATAAGCTATGCCTCGCTCGTCAAGAACCTGCTTGCAAGTCGTTTCAAGAAGCTCTTTTGCCTTACCGATAGCGATATGGGGTGCTGATTCCACTTGCCCCATCATTATGTCGATTTGTATTCTGATGTAGTCGGTACCGAATGTCTCTGCCAATTCGTCGGCTTGAACCTGTAAGACCTTATGCCAATCCCCAAGCTCTCTCCAACCATAGATGGAGCGCCCGGAGAGTTTCTTGGTTTCAACCAGTTCAAAGCCGTCCGGTTTGAGCAGTTCATTAAGAGCAGCAAGCAGGCTGTTCCAAGGAAGCCCGTCATTCCTTACGACTGGATGGAACAATTCGCGAGAAAATCAAGGAGTGTTTCATCGCTGCAACATCGCAAGAACCTCTCGTCGTCCTTAACCCACAGCCCTTTCCGGTCGTAGTTGTTGACGGTGTGCTGAAAAATATCCCCACGAGCATTTTTGAATCGGATGTCAGTAGAAGGCATAGAATCAAGGTCAAACAGCCTCCCCGGAAAATCCACTTCTTCTTCCCGCATGGAGAAATAAGAGTACGAAGCCCCTGTCTCACTGTCCTCCGCGCCGATTTCAAGAATGTCGAAAATGTCTCGCCTTGTGATTGATGTGACTTTGCTCATTCGTCATCCCCTGTGATGTCGTCTTCCTGCTCGTAGTAGTAGGAGTAGTCTACGCCCTTCATAAATACATCGCGGTCGTTAATCTTGTCGGTCAAAGCGGCTTGTATCAGGGTCTTTATCTGCGTAGAGCTTGCGACGCTCTTTTCCATCGCGGCCAGATAGTCCTTCTTATCAATCAGGCTCCAATCGACGCAGAGCTTCAAGCTCTTTTTCAATATGAGGTCAAGCCAGATACGAGCACTTCTGCCGTTGCCCTCCATGAAGGGGTGGGCGACGTTTACCTCGACGTACTTGTCGATGATTTCGTCAAAGCTGCCCTCTGGCATTTGCTCGATTGTGCGCAGCGTCTCAGGCAAGAATTGCGCCATTGCGAACCGGAAGTCTCCCTTTGCGATGTTCAGCGTCCTAATCTGCCCTGCGAAGTCATAGAGGCCGCCGAACAGATAGCCATGAATCTGCTGTAAGCCCTTGACGGTACCGACTTCTATTGTGCCGAGCAAGGAGCTGTTGAAGAGCGCATATGCCTTCGCTTTGCTCTTGCCGTCAATCGTCTCGTCGCTGTATGCGAACCACTCGATGAAGCGGTTTGCCTTCTTGCCGGGGAACTCCTTTGCAAGCATGATAACGCCATCGTTGGTTAGGCAGTCCGTCTTGCGGCGTTTGCCATCGGGTGCCATAAGTTTGAACCCCTTACAATTTGTAAGGACTTCGCTTCCGGCCTTTTTCAAGCGGTTTTTGAGGACGTACCAGTAATTTCGCGAATCCGCGCTCTGGCTTAACACGCCGACAATATCGACGACGGAGAACCACCACTTGGAGCTTTCGTCATCCCAAACTGCGCGAACCTCTTTGTCATCGAAGAATCGGATTGATATTTTATTCATTTGCCAATACCCTCCATATCAATACCCCATGCTTCGTGGTTTCGTAAGCGCTTTGCAGAAGTCTTCTTCTACCCGCTTTTCCAGAATCTCTTTTAGCATTGCCCAATGACCTGATTTCTTAACTTGTCATCACATTAAGCCCCAGCGTGGGTGAACCGGCAGAGCAGCAGCGTTGCATAGTGCAACAGAATCCCTCCTCCGGCGCAATGGTTGTGGTTCCGAAGCCAAAACCATGCGGAGAGGAGGGAAGTCCATATGGACAACAACAGTTTAGCACATACGAAGTGGAATTGCATCTGCCACATTGTGTTTATCCCAAAATACAGAAGGAAAGTCATGTACGGCAAGGTCAAAAAGGATGTACAGGAAATCCTGAAAAAGCTGTGCGAATACAAGGGGATAGAAATATTGGACGGGACGGTGTGCGCCGACCATGTTCACCTGTGCGTGAAAATACCGCCGAAATTCAGTGTTTCGGCTTGCATGGGGTATTTGAAATGGAAAAGCGCGCTGATGATTTTTGATCGGCATCCGGAAGAAAAAGCATACAGGGACAAACATTTTTGGGCAAAGGGTTATTACGTTGACACAATGGGCCGCAACGAAGAGCAAGTCCGGAGATATATCAAGGATCAAGAAGAAACCGACAAATCGGAGAAATAGCCTAAGCCCCTTTTAGGGGCGGCAGGCAAAGGTTTTGGTATGCGGAACCGCGCCTTTTAGGCGCAACCTGCAACCGGCCCTTATAGGGCCAAATCAAACCACCGCTTGAAGCGGTGGCAGGTGATTAAATGACTTTTTCGGCCCATTTGGGAAAGGTTGCCGGAAATTTCTTTCTCGGACGGCTAGCAATCGTATCGACTAATATAGATATAATGAGTATAATGGGCGTATCAAATCAGCAGCAAAACGAGAGGGAACGCGATGGGCATTACTGAGCGCATAGGAGCGCAGTTCAGAAAGCCAACGGGCTTGGGCGGCGCGTTGTCCACGTTCGTGATGAACACAATCAACCGCAAGCAGTACGCCGCCACCGAGCGGGAGTTGTCGCTCATGCCCGGAGCGCGCGTTCTTGATGTCGGGTACGGAAACGGATTCATGCTGCAAAGGCTCATAGCACATCACGGCGACTGCGAATACTATGGCATTGAAATCTCCCGTGATATGCTCGCCGCTGCGAGCAAGCGAAACGAGAAAGCCGTCTCGTCTGGGAGACTTAGACTGTCGTTCGGCGATATTGTCAGAACCGAGTTTGAGGATGGATTTTTCGATACGGTCTACACCGTGAATACGGTCTATTTCTGGGACGACCTTGAAGCCGGCTTGTCGGAGGTCAAGCGTATCATCAAAGTCGGAGGCGTGTTCGTCAATACTGTGTACAGCCGCGAGTGGTTGGACAGGCTCTCATACACCAAGAAGGGCTTTGCGAAGTACAGGCTTGACGAGCTGCAACACGTGGGTGAACGATGCGGACTGTCGGTACGGATAGTTCCTATTGCAAACGGTAAGTCATATTGTCTGGTCTATGTCAAAGAGTGCAAAGGGAGAGAGCGATGAGCAGGCTACACGACGACAAGGCCAAGGTCTACAAGGCATTCTCCGACAGCAGCAGCCTGATGATATTGGAGCTGCTGCAAGGCGGAGAGCTGTGCGCCAACGGTCTTCTGGCAAAACTGCCCATTGCGCAGTCCACGCTGTCCCACCACATGAAGACGCTTACGGAGAGCGATATCGTCGATGTCCGCAGGGACGGCAAGATGATGGTTTATTCCATCAACTCCAAGCGCGGCAAGGCTGCCGCCGACTACCTGACCAAAGTGACGGCCATAAAAGCTGTCACCACCAAAAATGTATGAAAGGGACACGCTTATGGCCGTCGAGGTTGATATGAGCATGACCCCCAACATGACTTAGCGTTTCATATTGACCTTTGCCGCCTTGAACAATACGACGGCAGAGGGTATCTTTGCGCCCGCGTCGCAAGTGGCAGGAACGTCCGTTGGAATGCTTCTCCAACGGACGTTTTTCTATGCTCAAAAACTTTTTCCAGCTTTTTTCGCTCTGACCTTTCCCAAAACGCCCAAAAAAGCAATTTAATTATAGAGGGGCAAAACCGACTCATCGGTCTCTTTGGGCGCGCAGCCCACCGCCTTTCTCGAATTCGTCATCGGAATTCAAGAGAAAGGAGGTTAAAGTATGACCCCTATTGACGAAAAGCAAGTCTGGCAGACCTTCGACCTGTTCTGCAAACGCACTCTCTCCAACACAGCCAAAGAACTCTACCGAGAGCAACAGAAGCGCAAGGCGCAAGAGACCCCGTTCTCCGAGCTGTCGTCTTCTGCCCTTGCCGCGCTCTACGCGGAGGCTTCTTACGGCGAGGTGGAGGGGAAGTCTTCGACGTTCAGGGCGCACCCGTGGCGGTGAGCGACAGCGACCTCGCAGAAGCACTCAAAGGTCTGTCGCAGGAACGGCGCGACATCGTACTGCTGTCGTACTTCATCGGCATGACGGGCAGGGAAATCGCAGAGCGCATGGACATCATACGGCGCACGGTATCAAACCGCAGGACAAGCTCCTTGCGGGAACTCAAAAAGATTATGGAGGAAAACGGATATGAGCGAGATTAAGAAGACCAATTATCACTTGATAACCACAGTGATGAATTTGTCAAAGTTGACAGCAGTCAAAAATTCTGATAACATATTGCTATAATACAAAGATTGGAGTTAAGTGAAGATGCGCAACATTTCTTGCCGATAATTCAGGGCATGACGAAATTCATGAAGGCGGAGTCTTCGTTTGTTTTGTTGTGTCTGCGCAAGAAAGTTGTATGCTCTTTTCGCTCAAATCATTCTGGTCCGTACAGGCCGGGTGCGCTGTGTTTTATGAGCCGCGAGAATCGACTTTCTTGCGGCTTTCATAATTTTACAGGGAGGGCCAAGGCCATGTCGATTATAAGCGTTTCAAATGTAACCTTTGCTTACGACGGCAGTTGCGACAACATCTTTGAAAATGTAAGCTTTCAGATAGACAGCGATTGGAAATTAGGATTTATAGGAAGGAACGGCAGAGGCAAGACCACCTTCCTTAACTTGCTACTTGGCAAATATGAGTATATCGGCAATATTTTCGCAAGTGTAGACTTTGAATATTTTCCGTATGATGTGCCGAACAAACAAATAAACACAGCCGACGTTATCAATAGCGTTTGCCATGATTATGCGGAATGGGAGCTTATGCGTGAGTTTTCGCTGCTTGAGGTTTCGGACGATGTCTTACACCGTCATTTTAACACCTTATCCAACGGCGAACAGACAAAAGTATTGCTTGCCGCGCTTTTTCTCAAAGAAAACGGCTTTTTGCTTATCGACGAACCGACCAATCATCTCGACATGGTGGCCAGAGTCATTGTAAGCGATTATTTGAAATCAAAAAAAGGCTTTATTTTAGTGTCGCATGACAGGAAATTTCTTGACAACTGCGTTGACCACATCCTATCCGTCAACAAAACAAATATCGAAATACAGCGGGGAAATTTTTCTTCATGGCTTCTCAACAAGGAGCGGCGGGACAGCCATGAGACCGCTGAAAACGAACGGTTGAAAAAGGACATTAAAAAACTGAACGAAGCCGCAAAACGCACAGCCGCATGGTCCGACCTGGTCGAAAAAACGAAATATGACACACGCAATTCGGGCTCGCGCCTCGACAGAGGTTTCATCGGTCACAAATCCGCCAAAATGATGAAGCGATCCAAAGCGATTGAAGCGCGGCGGCAGTCCGCGATCAACGACAAATCGGGCTTGCTCAAAAACATCGAGAGTGCGGATACCTTAAAAATAACGCAAATGCGCTATCATACAAACCTTTTGATTTCACTTGAAAGCGTTTCTGTTTTCTACGGCGAAAAGGCGGCTTGTCAAAACATCGGTTTTTCGATCGAACGGGGTGATCGGATCGCCTTATGCGGCAAAAATGGGTCAGGAAAATCAAGCATTATAAAGCTCATTTGCGGCGAGAATATACAGTATACCGGAGTTTTCCGCAAAGGCAGCCGCTTAGTCATTTCCTATGTTTCTCAGGACACTTCGTTTTTAACGGGAAACCTGTCCGATTACGCTTTGGAATGCGGCATCGATGAGAGCCTTTTTAAAGCCATTTTGCGAAAGCTCGATTTTTCGAGGATGCAATTTGAAAAGGATATGCGCGATTTCAGCGGCGGACAGAAGAAAAAGGTGCTGATTGCCAAAAGCCTATGCGAAAAAGCCCATTTGCATGTCTGGGATGAGCCCCTCAACTTCATTGATGTCCTATCGCGTATGCAGATTGAAAATTTATTGAAGGAAAATGCGCCCACTGTTTTGTTTGTGGAACATGACAGGGTTTTCTGCGATAATATAGCCACAAAGAAAATCCTACTGAGTTGAATATAAAAACAGCCAAACTATGACCGAAATACGCTTTGCGTTTTAGCTGTGCAGATTGGATGCCCCGCGACGCGCTGAATTAAGCAGCAACGACAAGATGTTTTAAGCGGCGGATTGAGAGAAACGACAACGACCCATATGCGGCGACACGATCAAATCGTCAAAACGGCGCGATGTTTCACGGCCGGAAAGCCGAAGGAGGGTTTTCATAAAGAGCGATCTCGAAGGGAGGCCCGTTTACGTGAGGACGCCGGAGCACATCAACGCGCACTTTCTCATATGCTTCATCGCTTTGACGATGATCCGCTTGATTCAACACAAGGTCTTGAAGCACCGGGGAGA
>JAISNR010000215.1 GCA_031276135.1 Eubacteriales Family XIII. Incertae Sedis bacterium | reverse complement strand
TGGCCGGATGGGTCCTGCTCGGGATCGTGTTCTACACGAGCTCCGCCAAATACCGCACATCCGTCCCGGAGGAGCAGCGCGCGGAGGCGCTGTTCATTTCGATGAACGAGAGCTGATATTGTTTTTTGTGACTATAAAATCAACTCAGGCTGTGCATTTCGAGGGTGGCGGGCCGGGATTGACCGGAGGCGGGATTGCGGGCATACGAGCGGAATGAACGCAGTGAATGAAGCGCCCGCACGAGCGTCAGCGACCCGTCCGGAGGACAATACCGACCCGCCGCCCGGCGAAACTAAACTGACTTGATAGTCGTATTGTTCATTATACCCAAAACGATCCGTTTAAAAAACGCGTCAATACGCCGTTTTCCAGTTCGAGAAGATCACCCTTGCCTCTCCCAGAAATTCCTCGGAAATCGTGATGCTTTCGTCGGACACGGTCTTGTTTTCGGGAAAGATCGGAACGGGGTTGCAGCCGCCCGACTGCAGCTCCACCTGATCCGGGAGGAAGCGGTTTCCGCAGTTTTGGCACACCAGCGCGCCGCCGTCCTGCTTGTAGTAGCCCCTGCCCGAATCATAGCATACCTGACATGTATTGAATGCGGTGCGGATCGTGCCGTCCGCCGCTTCCACCGCGATGACCTCCAGCGTCGTTCCCTCTATTTCGACGGGATAGAAGCGCGCGGCCTCTGTCACCTCGGCGACGGGGATCACGAGGTCGGCGTCCCGGATGGGCGCGGCGGTATTTCCGCCGCCCGCGCCGCCCCTCGTTGCGGCGAAGAGCGTCGCGGCGAGGGCGGCGACCACCGCAAGCACGACGAAGGGCTTAACCGGTCCTCTCGCGGACGCGCCCCGCGCCCGCCGATCGCTCGTATTTGACATTCCGTGTGTCCTCCCTGTTCTGTGTGTGTTCTTCCGCGCGCACCGCGGACGGCGGCGCGCGATACCCTTACGAACTCCGCGCCGCCCCGTCCGCCGCCGCGTCCTCCACGACCGTGACGGAGCCGCGAATCATGCCCATCCAGCAACTGTAGGAAAAGCGCCCGGCCTCTGCGGGCGTGAACGCGATGCGGTTCTCGCCGGTCTTGAAGCTGTGTTCGATGCCGTATTCCGGGAGTATGAAGCGGTTGTTGCAGCCGTTGATGCTCCCCTGCGGCGCGTCGATCGTCCATTCGACGGGCACGCCGGCCCGCACGGTGATCGCGGGATATTTCCCCGGCGACAGTGTGCTGTTCACGATTTGGCGGCCGTCCTCGACGACCGCGACATCCGCCGTTTCGCCGCCCGCGCCGCCGCCCATAAAATTGAAGGAAAAACCCGACAGGCCAAAGCCCTGCGAAAGCATCGACAGGCCGAGGACGACGACGAGAGAAGCGCCGATCGTCGTCACCTTTCGCGTGAATTTTCCGCCGAGCACGGAGCTCAGAGCCCCGAGCCCGAACATGAGCGGAACCGTTCCGACGCTGAACAGGAACATGGACAGCGCGCCGCTTGCGAGGCTGCCGGAGGACAGCGCGTACAGCTGCATGGCCTGCAGGGGGCCGCAGGGCATGAGGCCGTTCAGCAAGCCGACGATCAGGGGACTGCCCGATTTTCCCTTTTCGGCGCCGATCCTGTCCGCAAGACCGCGCGGCAGCCGCGGCACAAGGCTTCGAAGCCGGGGGAAGAGGCCGAGCAGGTTCAGACCCACGACGATCATGAACGCGCCCGCAAGGAGTTGCACGGCGCCCCGGAAGGCGCCCGAGGGCGTGAGCACGGAACCCAGCGCCCCGACCGCGCCGCCGATCGCCGTATAGGAGAGCACGCGCCCCAGATTGTACAGAAAACTCGGCCGCAGCGCCGCGAATTTGCCGTCCGCGTCCCGCGCGGGCGCCCGCGGTATGCAACGCGAGAGATTGAGGCCGCCGCACATGGCCGCGCAGTGCAGGGAGGTCAGGATTCCGATGACCGGCAACAGGCCGTAGCGCATGCCCGCCTCGGCGGTCGGAAATGCGCCGAAAGCGCCCGCCGGACCGAAGTGCCGCAGGAGCATGTAGGCGGCGAGGAAGAGGAGCAGCACGCCGACGGCGCCCTCCCCGCGCGGCGCGGCGTCCCCGTCCGCGAGAACGGAGTACCCCAGCCCTTCGATGCGCGCCGCGATTTCCTTCAAGGTGATGCTGTCCGCGTCGTAGACGACGACGGCGGTCCCCGCGCCGAGGCGGACCTCGGCGGACGCGACGCCGGCCGTGCTGCGCAGCTTCCGCTCGATCTTGCTTTCGCAGGCGGCGCAGGTCATGCCGCCGATGCGCAATTCCGCTGTTTTCCGTCCCGCTTCCATGGCGATGCCGCACACCTCCTTTCCGAATTTCATCCAGCTTACCGGATAATTGTGTGGAAATTGTGAAGACGTGCAAAAAAAAGCGTTACCGTTTAAAGGCTCATTCAAAAAAGCGCTTGACAATACAGCAAAGGATATGGTAAACTAGGTATGTAATAGAGATTGCATATATGTTTAATATGTTATTGATCGGAAAACCGAAGGTAACATTGCGGGGCGCAGTGTTATACTGGTTTTTTTGCTTATACTGTTTTTTTGTTTAAATTCCGCCCAAAAATCATCGGGCGGCCGGCGGAAATGGAGGTTGAAATGGCGAAAAGCGGCAGAGAGACATCGTCCATGGGCGCAACCGGCATCTGCAACGAAGGGCCCGAGGCATCCGAAGCGCGGGCTTCCGCCGGCCCTGCAAGGACGACCGCGGGGAACCTGCGGGAACAGGACCTGCAACGGATCCTAAGCTATATCAACGATATACGATACGGCTCCGTGACCGTGATCATTCAGGACGGGCATGTGCTTCAGATCGAGAAAAACGAAAAAATCCGGCTTTGAGGGATGGGCTCGGGCCGGCCTTGCCCGGGTCCGATCCGCAGCCGAAACAGAGGAAGGGAGTGGCAAAAATGGCAACGATACAGGATGCGCGGCCCGTGTCGAAAACGGGCAGAAACCGTCTCGGCATTCCGATTCTCGTGATCGGCGCCGCAGTCGCGGTCGTGCCGCGATTGATCTATCAGGCATTTGAAAGCATGGACGGCATGATCATGCAATGTTACGCGACCGCGAACGCGGAAATCGCGGTCGGCGCGGCGATCGTCCTCTTCGGCGGGCTGTACTTTTTCGCGGCTTCCGCGAAGGTCCGTCTGGCCGCGTCCCTTTTGGCCATCCTGTCGGCGGTGTTCGCGCTGCTCTTTCCGACCGCGCTGACCGGCTTGTGCGGGGATGCGCACATGGCCTGCCACACGCTGACATTGCCCATGCTGATCGCGAGTTCTTCCCTGAT
>JAISNR010000188.1 GCA_031276135.1 Eubacteriales Family XIII. Incertae Sedis bacterium | reverse complement strand
TCCAAGGGAAAGGAATTCGTCGCGTAGAGGGCGATGCCGTTGTTCAGCATGAATTCCGCGTTGCGCGTTTCATGCCCCGGAATGGGGTTGATCATGATCATCGGCAGGCCCTTGGCCAGCGTTTCGGAAGAGGTGATGCCGCCGGGTTTCGTTATGATGCAGTCGGCGGCGTCCATCATCAGCTCCACATGATCCACATAGCCGTAGATGTCAAAGCGCTTCTTGAATTTCTTCCGCTTGAGTTTTTTGTACATTTCCTTGTTGTTGCCGCAGACGACGAGCGTCTGCATGTCCAGCGAGAGCGCGTCGAGCTTCTCCGTGGACAGGTCTATGCCGCCGTAGCCCATGCTGCCGCTCATGAGCAGGATCGTCGGAACATCGACGTCGAGCCCCAGCGTGCGGCGGGCCTCCGCGCGGTCCGTTTTCCTCGAAAACTGCGGTCTTATGGGGATGCCGAAGGGCAGGACCTTCGCGACGTCGAGCCCCTTGCGCGCCATCTGAAAATCCAAGAGTTCGTTCGGCGTCACATAGTAATCGAGATCGCGGGTTTCCTCCCACAGCGGATGCACGGTGAAATCCGTCACGATGCCGGCCGTGACCGCGTCCGTCCAAGCGCGGGCGCGCATCACGCTCACGATGATGGAGGAGAGGACGTGCGTGCAAACGATGATGTCCGGGTTGTCCTTCTGCACGTATTTGTTCAGATCCCAAGCGAAATAGCGGTTGGTCAGCTGCGGAACGGAGAGCTTGCCGTAGGGGGAATTCTTCTTGACGAGCGCGTTGTATGCCTTCGCGGAAAGCCAAGGCGCGTGCGCCGCAGAGAGCAGGTAGCCCTTCGAGAGCAGCTTGGACAGCTTGGGGTCCACGTATTCGTAGGCGTCCATCGTCGTGCAGGATACGCCCATGGACTCGAAGGTGTTGGCGACGGCCGCGCCGACGGCGTGATGGCCCTGTCCCGTGGAAATGCTCAAAATCAACGCTTTCATAACGCCTTGCCGGCCTCCGTTTCCTTCGCGCCGTAGATGAAATACCGCTTGGCAGCCGTCTTGCGCAGCGCCGCCGAAAGCAGAGCCGCCAAGAGAAAGCCGCCCGCAAACTGCGCGATGTTGGCGGGTATGGAAAGCGCCGCCGCCGCAAAATTCCCGTAGAGAAAGCCGCCGGCGACATAGTATCCAAGCACCATGAAGAAGCCGCCGCCCGTCATGCCGACGATGTGCCCGAGCGGGACGGAGATGTTCTCCTTCCGGCGGAGCACGGCGGCGATTGCGATCAGCGCGGCCGGTATGAGCAGGGCCGCCGCCATGAGCCGCGTTTCGATGGCGCGCACCGCAGCGGTCAGCGATTCCGCGTTCCCTTCCGCTTCGAGCGCGGCGGCAAAGGCGGCGGCGTCCGCGCCCGACGCCCACAGGACGACGGCGCCCACGAGCGCGTTGAACGCGAACCACAGGCCGACGACGGAGGCGCACGAAACGAAGAGACCGCGCCGGCTCTCCGCGCTTTTCTCGATGATCAGCCCCGTGAAAAAGGCCATGCCTGCCTTGATCACGAGCGAAAAGGGCGCCCAGAGAAAATAGCCGAGCAGGGTGTCCGCGAGCGCGGAGCCCAGCCCCGCGGCCAGGGCGCCGCGCCGCCGCCCGAGGAGCAGCACGGCCATGAAGATCATGCTGTCGCCGGGGTGCACGTAGCCGTTCGTGAAGGGCACGGGAATCGCGATCACGGCGGTCGTGGCCGCGATCAGCGCCGTCATGAGGCCCGTCAGTATCAATTTTTCCGTGTGCAAGCGTTGTTTCATCTCTTTGCCGTTCCGGGCATTTCCTTTTCCGCCGGACCGCTTCCGATTTCGCGTCCTTTGTACATCAATGTACTATGCCTTCTGGCAAATGTCAAGCCCGATTTCCGTTGCCGCTGGGCAATCGCATGCCCGCATGCGCAACCGCATCCCGTTGTCACCGAATTTGTGGGTGGTTTCGCCGCATTCCGCGAGGCTTTGCCGAAATTTTTTGCAATCCTCGGACAGGCGCTTGGGGACGGGCAGAAAACAGGCCCGCAAGCCCGCCTCCGAGCAATACCGGTCCCCAACCTGATGATGATTATGCGCTGATTGGATAGTCATAATACATAAATGCAATGCAGATTTCACCCGCGAATGCCGGGGCGCACTGCGGGCCGGCGAAAGGGAAAGGGGCATTGCTTTCACAATCAAAAGCAATGCCCCGCTCGGGTTTGGACGGCGCCGTCCCGATTTCAAGTTCGATGTCGCACCTATTCTTCAAACAGCGCAGTGGAGAGGTAGCGCTCGCCCGTGTCGGGCAGGATGATCACGATGCTCTTCCCCACGTACTCGGGGCGCTTCGCGAGCTCGGTTGCGGCCCAGATCGCCGCGCCCGAGGAGATGCCCACGAGCAGGCCTTCCGCTTTCGCGACCTCGCGACCCGTCAGGAAAGCATCATCGTTCTTGACCTTGATGATCTCGTCGTATACGTCCGTGTTCAAGGTGTCCGGCACGAAGCCCGCGCCGATGCCCTGAATCTTGTGCGGGCCGGCGGTCCCCTCCGAAAGCACGGGGGAATCAAAGGGCTCCACGGCGATGACCTTGACGCCGGGCTTCTTGGA
>JAISNR010000166.1 GCA_031276135.1 Eubacteriales Family XIII. Incertae Sedis bacterium | reverse complement strand
AACGACCAAAGCTATACGGAGCTGCTGGAGGACGCGATTTCCAGAATCCCGCTGTACGGCAGCGAATGGACCAATTTCAACCCGTCGGATCCGGGCGTGACGATCCTGCAAAACCTGACCGCGTTCAACTATCTGCAGCAGACCGCCATCAACACCGTGACGGACGCGATCAAGTTCAAGCTGCTCGCGCTGCTGGGCTTCTCGCCGGAAAAGGCGCGTCCCGCCGAACTGCTCGCCGCCTTCTCCGGCGCGCAGGAGATGCGGTTCTGCAAGTACCGCAAATTCCTGTCGCAGGATACGGTGTTCGAGATCGCGGAGGATGTGCTCTGCCGGCCTTGGGGGCAGGAAGCCATGTACTGCGAGCGCGAGGGCGTCTACTCCGACGTGACGAATCTGCTCGACAGATCCCTGGGCGTCGGCGCCGTCGCCGTGTTCGGTTCGCCCGTCCGAGAAGGTTCCTCGCTCTGCTGTGTGCTGAACGGAAAGCCCAACCTCGCAAAGGAGCAGATCCTGTACGCCGCCGTGTTGGGGGAGGAGGAGCGCAATCCCTTCGAGGCGGACGCGAACAGGCCCTTCGCGGAGCTCGTCTGGCAGGTGTACACCGAGAACGGGTGGGAAAATATGGAATACACGGACAGGACGCACGGCTTTCTCGTGAGCGGCGAGATCGTCTTGAAGCCCGCGCCGAGCCTCGAGCCCGCCGTGTTCGGCGAAACGCCGGTCGCGGGCTATGCGCTGCGCTGTACGCTGCTCTCCCACGAATACGACAGGACGCCGCGCCTTCGCGCTCTGACCGCGAATCTGATGCGCTTCGTGCAACGGGACACGATGTCCGCGATGTACGTCGTGCGCGGCGGCGCTTCCCGCGTCCTCGCGATCGATCCCGCCTATCCCCACATCTGCGTCTACGGCCGCGAGAACGCGGCGGCGCCGTACCGCGCATACAAAAATGTCGCTGAGCAACAGGTGTGCGAGGAGGGCGACAACCGTTTCTTCGTCGCCGACCGGCTCGAGGACGGTACGCTGCGCTTCCGCTTCGACGAGGCCGGCTTCGGCGTCCCGCCGGGCGAGGGCGAGGCGGATCTGATCGTGGTCTGCTGCACGGAGGAGATGGAACGCGCGCGCTCTCTCGGCCCCGTGTTCGGCTACATCGATCAGGAGCTGGACATCGACCTCG
Organism: Eubacteriales Family XIII. Incertae Sedis bacterium; assembly: GCA_031276135.1. Taxonomy (GTDB): domain Bacteria; phylum Bacillota; class Clostridia; order Peptostreptococcales; family Anaerovoracaceae; genus JAITLA01. Next base: position 4,151 of record JAISNR010000166.1, on the reverse strand, counting down.
CGGGCAACATCATTCCCGACGATTTTGTGCTCATGCTGGAAACGACCGCCCTCAGCGGGGAGCGGTCCTATACCTTCGTGCGGCCGGACGAGCCTTCTCCCGACGGCTTCGTCTACGAGCTGCTCCCCGGCAGGCACAAGATCTGCGTGCGGCGTCCGGAGATCGGCCGGGAGTGCAGGGCGTACATCGCCTCCTGCGCCATGACGCTCGGCGCGGACGGCAACGTCCGCGAGGAAAACACGCTTGAAGCGCTCGTGCCGGAGGGCGCGGAGCGTTCGGGCACCCTCTTCGTGAACCCCGCGCCGGGGCGCGGCGGCTGTACGGCGGAAACCCTTGCGAACCTGCGCAGCCGATTTTCCGCCTGCATCAAGACGCCGTGGACGGCCGTCACGGCTTCGGATTACGAAACGATCGTCCTGTCCGCGCCCGGCCTGTGCATTCACAAGGTGAAGGCGCTGCCGATCCCGTCGGAGAACCTCGTCCAAATCGTGGTCAAGCCGCGCGGCGAGGAGCGTTTTCCGGGCCTGTCCGCGAGCTACATCAGGCGCATAACGGAGCTTTTGGCTTCCCGCAGCATGCTGACCTCCAGATTCGCGCCGGTGCAGCCGCAGTACCTTCCCATCGACGTGAAGGGCTCCATCTACGTCAAGAGCCGCTTCGCGGACGCCCGCGCGGACATCGAGCGGGCGCTTGCGGAGGCCTTGGACTTCGTGTCCTCCGACGCGGAATTCGGCACGCCCGTGCTGTTCGACAAGGTGTTCGGCGCGATCGCCGCGCTGCCCTGCGTCCTCACGATCATCGATCTCGCGCTGACGCCGGGCAGCAGGGGGCTCTCCGTGATGCGCGGGCCGGACATCATCCCGGAGGGGCGTTGTCTGTGCTATCCGGGCAGGTTTTCGATCGAGGTCAACGCGCGCGCGGACAGGTAATTATTTAAATAAAAGGAGGATTTTCCTGTGGCGTCTGTGATCAAAAAATTTCCCATCGGCAAGAGCCGTTTCCAAAATGCCGTTCTGGAGGGCTTCGTCCTGCCGGAGGGGGGCGGCATTGCGACGGTCGATGCGGCGGCACGGCACATCTGCTTCCCGGAGCGCATCGACGGCGGGCGCCGGGGCTGCCAATGGGGCCGTCTGCGCTTCAAGGCGGAGCTCGCGGAGGGCGTCATCCCCGTGATCTACGCTTTTGCCACGGACGACGACCGGCTGATCGTGAGCGGAAGGGTCAAGACCTACGAAGCGATCCTCCTCAATCCGAACGAATCCGCGCTGCAGAAGCGCAGGCTCTTTGAACTGGCCGGCGCGTCGAAGTTCGTCGGGAGAAACGATGTGCTGCTCTACGAGCAGGAGGGGCGTTACCTGTGGCTGTGCGTGGAACTGCTCGGGCAGGGCGGCGGCGTCCTGCACGATTTTGAGGTGTTCGCGCCGCGCGACAATTTCCTCGGCTCCTTCCCGGAGATCTATCGCGCAAACGGGGAATTCTTCCATAGGTATTTGGCCGTATTCTCATCGCTGTATTACGATTTGCAGGAGATCATCGACTCGCTGGACAGTCTGGTCGATGCGGATACGGCGCCGCGTGCCGCGCTGCCGATTCTCGCGGGATGGCTCGGGCTCGATCCGGACGACGGCTCTCTGGAGGAAGCGCAGTTCAGACGTCTGCTCAAGACGGCCTTCGCGACGATACGCGCGAAGGGAACGCGCGCGTCCGTGGAGGACGTGTTGCGCGTATTTCTGGACGAACCGTTTTTCATCGTCGAGGGGCGCGCGGTGCGGGAGATCGCGGCCGAGGAGGACAGGGAGGTCTGCGAACGCCTGTACGGCGGCAATCCCTTCGATTTCACCGTGCTCATCAAGCGGGCGGCGGACGAACGCCTGCACGCGCGGCTCAAGTATCTGATTCGGCAGTTCGCGCCGCTCCGCGCGCGGGCGGAGATCGTCTTTTTGGGCGACACGAGCCGCTTGGACGAATACGCGTACTGCGATGTCAACGCATGCGTCGCGGGCTTCGGCGAGGGGAGGCTCGACGAGCGCGCGGCGCTGGACAGCGCACACTACATCTCCGCGGAATAGCGGAAGCCGATCACAACAGGGGGTTTTGGGGATATGAAAAAAAATCAGCGGCATACGCCGCTTTTTGACGCGATTTTGGATTTTGTCGCACAGGCGCCGGCGCCGTTTTTTATTCCGTCGCACAAGATGGGGCGCGGCATCGATCCGCGCTGGCTCGATTTTGCCGGCGAGAACATCTTTAAGATGGACCTCTCCGAGGTGCGGGGGCTCGACGATCTGCATCGGCCGAGCGGCCCCATCGCCGAGGCGCAGGCGTTGGCCGCCGACGCTTGGGGGGCGGATCGCAGCTTCTTTCTCGTGAACGGCACCTCCGCCGGCATCATCGCGGCGATCTGCAGCGTCGTTTCGGAGGGGCAAAAGATCATCGTTCCGCGGAACGCGCACAAGTCCGTCGTGTTCGGCCTGATCATCAGCGGCGCGGTCCCCGTCTACATCTCCGCCGAGGTTCACGCGGAGAAGGGACTCGTGGGCGGCGTAAGCAAGGAGAAGCTGGACGCGCTCTATGCCGCGAACGCGGACGCAAAGGGCGTGTTTGCGGTCAGCCCCTCCTATCACGGCGTGTGCGGCGACACGCGGGGGCTGATCGACGTGACGCACGCGCGCGGAGGCGTGTTCATCGCCGACGAGGCGCACGGCAACCACGCGTATTTTCACGAAAAGCTCGCGCCCGGCGCACTCGCGCTCGGCGCCGATTGCGCCTGTCAGAGCCTGCACAAGATGTCGGGTTCCCTGACGCAGAGCTCCGTCCTGCACATCAGGGGCGATCGTTTGGACGCGGGCCGTCTGGAGGCGAATCTGCGCATGACGCAGAGCACCAGCCCCTCCTACCTGCTTTTGGCCTCGCTGGACCTCGCCAGAAGCCGCATGGCGACGCAGGGGCGCGGGATGCTGGACCGCCTGATCCGCATGTCGGACGCGGCGCGAAGGGAGCTTGCGGCGCTGCCCGGCATCGAGGCGCCGGGCGAGGATCTGATCGGCGAGGCCGCGATCGCGGGATACGACCCGATCCGCCTCGTCGTTTCGGCGCGGCGGCTGGGCATGGACGGCTACGAACTCTGCCGCATCCTGCGCGAAGCGTACAACATCGAGATCGAGTTCGGCGACCACTTCTACGGGATCTGCGTCATGGGGCTCGGCACCGTGCAGGAGGACGTCGATCGTCTGCTCTTCGCGATGCGGGATATCTCCGAAAGATACAGGGGCCGGCGCGCGCCCCTGACCCCGGCCGGCGCGCTTCCGCCCGCGCCGCCCATGGCCATGACGCCGCGGGCCGCGCACTTCGCGGAGCGGACGCGCGTACCCGTGCGCGAGGCGGAGGGGCGGATCTGCGCGCAGATGCTCGTGCCCTATCCCCCGGGCATCCCCGTCGTCTGCCCCGGCGAGTTGATCACGCGGGACATCCGCGCCTTTCTGGACGAGCAGATCGAAAAAGGGCGGCATCTCCACGGCTTGGAAGAGGGAAACGGCATCGCGGTCGTGCGGGAGTGATCCCGCCTTCTGTGTCCGCCGTCCGCAGACGGCAAAAAACGCCGGCAACCGCGGGAGCGGTTGCCGGCAGCGCGGGATTCAATTGTAAGCGCAGACGGACCATTCCGCGTGCGCTCCTTTATCGCGGGTCACGGCATGAAACCCGGTAAAGGCGAACCATAAATGCGTTTATGGTTTTACGGTACCGGAAAATGAAGGCTTTTTCACGAAATTTACCGATGTTTTATGTTGTGTTCCCGATTTTGCATGTTTTTGAAAAAAGCAATGGGCTTTTTTTTCTCGGGCGGCTGTGATATAATAAGTTGCCTCGCGACAGATGCCGCGAAGTATTTGTACAGATGCCCGCGGGCAACTCGTTATGACTTGTGCCCGGAGTTTACGAACGGGTAGAGGAAGTTATTGGGAGTGGGTTCAATGCCCATCACGGAAAAAAGGAAGCGCAGCAAACTATGGGGTATTGAACCCGTTTGCATAATAAGGAACAGTTCAAAAATAACCTGCACATTGAGCTTGCCCTTTTGCGCCCCGGCTGCGTTGCCGGAACCCTTGAATACTGCGAGTATTCGCGGAACCCGGCGCCTCGCCGGGACACAA
>JAISNR010000062.1 GCA_031276135.1 Eubacteriales Family XIII. Incertae Sedis bacterium | reverse complement strand
TCGATCACCGCGCCGCGCGGGATCTCCTGCGACCACGCGGCTTCGGGCGTCATGTCCGAAAAGGCCGCGAGGATCACCTTGATCACGCCGCTGTGCGTCACCGCGACGAGTTCGCGCGCGTCCGGCAGGACCTCCGCCAGCCACTTTTCCACGCGGTAGCGCAGGTCGTAGAAGTTTTCCCCGTCGTGGCCGCGCTTCCACGTCAGTATGCGCGCGCCGCGCCGTGCGTATTCCTCGGGGAAAGCCTCTTTTATTTCCTCGATGAAGCGCCCGTCCCATGCGCCGAGATGCATCTCCCGCAGCCGCGCGTCGCGCGTGACGGCGGGGGCGGGGGCGCCGCGCGCGCGCAGCGCCGCCGCCAGGATATCGGCCGTTTCCGCCGCTCTCGAAAGGTCGCTCGCGTGGATGCGCGCCGGGCGGACGCCGCGCGCGAGGAGATCCCGCGCGGCTGCGGCGGCCTGCTCCCGGCCCTCGTCCGAGAGGGCTGCGTCCGTCTGCCCGAGGAAGATGCGCGCGGCGTGCTTCCGGGTTTCCCCGTGACGAATCAGAAAAATTTTTCCCGTAAAGCCTTCGATCGCGGCGCGCGGCCCGTCCGCCGCGCCCGCCGCGCGCCGCGCGCAGTACGCGCGCACCGCCTCGTAGCCCTCCGGGCTGTCCATGTCGAGCACCACGCCCTCTTCGCCCGTTTCGATCCGGATCAGCTCGTCCTCATGGCGGTCCGTCACGGCCTTGAGGCCGCCCGCACCCCCGTGCGCGAGGATTTCGGGCAGGAGGGCCGCCGGTATCAGCAGGGGATGCCCCTTCTTGCCGCGAAAGCAGGGGACGATGAAGCGCCCCGGCGCCTCCCGGTGCGCGCGGAGCAGGGCGCGGATCGCGGAAGCGGGCACGAGCGGGCAGTCCGCAGGCAGGAGCAGGAAGGCCGAAGCTCGTCCGTCCGCGACCTCCCAAGCCTTCGCGAGGCCCGCCTTGACGGAGGTGAACATGCCTTCCGCGAAATGCTCATTGTAGGCTTCGACCGCGCCGACCGCGCCGATCAACTCCGCAAGCCGCTCCCTTTCGTGTCCCGTCACGAGCACGACCTCCGCCGCGCCGCCCGCGCGGAGCGCGTCGATCAGGCGCGCCGCCGCAGGCTTTCCGCCCACGTCAAGCAGGGCCTTGAAGGCCCCCATGCGCGAGGACCGGCCCGCGGCCGGAATGACGCCGACCGCTGCGTTCGCGTCCGCCGCGCCGCTCATACGACCGCGCCCGCCTTGATGTGCATTCTGTGATCGCCGAACATCTCGCACTCGGCGTCGTTGTGCGTGATCAGGATCGTCGGAATCCGGAAGCGTTCCTTGAACAGCTTGAATTCGCCGTACACGACCGCTTTGGTTTCCTCGTCCAAGGCGGAAAAGGGTTCGTCCAGAAGCAGCAGCCCCGGCTTTGTGACGATGGCCCGCGACAGAGCGACCCGCTGTTTTTCGCCCCCCGAGATGACGCCGGGGCGTTTTTTGCGAAGCCCCGATATTCCGAATGTCTCCATTATGTAGTCCGCGTACTCGAGCAGGTCCTTCCTGCGCGCGCGGTCCCTGTAGTCCGGCTTGTTGCGCAGGCCGTACAGCACGTTCTGCTCCACGGTCATGTTCGGGAACAGCGCATAGCTCTGAAAGAGATATCCGAGGCCGCGGGCGCGCACCGGCCTGTCGATGCGCGCTTCGCGCGCATTGCGCAGGAACACGGTTTCCCCGCCGATCGAAACGAAGCCTTCGTCCGGGGCGCACAGGCCCGCAATGCAGTTCAGCAGCGTGGTCTTGCCCGCGCCGGATTCGCCCCGCACCACGAGCACGCCGCTGTCGAAACCGCAGCGCACGTTCAGCGTGAACAGATCCAGTTTTTTGATTATGTGGAAATCTATTTTTTTGCGCATCGCATTTCTCCGGCGGCACGGGTTCGCGCGTCCTTGCGGAGCGGAAGTCCCGCGAAAAACGCCCTGTTTACCGATAGAAATTCTTCTTTTTCAGCCACGCGTTCAGGCCCAGAATCAGCGCGAAGCTGAATACCGTCATGATCAGCACCAGCGCGTTGGCCGTTTCCGTCCTGCCGGCTTCCACGGCGAAGTAGATGGCCGTCGGGACGGTCTGCGTCTTCCCCGGGATGTTGCCCGCGATCATCAGCGTGGCCCCGAATTCGCCGAGGGCCCGCGCGAAGGTCAGCACCACGCCGCTGATGACGCCGGGCTGGGCCAGCGGGAAGGTCACCGTGCGAAAGATCCGCCATTCGCCGCTGCCGAGCGTCATGGCCGCCTGCTCGTATATGGGATCCGTCGAGAGAAAGGCCGCCTTCACGTTCTGATACATCAGCGGCAGGGAAACGACGCAGGCGGCGATCACCGCCCCCACCCACGTAAAGACGACCTGCACGCCGAAGCGTTCCAGCAAAAACGCGCCTATGGGCCCGCGCTTGCCGAAAACGATCAACAGCAGATAGCCCATCACCGAGGGCGGCAGGATCATCGGCATGATCAGGACGGTTTCCCAGATGTTCTTGCCGGGGATGTTTTTCTTGTTGATGATGTACGCGAAGAGATTCCCAAGCAAGAAGGAGAACACCGTCGCGACGCCCGCTATCTTCAGCGACAGGACGATCGGAGCGAAATCCATGGCGCGCCGCGTCGCTACAGTACGGTGAAGCCGTACTTTTCAAAGACGCCCTTTGCGTAATCCGATTGCAGATAATCGTAAAACGCCTGTGCGGCGGCTGCGTTTTCCGAGCCCGCGACCAGGGCGGCCGGGTAGACGATCGGGCTGTGGCTCTCCTCGGGCAGTTCCGCCGCGATCACGCCCGTTTCCATCAGCGCCGCGTCGGAGCGATAGACGAAACCGCAGTCCGCGTTGCCGGTTTCGACGTATTCGAGGACCTGCCGCACGTCCTTCGCGAAGATCAGCTTGTCCTGCACGGCCTCCCATGTCCCCAGCGATTCCAGCGACTGCTTCGCGTAATTGCCTGCGGGAACGGATTCCGGCTCTCCGATGGCTATGCTCGCCACATCGGCGCCCGTCAGACTGTCCGGATCGATGAGGTCGGCCTTTTCTGCGGCCGCGATCAGCACCAGCGCGTTGCCCAGCAGATCCTTGCGGGATTCCGGCACGATCAGATCCGCCTCGGCGAGCGCGTCCATGTGGCCCTTTGATGCCGATATGAAGAAGTCGCAGGGCGCGCCCTCCAGTATCTGCTTCTGCAATGTGCCGGAGGCCGCGAAGTTGAAGTGAATGACATCGTCGCCGGCCTTTTGGTATTCCGCGTAAATTTCCTCGAGCGCGTCCGTCAGGCTCGCCGCCGCGGAAACGTTCAGCTCAACGCCCGCGCCGGCCTCGGCCGCCTCTGATTCCGCAGCCGCTTCCGTCTGCGACTCCGCGCCCGCCGCCGCATCCGCGTCCGACGCCGTTTCGCCGGACGAGCCGCCGCAGGCCGAGAAGCCGAAGAGCAGCAGCGCAAACAGCGCCGCCAAATACAGAATTTCAATCCTTTTTTTCATACCTTCCTCCTTTATGTACAATCCGCTTACGGCGCACATGCGCCGCATACAGAATATTGTAGCATTGCGGAGAGGAAAAGTATGTTGCCCGGGCAACATTTTTGAAAAATATTTTATCGCAATTCCGTTGCCTGCGACAATTCGGAAATGCCGCGCGCCCATGCGCAAAATTCCTTTTTCAGTGCGCGCTTCACGGCATCCTCCGCGAATATGCTGTCCAAGGAGGCCAGATTGATCGCCCACAGCTCGGCCGGGCCGAGCCCGCCCGCCGACGTCCTGTGATATTCCTCGCTCAGCGACAGCCCCGAGATCACGGGGGAATCGGTGCTGATGCTCACGGGAACGCCCCGGCGGCAGAGCGCCGCGACGGGGAAGTCCGCATAGTCTTTGTAGAGCCCCGCTTGGATGTTGCTCGCGGGGCAGAGGTCGAGCCGGATGTTCCGCTCCCGCAGCAGGCGGCAGAGCGCCTCGTCCTCCGCCGCGCCGCTGCCGTGCGCGATGCGGTCCGGAGCGATGCTCTCGACGCAGCGCCGGATCGCGTCCGCGCTGCCGGGCAGCTCACCGCAGTGCAGCGTGACGCCGAGGCCGAGCCGCCGCGCCTCCTCGAAAAAAGGCAGTTGGACGGCCGGGTCGGGATGGGCCGCTTCGGGGCCCGCGAGATCGACGGCGGCGAGCAGGCCGCACGCGTCCGCCTCCGCCGCCTCGCGCAGCATGGCGACGTTCTCCTGCGGCGCGTGGGCGCGCATGCCGACGACGATCAGCCGCGCGCATATGCCGTAGCGGGCAGAGGCGCGCTTCACGGCGCGGGCCACGCTCTCCGCGACCTGTCTTACGCGCAGTCCGCAGGCGCAGTGAAGCGCAGGCGCCCAGCGTATCTCGCAGTAGCGCACGCGGTCGGCCGCCTTTGCGCGAAGCAGATCGTCGGCGACGCGCGCCAGAGCCTCTTCGCTCTGCAAGAGCTCGATCGGCAGATCGTAGTACGCGAGCAGCTCCGCCTGCGTCGCGCAGCGTCCGCCGATCACGAGTCTGCGGTGCAACGCTTCGTAGGAGCCTTGCGGGAAGGCGTCGCCGTCCGAGGCGTCCTGCGCCGAAGCGCGCTTCCCCATGAGCTCCATCGCCGTCCTGACCTCGAGCGCACCGTCGAGATGCATATGCAGTTCCGCCTTGGGCATGGCGCGGAACAGGTCAATCATAAAATCAGCCATAGTATCCTTTATTCATTTATTTTTTTCCATAATTATCCGAGTTTCCGTCCAATCTATATTCAAACAAAACCCAGTTACTCCTCCTTGCGCATGGCCACGCGCCGCACCTTCCCCGATATAGTCTTAGGCAGCTCGTCCACGAACTCTATGACGCGCGGAATCTTGTAAGCGGCGGCGGAACGCCGCATGAAAGCCCTAAGCTCCTTTTTCAGCGCGTCCGAAGGCTCATGGGACGGCCGCAGCACGATGCTCGCCTTCACGACCTGTCCGCGCAGCGGGTGCGGCACACCCGTCACGGCGCATTCCATGACGGCCGGATGCCGTTCCAGCACGCTCTCCACCTCGTAGGGCCCGATCCGGTAACCCGCGGACTTGATGATGTCGTCCGCCCGCCCGATGAAATACACATAGCCGTCCGCGTCCCGCCGCGCCATGTCGCCCGTATGATAGACGCCGTCGCACCACGCGCGGTTCGTCGCCGCCTCATCGCGGTAATAGCCCATGAACAGGCCGACGGAACCCCGCTCCGCGCGGACGCAGATCTCGCCCTCCGCGCCGTCGGGCGTTTCGCTTCCGTCCGCGTCGAGGAGCAGGACATCGTAGGCGGGATTGAACTTGCCGATGGAGCCCGCGCGCGGCGCCGTGTGAATCGAGGTCATGGTCAGCGGCACGGTTTCCGTCTGGCCGTAAGCCTCGCGGATGGAGAGGCCCGTCCGCATTTTGAAGCGGTCGAACACCTCCTCCGTCAGGGGTTCCCCCGCAGAGGTCGCCTGCTTCAGCGCGCGCAGATCGCATGCCTCCAAATTCGCCGTCAGGAGAACCCTGTAGACGGTGGGCGGCGCGCAGAAGGACGTGACCCCGTAGCGGCTGATCACGCGCAGCAGGCGGTGCGGATCCAGATGGTCCTGATCGTATACGAGGATGGCCGCTCCGCAGAGCCATTGCCCGAACAGCTTGCCCCAGACGGCCTTGCCCCAGCCCGTGTCCGCCAGCGTGAGATGCAGGCTGTCCTCGTGCAAAGCATGCCAGTGACGCGCCGTCGCGATGTGCCCGAGCGGGTAGAAGTGGCTGTGCGCCACCATCTTGGGCATTCCCGTGGTGCCCGAGGTAAAATAGAGCAGCATCATGTCCTCGCCGCGCGTCACGCGCGGCAACGCTTCGCCCCGCGCGAAGCGCGCGAGCCCCTCGTCGAACGAGAGCCAGCCGTCGCGCTTCCCGCTCAGACAGATGCGCACGCGCAGCGTCGGCGACTGCGGCAGGGCCTGCTCCACGGCCGTGAGCAGCGCTTCGTCGTCCGTCGTCACGACGGCCGCGACGGAAGCCGCGTTGTTGCGGTAGACGATGTCCTCCGCCAGCAGATAGTGCGTGGAGGGAATCGCGACGGCGCCGAGCTTCATGAGCCCCAGAATCGCGAACCAAAACTGCACGCGCCGCCGCAGGATCAGCATCACCTTGTCGCCGCGGCCGATGCCCGACGCGGCGAAAAAACGCGCCGCCGCGTCGGCCCCGGCGGAGATCCGGGCAAAGCTGTGGCGCGCTTCATCCCCCTCGTCGTTGCACCACACCATCGCCGTCTTGTCGGGCGACAGGCGGGCGAGCACGTCCATGCAATCGAACGCGAAGTTGAAATCCTCCGGCGCTTTGATTCGAAAATTGCGCGCGAAATCATCAAAATCGGAAAAATCGTCACGGCAGTAGCGGTTGATCAACATAAAAAAACCCTCCGGTTAAAATAAAGAGATATGCGTTCGGATATTTCTTTGCTTTTTTCAGTATGCAGACATCCTCCCCGAGCGTCCCGCCAAAGCGAAAAAACCGCGCGACAATTAAAATTATAGCATATTTCTCAACCAAACGGGAATTCTTTTTCGCCGCCCCGGAACGCCACGGCAGGGAAAAATTCTACCAAAGCGCCTGAAATCCGTCGCTTCAACCCTTTTCCCACGCGGTTGTTTTTTACAGGAAAATATGATATGCTTGTCGCAATTCGTGAAATGCGCGATCTCCTGTGCGGCATGAAATCGCGCGCGTTGAGGAGGAAACGGGAATGAGCAAAACAAAGAGACTTCTTTTTGAAATCGAGGGTGCGCCGCGCCGACAGGGGCTGTTCAAAAAACTGCGCAGTTACGCAGGCGTTTTTGATTCCGGCATTCGCGTTGAACTGGCAGGCGGCGTATACGATTGCGCCTTGGAGGACATCTTCGACGTTTACGTCAAGGAGCCGGTGACCCCGGGCGTGGACACCCGGACCACAGTGATCGAGTTTTATCGCGAGGGCAAGCCGCAATTTCTCGAGCTTGGAAATGAAACGTTTCCCGGTTTGGCCGAAAAAACGGAGCATGTTCTGAAAAACGAATGGTCGCATCTTTTGCAAAAACGGGATTATCCGAAAACCGTGAAATGGTTTGTGGCCTGTTGCGCGGTGGTGTACATCGCCTCGGAGCAGAATCCGCATATCTTCGGCAGCGCATACAGGAATCCGGAAACCGCCGCAAGCCAGCGCGAGGTACTGCGAAACAGCTGGGGCTTTAACGATGCCTCCGACTTAAAGCAGATGCTTCCCAAGCTGATGGACGGTCGCTCCGTGGCGCAGTGGAGGGCGTTTGCGGCCGAACCGGACGCATTGGACGCGGACGAGCGGGCGCTGTACGACGCGATCATGGCGGAGGGCGGCGAAATCTGCTTTTGGGCCTGGGATTGGCAGCGTCTGATCTTCATTTCGTCGCTGGGATACTTGTGCGAATGGCTTTCTTATGAAGAATCGCTGAACGAGTGCCTTTCGGCGGGGCAAAAGCTTCGGGGCCTGTTTCAAAGCTGGGACGAATTTATGCGTTGCTATTTGCTGGGCTATTGCTTTTGGGCGGGGGAGGATCCGGCCGACGGCGACAGCGAAACGGCGGCCCGGCGGCGGATTTACGAATATTACAAAAGGCTGCCCCAAAACCCGTGGTCGGTGGCCTGGGATTTGCCGTTGCAGCGCGAGTGGTGAGCGCGTGATTTCCGAGCTTCTAACCGGCCCGTACAGAATCGTATCCGCTGGTCAGTTGCAAAAGTAAGTGCGACCCCCGGGAGCGATTTTCGAAATCGGCCGTCCGGATTGAAAAACCAATGCAAAAAAGTATTTGAAAATGACCGAAAAGCGTGTATGATATAAGCGTGACGAGGCGAAAT
>JAISNR010000046.1 GCA_031276135.1 Eubacteriales Family XIII. Incertae Sedis bacterium | reverse complement strand
GTCCTGTGTTTGTCGTCCTTCACCATCCCGGCCACGGGTATGTCCAGCTTCATGGCCCGCGTGACCTGCAGGGCCGCGTTCACATGGCCGAGGCCGCCGTCCAGCAGGATGAGGTCCGGCAGCGGCGAGAAGCCCGCGTCGCCGTCCCGCCAGCGCTTCAGGCGCCGGTAGAGCACCTCCTGCATGCTGCTGTAGTCGTCGGCGCCCTCCACCGTCCGGATCCGAAAGCGGCGATAATCCTTGTTTGAGCTCTTCGCGCCGTGAAACACGACCATCGCGCCCACGGAATCGGCGCCGCCCGTGTTCGAGATGTCGTAGGCTTCGATCCGCCACGCGCGCGCGGCGTCCTCCGCCGCCGAGCCGTCCGCCCCGCACAGGATCTCGCGGAAGGCCGCGCACACGGCGGCGTCCTCCCCGCGCCGGGCCTTGGCCTTCTCGTCGAGCAGGAGCGCCGCGTTCGCGATGTCCCGCTTCGCCATGTCGAGCAGGGCTTTCTTCTCCCCCTTCAGCGGCGTGTGCAGGCGCACGGACGCGCCGCGCAGCGCGCTCAGCCATTCCCCGATCAGCGCGCCGTCCGGCAGGGGGGCCTCGATCAGGATTTCCCGCGGTATGCCGCTTCGGTTGATGTAATACTGCTTCAGAAATGCCGAAACGACCTCGGCGGGCGGGTCCTCGCGCATGGTTTGCAGGTGGTGGCTTTCGCGGCCGTTCAGACGCCCCTCCCGGACGAAGAACACGACGACGTGCGCGTCCGCCTCTCCCTTCGCGGAGAGGACGATGTCGATGTCGCCGCCCGAGAGCAGGACGACGCGCTGCTTCTCGATCACGGCCCGCGCGGCCTCGAGGTAATCCCGGTACAGGGCCGCCGTTTCGTAATCCAGCTCCGCTGCGGCCCGCTCCATGCGCGCGCGCAAAAAATCCGTCAACTCCCGGTCGCGGCCGTTCAGAAAGGCGGTGGCGCCGGCGATGGCCTTCATGTATTCGTCCCTGTCCGTCGCGCCCCCGCATATGCCCCTGCAACGCTCGATGTCGCGATTCAGGCAGGGTCTGTGTCCGGCGGGGAAGGCGGCGGCAGGGCAGCGTTTGAGCCGGTAGACGTCGTTCAGCAGGTCTATGATCCGGTTCGCGGACTTGACGTCCGCGTAGGGGCCGAAGTAGCGGCTGCCGTCGTTCTTCACGATGCGCGTCTTGACGAGCCGCGGGAATCTGTCCGCCAGGGTGAGTTTTATGTACGGGTAGGTCTTGTCGTCGCGCAGCAGCACGTTGTAGCGCGGGAGATGCTTCTTGATCAGATTGTTTTCGAGGATCAGCGCCTCCATCTCCGTGTCCGTCGTGATGTACTCGAACTCGGAGATGTGGGAAACCATGGCGCGAACCTTGGCGTCCATATTGCGCGCGGATTGGAAATACTGCCGCACCCGATTCTTCAGCGACGCAGCCTTTCCGACGTACAGGATCTCGCCGTAGGCGTCCTTGTGCAGGTAGACGCCGGGTTTGTCGGGCAGGTTTTTCAGATTTTCGTGTATGTCAAACATCGTTTGAGTGGTTTTGATTGATTTTTTGAGTGGGAATCACAGCCAATTCCTGCGAAATTCTTCGTGCTTGCGCTCCTCTTCGGCCAAGCGCGCGCGGCGTTCCTCGCGCCGGCGCTTTCTCTGTTTGATCTGTCTGCGCTTCAGGATCACATAGGCGGTCGCAAGGAACAGGAATACGAGAAAGGCCGCGATGAGGATCCGCAGGATCAGGCCGGCCGTCCTGTCCGTGATGCCGACGCGCGAAAGCGGCCCGCCCAAGGGGACGTCCTCGGCGGCCGCGAGCTCGACGACGCCCAGTTCTTCCCCGTCGAGCAGAATGCGCATCGTTCCCACGACCTGCCCCTCCCGCACGGGCGCGTCGATGCGCTTCGGAAGCTGCAGCTCCGTCGTCACGAGAGAGGGGGACACGCTCGCCGGGAGCGTCACCCACGCATCCGCCTTTGTCCTGATCGCGGCGGTTTTGACGGTGCCGTTTTTCACGCGGACCTCGCCCTGCGGCGTATCGGCCCGCACCGCTTGGTGGGACTTGTGGTTGTCGAAGCCGTATTCGAACAGCGATATGGCGTCCAGATAGATGTTCAAGCCTTCCGCCTGCATCAGGACGGCGATCAGCTCGGTGTCGCCGCGCTTGGCGCTCGCCGCGAGGCAGTTGCCCGCCAGAGAGGTGTAACCCGTCTTGATGCCCGTGGCGTCCGCATACTTGATGGGGCGCGACGCCCCCTCGTAGACCACCGTGTGCTTTTCGTCGTAGAGCAGACGGTTGCCGTTGTAGAAATAGCGCGTTTCCTGCTTGTTCGTCTGTTCGAGCGTATAGGGGTAGGTCGCCGCCGCCTTGCGAAACGCCGGGTTCCGCATGGCCTCCATGGCGATCCTGGCGATGTCGTAGGCCGTGGTGACGTGTTCGTCGTGTTCGAGGCCGTTCGGATTCACGAAGTTCGTGTGCAGGGCGCCGAGCTCCGTTGCCCTGCTGTTCATGAGCGCCGCGAACGTCTCCGTCGTGCCCGAAATCTCCTTCGCGAGGGCGACGGCGGCGTCGTTCGCCGACTCGACCATCAGCGCGTAGAAAAGCTGTTCCGCGGTGACTTGCTCGCCCTCGAGCAGGTAGATGCGCGAACCCTTTGTGAAAGGGGTTTCCGCGTCTATCGTCACAAGCTTGTCAAGCGGCAGGCGTTCGACCGTGAGCAAGCCCGTCATCACCTTCGTGAGGCTCGCGGGGTAGCGAACCGCGTGCATGTCCTTATCGTAGAGGACCTCTCCCGTTTTCGCGTCGATCAGCACGGCCGAAGCCGCCGTCGTTTCGGGAACGGGCTTTGCCGCGCGCGCGGGCGCGAAGCCCAAGGCCGGCGCCGCAAGCAGGAGAGCCAAGAGCGCCGCCGCGAAAAGGGGGATTCTCATCACCGTTTTCCAAAGAAGTGATCCGCCAAGGCCGGGCCGCCGGCAAAGCGCGGCCCCCTCTCGCCGGCCGCCTCGGAAAAAGCCTTGTCCGCGTCGGAGGGCAGGGGTCGTTCGCTGTCGAAAAACACGTAGGGCACGGGTTCCGAGGAATGCGTCCGTATCTCGATCGGCGTCCTGTGGTCGGGAACCACCAGCACGCGGTAAGGCTCTCCGCAGCCTTGCAGGTAGGCCAGCACGGGCGCGAAGATATCCGTGTCGATGCGGCGCATGGACTCGATCTTGCCCGGGAGGTCGCCCTGGTGTCCGCATTCGTCCGGCGCCTCCACGTGGATGTACACGAAGTCCTTTCCCGAGCGGAATTCCGCTATGGCGCCCTCCGCCTTCCCGGCGAAGCTCGTCAGCAGCGTGCCCGTGGCGCCCGGTATGTCGCGCGCGTCGAGGCCCGCGCAGAGGCCGATGCCCTTGATCAGATCGACGGCGGCCACGATGGCGCCGCGTATGCCGTATTTTTCGTAAAAAGAAGGCAGCAGCGGCTTCTTGCCCTGTCCCCATATCCAGACGGAATTGGCGGGATTGCGCCCCGCGCGTTCCCGTTCGAGGTTGATGGGATGCTCCCGCAAGAGCGCATAGCTCTCGCGCATCAGGCGTTCGATCTCCTCCGCGCCCTCGCCGCGCGGCAGATGGTCGCCCACCCTGCGCGTCAAAACGTCGTGGGGCGGCGTCAGGGCATAGTGCGTCTTTCCGCGATCCACGATCATGGCGTGGCGATAGCTGACGCCCGGGTAAAAGTGGACGGCGCCGCCGCCGAGCCGTTCCTCGATGAAAGCGATCAGCGCGCGGCCTTCCTCGCTCGATATGTCGCCCGCGCTGTGATCCTTTATGATCAGATCCTCGTAGGCGCCCGTGCCCTCGAGCGTGACCAGATTCGTCCGGAACGCCACGTCCGTGTCCGACATGTCGATGCCCATGCTCACGGCTTCGAGCGGTGAGCGCCCCGTCAGATACACGGCGGGGTCAAAGCCCATCACGGCCAGATTCGCCGCATCGCTGCCGGGCGTCATGCCGTCCGGTATGGTCTTGACCGCACCCACCTCGGAAACCCGCGCGAGCGCGTTTATATGCCGCATCTCCGCAACCTCAAGCGGCGTCTTGCCGTTCAACTCCCGCACGGGCCTATCCGCGCAACCGTCCGGCACCAATATCAAATACTTCATAAAATTCCTCTAAACTCCAAACTCCAAATTCTCAACTCTCAATTCCAAATTCCCAATTCCAAATTCTCAATTCTCAATTCTCAATTCCAAACTCCCAATTCCAAATTCTCAATTCTCAATTCTCAATTCTCAATTCTCAATTCTCAATTCCAAACTCCCAATTCCCGCGCTCAAAACGCCGCATGAAGTCGAGCAGCGCGTCCACGCCCTCGGACGGCATGGCGTTGTAGATGCTCGCGCGCATGCCGCCGATCGAACGGTGGCCGTTCAGATCCGCAAGCCCCTCCGCGCGGGCTTCCGCGACGAACTTCTTGTCCAGAGCCTCGTCGCCCGTCACGAACACGACGTTCATCAGGGAGCGGTCCTCCTTCGCGACCGGCGCGCGGTAGAGGCGGCTGCCGTCTAT
>JAISNR010000031.1 GCA_031276135.1 Eubacteriales Family XIII. Incertae Sedis bacterium | reverse complement strand
CATATCGGCCACCTGCTTGCATCGATCGCCTGTTTTTTTCTTGCTATGTATAATTTATTATATATTCTCGGTTTGCGCCTGTCAAGGGAAAACGCTTCAAATTCCAAGAATTTCGTTTGGGTTTTTATTGAATAAAAGGATAATAATAGAAATATATTGCACGGAAACAAACACCCTGCGACAAGATTGCGGATCGCCGGGTCAGAAGAAAATCGGTGTCAACAGCGTGCCCCACACGGTGGGAAGGAATCCGTAGTACATCGCATTGAGCGCCGGCATCATGATGCGGTCCGGCACGTCGAGCAAAATCAGGATCATCAGGATCGGAAAGCCGAAATTGTACAGCGTGTACCAGAATTGCCGGCGGCGCAGGTCGAAGATCTCCGTCACGATGTTGAAGCCGTCGAGCGGCGGCACGGGCAGCAGGTTGAAGATC
This sequence comes from Eubacteriales Family XIII. Incertae Sedis bacterium, assembly GCA_031276135.1. GTDB lineage: Bacteria > Bacillota > Clostridia > Peptostreptococcales > Anaerovoracaceae > JAITLA01. Next base: position 34,671 of record JAISNR010000031.1, on the reverse strand, counting down.
ATCAGCGCGAGGTTCATCACGACGATGTTCTCGAGAATGGGATCGAGCGCACCGATGAGGCGCGGGCTGAGTCCGCTGCGGTAAGCGACGGTCATGACCGTGCTGCAAAGCCCGAAGAACAGGAAAGCCAGCACGAAGTTCATCGCGACGCCCGCGATGGCCACGATGAAGCTCGCGCGGCGCACATTCCTGAAATTGTGCGGCGATATTTGGACGGGCTTGCCCCAGCCGAATCCGATCAAAAGCAGGGCGATGAGACCGATGAGATCAAAATGCTTGAAGGGGTTCAGCGTGACGCGCCCCTGCATGCGCGGCGTCGGGTCGCCCAGCATATCCGCGGCCTTCGCGTGGGCGAATTCGTGCGCCGAGATGCCGATGACCAAGCCCGGGACGAGCAGGATCATATCGGCAATCCATTCGATGGGATTGCGAAAGCCGCCTCCTCTCGTGGCATGAACGGCCATGATCAGGAGCAGGATCAGCGCGAACGGATTTTTCAGGAAGTTTCTCAAATATCCCACCTCCGGCAACCGCATCCGGCAACCGGCTCTTGCATTGTGCCCTTGGCGGAAAGCATATGTTTTACGAACTGCCGCGCGACGCGCCCCGAACGGCCGCTCTGTCGCAGTTCCCATTGCAGGGCCAGGTGCAGGAATTCGTCGTCCGCCGCAAGCCCTGCGCGCCGCGCCAGACCGCGCACGATGTCGAGGTACTCCGCCTTGCTCGGCGCGCCGAAGGTGACGGTCAGGCCGAAGCGGTCGGCCAGGGAACGCTTCTCCTGCATCGCGTCGTTCAGGTTGATCTCATCCCGGTCCTCCCGCTCGCGCCAAACCTCCTTGATGATGTTGCGGCGGTTCGAGGTGACGCAGACCAAGACGTTTTGCGGCTGGGCGTACACGCCGCCCTCGAGCGCGGATTTAAAGGATTTATACCCGGTTTCGTTTTCTTCAAAGGAGAGATCGTCTATGAACACGATGAATCTGGAGCCGCGCGGCGCGAGCGCCTCCGTCAGGGCCGGCAGGTCGTGCAGTTCCGCCTTGGGCAGGGACACGAGCCGCAGACCGCGCGACCCGAACATGTTCAGGAGCGCCTTGACGCTCGACGACTTCCCCGTGCCGCGATCCCCGTAGAGCAGCATGTTGTTGCAGGACCGGCCGCTCACGAAGCTTTCCGTGTTCTCGATGATCTTTTGCTTCTGCGGCGCGTAGCCGATCAGATCGTCGAAGCTGACGGAATCGGGCCGTTCCACGCCGACGAGCCCCCCGCGCCAATCAAAGGCGGTGTAGCGGGCGAATGCGCCGCAGGCCTCGCGCGCATAGTGTGCGGCGAGGGCCAAGGCCGCTTCCGCATCGTTTTCCATGCGCAAAATCCGATCCAAGGAGGCAAGCGCGCCTCCCCCTTCCGCCGGGCCGGCCGCGGCTTCGCGCCGCGCGCGCGGCGGCAAGAGCGCCGCGACGCAGGCGTTCCGCGCGCCGCACACCGCAGCGGCGCGCTGCCAGTCCAAGGCACAGAGCGCCCGCAGCGTCGGCATCTCGGCCTCGGCCAGCGCGAGCAGCCCGGGATCCGACTCGCCGCGTTCCGAAAGGAGGCTGAACGCGTTCTCCGCTTCGGCGACGAGCCGCAGCACGTGCCGCCGCCAATACGTGAAATCCCCGTCCGCCTGCGCCGCGTCCGCGCGCGCGTTCAAAAGCCCCCGCTGTACCTCGTAATAGAAGCGAAAGGGTTCCTCGCCCGCAGAGACCGGCGAAGTGTCGCCGGGCAGCGCGTCGAATATGCGCGCGGCCTTCGCCGCGAGCGCGTCCGCGCGCACGTTGTCGAACAGGATCAGTTTCTCGAGTTCCAATTTTTTCATTTAAAAAATATATCAATTATATATCAATCAAAACCACTCGAACGCCGCTGATTTATTCGAAATCGAACTGCCTGACCTTGTACAGCGGAAAAGCCTCGCAAAGCTCCTTCACGATCGCGCGCGCCTCGGCCGCGCGGGCTTCGTCGCCCGGGTGGTCCAGCACGAGCGCGATGGCCTTCGCGACGCGCACGGTTTCGGCCTCGCCGAAGCCCCGCGTCGTCAGGGCGGGCGTTCCGAGCCTGATGCCGCTCGTGATGTTCGGCCCGTTCGGATCGTTCAGGATCGTGTTCTTGTTCGTCGTGATGTTGGCGGCGTCCAGATATTGCTCCGCGTCTTTGCCCGTGATGCCCTTGTTCGTGAGGTTCATGAGCACGAGGTGGTTGTCCGTGCCGTTCGACACGAGGCGGAAACCCCCGGCCATCAGTTCCCGCGCCAAGACGCGGGCGTTGTCCCGCACGCGCTTCTGGTAATCCTTGAATTCGGGCCGTGCGGCTTCCTTGAAGCAGACCGCCTTGCCCGCGATGATGTGCATCAGCGGGCCGCCCTGCATGCCGGGGAACACGCCCTTGTTCAACTGCTTCTCAAACTCCGCTTTCGCGAAGATCACGCCGCCCCGTGGTCCGCGCAGCGTCTTGTGCGTCGTGGAGGTCACGACGTGCGCGTGCGGCACGGGATTCGGATGCTGCCCGCCGGCGACGAGGCCCGCAAAGTGCGCCATGTCCACCATCAGGAGCGCGCCGACCTCATCGGCGATCTCGCGGAACCTGTCCGCCTCTATAAGGCGCGGATAGGCGCTCGCCCCCGCGACGATCATCTTGGGTCTGCATTCCTTGGCGATGCGCAGGACATCCTCGTAGTTGATCTTCTCGTCGTTCACGTCTATGCCGTAGGAAACGAAATTGAAATATTTTCCGGACATGTTGGCCTTGCTGCCGTGCGTCAGGTGTCCGCCGTTGGACAGGTCCATGCCGAGGATCGTGTCGCCTTGATTCAGGAGCGCGTAGTAGACGACGAGGTTCGCGCTCGAACCGGAATGCGGCTGGACGTTGACGTATTCCGCGCCGAACAGCGCCTTGCCGCGCTCGATCGCGAGCGCTTCAACCTCGTCCGCGTGCTCGCAGCCGCCGTAGTAGCGCTTGCCGGGGTAGCCCTCGGCGTATTTGTTGGTCAGCGCGCTCCCGCAGGCTTCCATGACGGCGGGGCTCGCGAAGTTCTCCGACGCGATCATCTCGAGCTTGTTTTCCTGCCGGCTCATCTCCCGCTTGATCATCGCGCCGACGTCGGGGTCCGCTATGTCCAAATGATTGAAATACATCCTTGTCCTCCTATTGATTCACCGCCGCGCATTCCCGCGTCCGGCTTGCGTTTGAACGCTCACCCGTCGCGCCGCCCTCTTCCGAGCAACTTCAGCCCGCGCGCGTACTTGCTCTCCGGCTCCGGCGCGAGTCCGTATTTCTCGGCCAGCGCCGCGCCCAGCTTCAGAAACTCCTCCTTGTTGCCAGAAAACAGCTCGATCTCGATTTCCGCGATGTGGAGCTCGCCGAAGTCGGTGATGATGTCGCCGTCGTCCAGCGAAACCTCGCAGATGGCACCGCCCGTATCCACCCTGAAGCGGTTCCGCAGAAACTTGATCTCGAAAATGCTGATGAGCGGTTTGCCGTCCAGAAGCTCCGCGACGTGCTTGCCCACCTCGCTCTCCCGGAAGAGCAGGGGATCCGGCATCAGGAAACAGGCGGGATCGTCGACGGGGACGTTGATCTCCTCCCGCGTGTACAGGCCGTTCTCGCCCGAATCGTTCCACTTCAGCGACGCCACGATGCGGCTGCCCTCCATGCGAACGCGAAAGGCGATGTCGTGCTCCGACAGGACATAGCCTTCCGTGTCGAAATACGCAGCCTTCATGAATACCTGTTCGCGGGTGTCCTTTTCTTCGATGCCGATGAGATACGCGTCGTTCGGAATGTCCGTCAGCAACTTTTTGTCGTGAAGCTTGTATTTCAATTCGACTTCCAATACGATTTTTCCTCCTGCGCCCGGCGCGCGTTGCACGCCCTTGTTTGCACGGCTTTTGAGCCAAGCTTTTCGAGCTGTTTTAGTATAGCATAGAACCGGCTCCCGTGCAAGATTTTTAAAATTCGAATCAAAATAAAGGAAATATTGGATGGAATTATGGAAAGATGGGCGCAAACGATGTTGCGCGGATCGGCGGGCCGGCGCAAGAAGCGCCGTCCGGGTTGTTTCGGACGCGCCGCCCCAAGGCGGGCGATTCGGGCCGGCGCGCGGCCCCGGCGAGGCGAATGCCGGGACCGCACCGCGCAAAGGCCGATTATTTCAGTTTCTTCGCCGCCTCTTTGATGGACTGTTCGAATATGTCGAGGCCCGCATCCATCTGGGCGTCCGTCACGCAGAGCGGGCACAGGAAGCGGATCGCGTTGCCGTAGGTTCCGGCGTTTTCGAGCACGAGGCCGCGCGTCCAAGCGTCCGCGACGATCGCGTTCACGATGTCGGCGTTGGGTTCTTTCCCCGCCTTGGTCTTTACGAACTCGATGCCGATCATGGCGCCCACGCCCCGGACGTCCCCGATGAACTCGTAAGCGTCCTTCCATGCGCCGAAGCGTTTCATGCACTTGTCGGCGATGCGCAGGGCCTTGCCCGGATAGTCCTCCGTCGTCATGACCTCGAGCACCTTCAGCGCGGACGCGACGGCGACGGCGTTGCCGCAGTAGGTGCCGCCGATGGTGCCGCCCGGCGTACCGTCGAAGATCTCCTTGCGCGCCACGACCGCGCTCAGGGGCAGACCGCCCGCGATGGACTTGGCCATCGTGATGATGTCGGGGGCGCAGCCCGCCTCCTTGTAATATTCCGACGCGAACATCCTGCCGGAGCGCGCGAAGCCCGTCTGTACCTCGTCCGTGATCATCATGATGCCGTGCTTGTCGCAGATGGCCCTGACCGCCTTCACCCATTCGAGCGGCGCGGGCACGAAGCCGCCCTCGCCCTGCACGGGCTCGAACACGATGGCCGCAACGTACTGCGCGGGCGAAACCTCGATGAACACTTCCTCGAGTTTTTTCACGTAATATTCGACGGCTTCGGCCTCGCTTATGCCGGCGGGCCGCCTGTAGATGTTCGGAAACTCGGCCCTGTAGACGCCGTCCGGAAAGGGGCCCATGCCGACGGCATAGGCCTTCTTCGCCGTCATCGTCATCGTGAGCATCGTGCGGCCGTGAAACGCGCCCGTGAACACGATGATGTTCGGCCTGCCCGTGAAGCCGCGCGCGATCTTGACCGCGTTCTCGTCGGCCTCCGCGCCGCTGTTCACGAACATCGTGTTCTTGACGTCCCCCTTGACGGGCGCGACCTTGGCCAAGCCCTCCGCCAGATCGAGATAGCCCGTGTGCGTCGTGATGTTCATCATGGAATGGAAATATTTCTCAGATTGTTCTTTTACCGCCGCGATGAGCGCGGGATGGCTGTAGCCGATGTTCATCACGCCCACGCCCCCGACCCAGTCGAGGAAGATGTTTCCATCGACGTCCTCGAACATGGCGCCCTCGCCGCGTTTGATCACGAGCGGGTAGATGGATTTGATGGCCGCCGGTATCACGCGCGCCCTCTTTTCAAGTATTTCTTTCGCTTTTGGACCGGGCAGGGCCGTATTGACCTTTGGCAAAGCTTCTCGCAGTGACATGATTGAATCCTCCCTTTTTTACCTCTTTACACAATACCCTGTTTAAATATTTAAGTAATATCGATTTCGGCCAGTCTGCGGTACAGCGTCGCCCTCGATATCCCGAGCTCCTTGGCGACGGCGTCCTTGGCGCGGCCGGTGTTGCCGTATTGCTTCAGTCGCTTCGCGATGATCTCCTTCTCGTAGGAACGCAGTTGCTCCGAAAGGGGGATGCCGCTCGCGCGCGGCCGGTCTGCGGGTGCGGCTTCGCCGCGCAGCAATCGGGCGGGTACAGCATCCGCGTCTATGCGGTCGCCGCAGACCATGTTGACGCCGTACTCCACGGCGTTTTCGAGCTCTCTGACGTTGCCCGGCCAGCTGTGGTTCTCGTAGATGCTCTCCGCCCGCTCCGTGAAACCGACGATGGTCTTGTTCATGAACGCGTTGTACTTGGCGAGAAAATGCTTCATGAGAAGCCGGATGTCCTCCCGTCTGCCGCGCAGAGGCGGCGTCGTGAGCGGGATGACGCTGAGCCGGTAGTACAGATCTTCCCGAAAGCTCCCGTTGCGAATCATCTCCTCGAGATCCCTGTTCGTGGCCGCGATGACCCTTGCGTCCGCGATGACGGTCTTGTTGCCGCCGACGCGCTCGAAGCGCATGTTTTGCAGCACGTGCAACAGCTTTACCTGCAAGTGGAGCGGCATGTCCCCAATCTCGTCGAGGAGGATGCTGCCGCCGTCCGCCAGCTCGAACTTGCCGGCCTTGCCGCGTTCGCCCGCGCCCGTGAAAGCGCCCTTTTCGTAGCCAAACAGTTCGCTTTCCAACAGGTTTTCCGGGATCGCGCCGCAGTTGACGGTCACGAAGGGACCGCCGCCGCGCGGACCGGAATAGTGAATGGCCTTTGCGAACATCTCCTTGCCCGTGCCGCTCTCACCCGTGATCAGCACCGTGGAACTGCCGCGGGCGATCATCATGGCCTGGTTCTTGATGCGGAGCATGGATTCGCTCTCGCCTATGATGTCGTCGAATGTGTATTTCAGCGCGCCCGTGTTGATGCTGTACGCGAGCTTTTGGGCTTCCTCGATGTCCCGGAAGGAGATCACGACGCCCCTGACCTCTTCGCCGTCGCAGTAGGGCCGCGCGGTCACGATGAAATGCCGCGTACCCTTCCGCGTTTTGCAGACCTCCTCGCGCTCCGTACAGCCCTTCCCCGTCCGGATCGCGTCGAGCGCCCGCGCGCCGCGCATGTATTCGTTGATGTGGCTGCCGATGATGTCGCTTCGCGAAGCGGAGAACAGCTTTTCCGCCCGCCTGTTGCAGTGCTTGATGTATCCGTTGCGGTCGATGTCGAAGATGCCCTCGTGCGTGGCCTCGATCACCGTGATCAGCTCGTTTCTCGCGCTCTCGGCAGCGTTCAGCAGGGCGCGCTGGCCGGCCTTGGCAGCGAGCAGGTCCGCCATCTTTTCGACGAATACGGCCATGTTCTCGTGTCTGCCGATCAGGACGGCGCGCTGCGCCTCCCGCACGGCGACGAGTCCGATGACGCCTATGACGGCGTCGTGAAGCTTGATGGGCGTACAGATCTCGCTGAGCTCCCGCGCACCCTCCGTGAGCAGGGACGCGCCGTAATGCGGGCACTTGTCCGTGTCCTCGATGTAGGCCGTCGCGCCGCTCCGCAGCATGCGCGCGTAGAGGTACTCCCCGTCGAGCCGGCCGAATTCCTCCTTCTCGCCCACCTTGCCGCGATACGCGCCCGTGCCGCCGACCACGGTAAGCTCGTCATCGACGATTTCGACCTCCACGCCTATGACGATGGAGATCGCCTCCGCCACCTGTTGCACGCCGCTTGAAATGTCCATCAGTAACGACATGATACGTCCTCTGCGGTATACTTCAATTCGCGCTCACGCGCTTATTATACCGGAAGGTTCCGCCTTTTTCCATGAATTTCGATTGCCTTGCCGGAAATAAAACAATTGCAATAAATATAAAATTTCTGAATTTATTTTTTACCGCTTAAATACATCAATTTAAATACATCAATCAAAACTGCTCGAACGCTTCGCGGCTCACGACGGAACCCAGCCGCAACGTATCCTTCTCCAAAACGCGCACCGCGTCGCCGATTTCGAGCAGCTGTTCCGCCGGCAGATTCGCGTCGAATACCAAGCTTGTATTGTAGAGTATGTTTTCGAGCGCGCCGTGGATCTTCGCGATCTTTTCCCGCACGGAAAGGAGCAGGTCCCGGTCCGCGAAGCTCTGCAGGAATTCCTGCCGCGTGACGGCAACGCCATGGCTCAGATCGAATTCGGAAATCCCCTCCACCGCAGTCACGGCGTAGCCGCATTCCTTCTCGATGCGCTCCGCGAGGGCGCGCTTTGCGGCCGGCTCTCCGTGGACGAGAAAGACCGTGCCGGGCGGCCGGCGGAAGCCGGATATCCACTCCGTCAGCCCGTCGCTGTCGGCGTGGCCCGAGAAGCCTTCGAGGTTGTGCATCTCCGCGTTCACGCAGACCTCCTCCCCGAACAGCATCACGCTGTCCCGTCCGTCCAGCAGCGCGCGGCCCAGCGTGCCCGCGGCCTGATAGCCGACGAACACGATGCTCGACTTGGGATTCCAGAGGTTGTGCTTGAGATGGTGGCGGATGCGGCCGGCCTCGCACATGCCGCTCGCCGACAGGATTACCTTCGCCCCCTCGCGCTCGTTCAGCGACCTCGATTCCTCGCTCGTGCGCGTGAAACGCAGGTTCTTGAAATCGAGCGGGTTGTCGCCCCGCAGGATGTAGTCCTTGGTTTCGTCGTCGAACACCTGTGCGTTTCTGCGAAAGATCTCGGTTGCGTTTGTGGCCATGGGGCTGTCCACGTAGAACAGGATGCCGTCCAGCTCGCGCCGCGCCTGCGGATTCTGTTCGTAGAAGCGGTTGAATTCGAAGATCAGCTCCTGCGTCCTGCCCACGGCAAAGGCCGGAATCACGACGGTTCCGCCGCGCCGCGCCGTCTTCAGCACGATGTCCATCAGGCGGCCGATGCCCGTGTCGCCGCGTGCCGCGTGCAGCCTGTCGCCGTAGGTGCTCTCCATGATCACGTAGTCGGCTTTCTTGATGATCTTCGGGTCCCGCAGGATCGGGCGCCCGGCAACGCCGAGGTCGCCCGTATACACGAGCTTCGTCGTGCGCCCGTTTTCCTCCGCCCAAAGCTCCGTGACGGCGGAACCCAGCACGTGGCCCGCCTCGTTGAACACGAAGCGCACCCTGTCGCTCGGCTCCACGAGCCGGTCGTACATGACGGGCGCGAGATGCGTCAGCGCGTTCTCGGCGTCCTTGGTCGTGTAAAGCGGCTCCGTGAGCGGCTTTCCCGCGCGCTCGGCCTTGCGGTTCCGCCACTCGGCTTCCTTCTCGTGTATGTAGGCGCTGTCGAGCAGCATGACGCGCACCAGATCGGCCGTGGCGTCCGTGCAGTAGATCTTGCCCGAAAACCCCCGCTTCACGAGCAGGGGTATGCGCCCGCAGTGGTCGATGTGCGCGTGGCTGAGAAGCAGGAAGTCCACCTCCGCCGGATTGAAGGGGAAATCCTCGAAATTGCAGGCTTCCTGCGCCTTCGATCCCTGAAATTGCCCGCAATCGAGCAATACCTTGAAGCCCTCTCCCGAAACCAGATGGCAGGAACCCGTAACGGAGGTTGCCGCCCCGCAGAATTTGATTTTCATACCGCCCCCTTTCGGACCGCCAAGAGAAACGCATCGCGCAACGGCCGCACCGCCGCGAACGAACGATTTTCGCGCGGCAGACCCGCCGGGCTCAATCGTAATATCGTTTCAGGAGTATGTCCGTGTGCCTCCGGCCTTCTTTGAACCGGATCTCGCCCGGCGTGATGCAACCCGCCACGGGGCACACGTTCAGGCAGAGATGGCAGCCCACGCACTTGTCGTTGATCGCGGGCCGGCGCGCGTCCTCCTCCCAGTCGATGGCCTGGTGCGCGCCGTCGCAACAGGAGATGTAGCACCGGCCGCAGCCCACGCATTTGTCGCGGTCGATGTTCGGAATGATCCTGAAGTCGCGGTTCAATTCCTCGGCCGGTATGATGTTCGGCAGCGCCTGTCCGATCAGAGCGTCGAGATCGTCATAGCCGCGCTCTTCCATGAAGTGCGACAGCCCGCTGATCATATCTTCGACGATGCGGTAGCCGTACTGCATGACGGCCGTCGTCACCTGGATGTTGCGGCAGCCGACGAGCAGGAATTCCAATGCGTCGCGCCAGGTTTCCACGCCGCCGATGCCGGAGAACTCCGCGTCCCGCAAAAGCGCGTCCTGCGCCAGGAGCGCGCAAAAGCGCAACGCGATGGGCCGCACGGCCGCCCCGGAATAACCGGATATCGAGGATTTGCCGTCCACGACCGGCATGGCCGTCATGTGCTCAAAATCGATGTTCGTGATGGACTTGATCGTGTTGATGGCCGAAATGCCCTTCGCGCCGCCCAAGGCCGCCGCCCGCGCGGGCAGGTTCATATTCGTGATGTTGGGCGTCATCTTGGCGATGAAGGGAATGTCCGTGACCGACGTGACGGCCTCGCTGTACTGCTTCACGAGCTCGGGCGAGGAACCGACGTCGGAGCCCATCGCGTGGCTCGTCATCTGAGGGCAGGAAAAATTTCCCTCTATCAGATCGACCCCCGCCTGCTCCGACAGCTTCGCGAGCTTTTTCCACTCATCCTCGTCGCTGCCCATGATGCTGGAAACGACGACCTTGTCCGGGTAATCCCGTTTGAGCCGCGCCAGATATTCGAAGTTCTGCTCCGTGGGCTTGTCGGAGATCTGCTCCATGTTCTTGAAGCCGATCCACGGCAGACCCTCCTTGCCGTTGTTGTCGAAGCGCGGCGAACACTCGTCGGCGACGAATATGCCGATCGTCTTGAAGAACACGCCGCCCCAGCCCGCCTCGAAGCACTTGGCGACCATGTCGTAGTTGCCGCCGACGGGCGAGGATGAGAGGAAGAAGGGGTTCTCGCATTTGACGCCCAGGTATTCTATGCTCAAATCTTTTCGAACCGCCATCATCGCACCTCCTTTCCGTCCCTGTTCGCGCCGTCCTTCGGCGCATTTTCGAGCCGCGCGATCATCTCGACCGCAACGGCCTTGCCCTCGGCGACGGCCTCCACGGCGGTCTTGCCGCCGTTCACCGCGTCACCCGCCGCAAACACGAAGGGAAGGTTCGTATGGCCGCTCCCGTCCGCGTCGATCAGCCCCTCTTGCGTCAGGCGCAGATCGCCCGCGAGCCGCGTCATGTCCTCGGGCGCCTGTCCCGCGGCAAAGACGACGACGTCGGCGGTGACGCTTGCGAATGATTTTCCGTCCCTTCCTTTGAATTCTGCGGACTTGAGCTTCCCGCCGTCGCCGACGAACCGCGCCGGAGCGAAGTTCGTCACGATGGGTACGCCGAGCGAGAACACGTAGCGCAACTCGTCTGCGTTGGCCGGAGCCTCCTCCAGCGTGCGCCTGTAATAGATCGCGACCGATTGCGCGCCCGTCAGCTTGGCCGTCGCCGCGCAGTCCATCGCGACGTCGCCGCCGCCGATCACGACCACGCTCTTGCCCTCAAGTTCCGTGCGGCCGCCCGTGCTTCTGGCATTCTTCAAAAAATCCACGGCGGTCAGGACGCCGTCGAGCTCCGCGCCCTCCGTGTCCGGCAGCTTGGAACGCCAAAGGCCCGCGCCGATGAACACGGCGGCGAAACCCTTCGCTTTGAGATCGCCGAGGCCGATGTCCCTTCCCACCCGCGTGTTGAACACAAATTCGACGCCGAGCCCTCTGACCGCGTCGATGTCCCGGTCGATCACCTCCTGCGGCAAACGCATCGGCGGGACGCCGTAGGTCAGCATGCCGCCCGCCTTGGCCTCCGCTTCGAAGATCGTGACGCCGTAGCCGGCTTCGGCCAGCGCCGCGGCGCAGGCGAGCGAGGCGGGACCCGCACCCACGCAGGCGACGCGCAGGGCTTTCTTCTCCTGCGGCGGTCTGCGCGTCTTTAGATGAAAGATGTTTTCCTGTTCCATGGCATATCGCTGCAGTTTGCCGATCTCGATGGGCCTGTCTATGCCGGAACGGCTACAGGCTTCCTCACAGAGCTTGTCGCAGGGGCAGATCCGCGCGCAGCTGCCCCCCAAAATGTTGTTTTCGCGAATCGTTTCCGCCGCGCCCTTCGGGTTTCTGAAGCGTATGGAGCGAATGAAGCGCCCGGGATCCGTCCCTGCGGGGCAACCCGCGCTGCAGGGCGCGTCGTGGCAGAGCAGACAGCGCGCGGCCTCCTCCATGGCGGTGCGGTGCGTAAAACCGGCCTGCGCCTCGGAAGCGTATTCCGCCGTTGCAAGCTTACTCAACTCAATCAACCTCCTCCAAATGAAACTTCTCGTTGTTGTTCTCAGGCGATCTTTCGGGGTGAAAGATGAAAGAGATACTTTGATTATACCACAGCGGGCCGCCGGGCGAAAGCGAAATTTGCCCCGTTTTCGCGCAGTTGATCCTTGCCCAAAAACGAATAATATGATACACTCAATATTGCCCTGCGGGGAACGCATACGCCGGCCTTGGCGCCGTTTCCCGCGCGAACGAAAACCGCACAGTCGCCGGAAGCATCGGCCGGCCGCCGCATGGAACCGCCCCGCGCGGGAGGAAACAACGCATATGATACGCACAGCTCACACGAAAACCGTCGCGATCCTGCTCGTCCTGTGCCTCGCGGCGCCGACGCTCGCAGGATGCGCGGGAAGCGGTCCCGAGTACGACGACGAAGGGAACCTCATCATACCCGACAAGATCCAAACGATCATGGAACGCGCGCTGGACAACGTAAAATCGGGCGGATCCGGCCTGAACGGAAAGTTTGCGAACTGGCACGAGAGCATGATCGCGTCCGGGCTCGAACACAACTATCCCACATACGGCGAGAAATTCGATCTGATCGAGGAGATGCGCATACGCGCCCGCGCGCGCAACGCCTATCTGCTCTATGACTACGACGCCGAGGACGACGCTTACCTGATCAGCCTCTGCGCGTCCGAAGCGGACGAGCCGGTTCCGTTCAACTCGAAACGGGAAGCGAGTCCCGCGATACGCGAAGCCTTCGCGGGGCGCGGAACCGTCGAGATGTTCGCATGGGAATACGCCAAGAACGATCCCGTTTGGTCGGCCTTCATGCCCGTCTACAACGGGGATGCCGAAATCGTCGCCGTGCTCGGCATCGACCGCATCGCGACGACCGTCCGCAACTTCCCCGAATGGAATCGCGACAGCCGAAGATGGAACGGTCTCACGGAACCCGGCCTCCGCGGCGCAGACCGCAGCACGGAACAGGACGCGGGCGGCGAAGCGAGCGCGGCGGACGAATGAGCGAAACAGGGGGGCGCATCGGGAACGCGGGCGTCTCTCCCCTCGCGGGCATCCCCATCGTGCTGGCCTCCGGCTCGCCGCGGCGCATAGAGATGTTGCGCGCGCACGGCATCGAGCCCGTCGTGCGCCCGGCCGACATCGATGAAAGCGTACCCGCGAATCTGAACGTGCGGCAGGCCGTCATGTATCTGGCTCTGAAGAAAGCCCTCGCCTCCGCAGAAGGGCAAGACGCTTGCAAAGAAAGCGAGCCGGCTTTTGTCATCGCCGCCGACACCGTGGTCTTTAAGGAAGGGATCGGGATATTCGGAAAACCCGCGTCCCCCGAGGAGGCGCGCCGCATGCTCGGCGCTCTGCGGGCCGGCGAACACACGGTCTGCACGGGCGTGGCCATCCTGCGCCGCGCCTTCGCCGGCACCCCGAGCGGGAACGCGCGGGTTTCAAGCGGCGAACCCGTGTCAAAGCGCGTATTCTGCGAGGAGGCGCGCGTGTTTTTCAAGGACTGTTCGCAAAGCGACATCGAGGCGTACATCGCGTCCGGCGAACCCTTCGACAAGGCCGGCGGCTACGCCGTGCAGGGCGGATTCGGCATATACGTGGACCGCATCGAGGGCGACGTGCACACCGTCATGGGCTTGCCCTGGGACAGGACGGAGCGGGAACTTGCGGCGATGATCGCCGCCGCGCGAAGCGCGCGCGGCGGACGCGTTGCCGAAACCGGACCCGCGCCGCAGCCTCCGTTCAGAACGCCTGCGGAAAGATCGTGACCGTTTCCCGCGCGGACGCGGAAGCCGCAACGAGCGTGTCCGCATCCAGCTTTGATTCGGACAGCAGGATGTTCCTGAGCTTGGGCTTCGTGACGGGATGCTTGGGCAGAAACACCGTACAGCAATCCTCGTAGGGCAGTATGGAGGTTTCGTAGGTGCCGATCTCCTTCGCCTTGTCGATGATCTCCGTCTTGTCGAAGGCGATCAGCGGCCGCATGACGGGCAGTTCGACCGCCGCGTCCGTGACGATCAGGGCCTCGGCCGTCTGGCTGGCGACCTGACCGAGATTCTCACCCGTGATCAAAACGCCGCAACCCGTTTCGGACGCCACCCTTTCCGCGATCCGCATCATGAACCGCCGCACGAGAATCGTCATCTCCGCCTCCGGACAGCGTTCCGCGAGCAGTTCCTGCACGGGCAGCAGGTTGATCACGTGCAGATCGAAGCGGCCGCAGTAGACGGCGATCCTGCGCGCCAGCGTTTCGACCTTGTCCCTTGCGCGTTCGCTCGTGTACGGAAACGAATGGAAGTGTACGGCCTCGACGCGCATCCCGCGCCGCGCCATCATAAAGGTCGCGACCGGGCTGTCGATGCCGCCGGAGAGCAGCGAAAGGCCCTTGCCGTTCGTGCCGAGCGGCAGACCGCCGAAGCCCGGCAGCTTCCGATCGTACAGATAGCTGTTCTCCCTGCGCACATCCACGAAGAGCAGGCAATCGGGCTTGTGGACATCCACCTTCAGCTCCGCGCAGGCCCCGAGCACCCGCGCGCCGACGCGGCTTGCGATCTCCGGCGATTTGACGGGGAAGCGCTTGTCCGCGCGCTTGGCCTCCACCTTGAAAGTCCGGATCCCGCCCCGCTCCGCGCGCGCGCGCAGGAAGGCGACGGCGGCGTCCGCGATCGCGTCCAGATCGGATGCCGTTTCCGCGGCGGGACTTATGGACGAAACGCCGAATACCTTGGCGATCTCCGCCACGATCTCCTCGCGCGCGTGCGCGCGGTCCGCGCGCACGAAGATGAGCCCGTCGCTCCGCTTGACCTCGACGTTCCCATAGCGGCGCAACAGCAGTTTCACGCGCTCCGCAAGCATGCGCTCGAAATAGGGCTTGTTCATGCCCTTGAGCGCAACCTCGCCGCACCTTACAATAAACACATTACGGTCATCCATACAGTATCCTCATCATATACACCCGCGCGAATCCCGTCCGACGGTTTGCTGTCATTCGTTCGAGAGCGGGGGCGGGGCAATCCGCGCAGCGTCATTGCGGTATTCTAGGGCCGCGTCCTTTGCGGCCACCGCAGCGAGCGTAAACGCCGCGCCCTTTTGCGGCGTTGCGAAGAGCGGAGCGGACTGTCCCGCCCCCGCCCTTGCTTATCTGTACCGTCCGAGCTTCCGAAAGCGCGCGACGGCCGCGCACACGGCCTCCGCCGCGCGCTCCGCCTCCGCCTCCGTATTGAAATCGCCGAAGCTGAAGCGGATCGCACCCTCGATCTCCGCCCGCGAAAGCCCCATCGCCGCCAGCACGTGGCTTCCCGCATGCTTCCGCGCGGAACAGGCCGCGCCCGTGGAAACGAACACGCCGCGCTGTTCGAGGTCATGCAACAGGACCTCGCCCTTCACGCCGGGGAAGCTCAGGTTCAGGATGTAGGGGGAAGCCGCCGCGCCGTCGGGTCCGTTCAGCCGGACATCGCGCACGCCCGCGCGCACACCCGCGAGCAGACGCCGCTTGCATGCGGCCGCCTTCTCCGCGCGCGCCGCCAAATGCGCATGCGCCATGTGCGCGGCCAAGCCGAAGCCCGCTATGGCAGGCACATTCTCCGTGCCGGAGCGCAGGCCCCTCTCCTGTCCCCCGCCGACGAGCAAGGGATCTATGCGCGCGTTCCGCCCGACGAAGAGCGCGCCCGCGCCCTTGGGCCCGTGCAGCTTGTGCCCGCTTGCGGACAGGAGATCCGCGCGGCGCGCCAAGGCTTCGAGCGGCAACTTGCCGAAGGACTGCACGGCGTCCGCGTGCACGGCGATCCGCTTGCCCGTGCGCTTTTCGTGCGCCTCCGCGAGCGCGCAGAGGGCCTCCGTCGGCTGGATGGCGCCGGTTTCGTTGTTCACGTGCGCGCAGGAGATCAGAATGACATCCCCATTCAAGAGCGCCTCGACGGACGCGGGGAGCAGGCGGCCCTCCCCGTCCACGTCGGCAAAGGCGATGTCAAAGCCCTCGGCCGCGAGAAGCGCACAGCTTTCGAGCACGGAAGGGTGTTCCGCGCGCGTCGTGATCACGCGCCGGCCCTGTCTGCGGCGCGCGCGCGCGCCGCAGAGGATCGCCGTGTTGTTCGATTCCGTGCCGCCGGAGGTGAACACCACGTTTCCGGCATCCGCGCAAAAGAGCGACGCGACGCGTCCGCGCGCCTCCCGCACGGTCCGCTCCGCCGCGAGTCCCGCGCCGTGCAATGCCGAAGGATTGCCGTAGGTTTCGCGCATGACCGAAGCCATGTACGCGATCACGTCGTCATGGGGCCTCGTCGTGGCGGCGTTGTCGAAATATATATCCATTTTTAATATTTTTTCCTAAAAAATACAGGGTATGCCCAAAGCTCGTGCATACCCTGCCGAAATCACACCGCCCGTCCTACGGGCGCCCGCCCGTTACTTGGCGTAATCCACGGCCCTCGTTTCGCGAATGACGTTGACCTTGATCTGCCCCGGATATTCGAGCTCGCTCTCGATCCTCTTGCTGATCTCGCGGGCGAGAAACGCGATTTCGTCGTCGCTGACCTCGTCCGGCTTCGCGATGACGCGTATCTCGCGCCCCGCCTGAATCGCGTAGGAATGCTCCACGCCCTTCGTCAAGTTTGCGAGCTCTTCAAGCTTTTGCAGGCGCTTGATGTAGGTTTCGAGCATCTCGCGCCGCGCGCCGGGCCTTGCCGCGGAAAGCGCGTCCGCCGCCGTGATCAGCACGGCTTCGAGGCTCTTCGGCTCGTAGTCGCCGTGGTGCGCGGCCATGCCGTTGATGATGGTTTCCGATTCCTTGTACTTGCGCAGTATGTCGATGCCGATATCGACGTGCGTGCCCTCAACCTCGTGGTCCAGCGCCTTGCCTATGTCGTGCAGCAGGCCGGCGCGCTTCGCCACCTTCGTGTCGAGGCCGAGTTCTCCCGCCATCAGGCCCGCGAGATGCGCCACCTCGATGGAATGCTTCAGCACGTTTTGGCCGTAGCTGGTCCTGTACTTCAGCCGCCCGAGAAGCTTCACGAGCTCGGGATGCAGGTTGTGCACGCCGACGTCGAAGGTCGCCTGCTCGCCCTCTTCCTTGATCACGTTTGCGATCTCCCGCTCGGACTTCTCGACCATCTCCTCTATGCGGGCGGGGTGTATGCGCCCGTCCACGATCAGCTTTTCGAGCGACATCCGCGCGATCTCCCGCTTCACGGGATCGAAACCCGACAGTATGACCGCTTCGGGCGTGTCGTCGATGATCAGATCCACGCCCGTGAGCGTTTCGATGGCCCTGATGTTACGCCCTTCGCGGCCGATGATTCTCCCCTTCATCTCGTCATTCGGAAGAGGCACAACGGAAACCGTGCTCTCGGCGACGTGGTCCGCCGCGCATCGCTGTATGGCGCCGCTGATGATCTCCTTGGCCTTCTTTTCCCCCTCTTCCCTGGCTTTCGTCTCTATATCCTTGATCAGGATCGAAGCCTCGACCCGGATCTCCTTTTCCAAATTCGATAACAGCAGCTGCTTCGCTTCCTCCGCGGTATAGCCCGATATCCTCTCGAGCTCCGCAACCTGCTTTTCGAGCTGCGCGTTCAGCTCGCTTTCCTTGTTGATCAGATTTTGTTCTCTGTTTTGGAAGTTCTCTTCCTTTCGCTCCAAATTCTCCGTTTTTTTGTCGATGGATTCTTCCTTTTGGATGATGCGTTTCTCCGCCCGTTGAATTTCGGCCCGTCTTTCCTTGATTTCCCGTTCCGCCTCACTCTTCAGCCGGTGAACCTCTTCGCGGGCCTCCACGACCAATTCCTTCTTGATGGCTTCCGATCTGTTTTCCGCGTCCAATATGATATTCTTCGCGGTCTGTTCGGCACTTCCGGTTACCTTCTCTGCCACCGATTTTCTGATCATGTATCCGATAAACAGCCCAATGACCACGGCAACCACTCCGACAATACAGCTGATCAGTATTTCTATAACGCATCACCTCCCGAGTTCGTTACCGGTCAACGGACACCCGTATGCCTTTCCCAATCCTGCTCCCGCACAAGTAACTTTATAATTAATTATTGATAAAACCACACAACTTATATTATAATATTTATAAATTGGTATTGTCAAGTAAAACAGAAATGTGCGCGGCAATACATATTTCAATAAAAAGGGGAATGTGGGAAAATTGGGATATTTTTTGAATTTGCTAAAGCGGATAGATCGGATGTTGCTCGCGTTGCCGCTTCTGTTCGCGCTCGTCAGCATCGTCATGATCGCGAGCATCACCTACGACGGCGAAAACCTGTTGAATCGCAGCATCGTGGTACAGGCGGCTTCGTATTTGATCGGCTATGCCGCCATAGCCGTGATCCTGCTGATCGACTACCGGATATTCGCGCGCTACGAGAAACCGATCTACATCTGCGCGCTGCTCTTCCAGCTCAGCGTCTACACGCCGCTCGGAACGGACATGGGCACGGGATCCCTCGCGTGGATCGACCTCGGCATAACGACAATGCAGCCCTCGGAGCTCGTGCGGATCCTGTTCGTGCCGATCTTCGCGCACTTCCTTGCCGGCATACGCGACTCGCTGGCCTCGATCAAGGGCGTGTTCTTCTCCGCGCTGTACGCGGCGCCCTTTCTCGCGCTCATCATGAAGCAGGACTTCGGCTCCGGGCTCGTTCTCGCCGTCATGTGCGTGGGCATGGTGTTCTACGCGGGCATAGACGGCAAGCTGTTCGGCCGCTTCGCCGCAGCCTTTCTCATCGTGCTCCCCGTGATCTACCGCTTCATGAAGGGCTATCAGAAGGAACGAATCGAAGGCTTCCTGCACCCGGAAAACCTGAGCATACGGACGACCTGGCAGGTCCACCAGGCAAAGGTTGCCATCGGCTCGGGCGGACTGTTCGGCAAGGGTCTCTTCTCCGGCACGCAAAAGGAGCTGAACTTCATCCCCGTGCAGGAATCCGATTTCATCTTCGCGGTCATGGTGGAGGAGCTCGGTTTCATCGGCGGCTGCGCGCTCATATTCGTCTATCTCGTTTTCCTGCTGCGCCTTTGGCGCATCAGCGGCAAAGCCAAGGACCTGTACGGCTCCCTGATCGCGATCGGCATCGTGGCGATGTTCGCCTTTCAGATATTCGAAAACATCGGCATGAACATGGGACTCATGCCCGTGACCGGCATACCCCTGCCCTTCGTCAGCGCGGGCGGCACGGCGGTCGCGGCCAATATGCTCGCGATCGGTCTGGTTTTGAACGTGGGCATAAGGAACAAGACGATCAATTTCTGAAACGCCGGAGGAACGCGCGTCAAAGGCCGAGCAGCCTGTCCGCTATGCGGTTGAAATTCTCTTCGATGTAGCTGCCCCTCTGCCGGACGACCGGAACGCCGCAGTTGGCGGCGATGTTGATGTTCTCATCGTACTGGATAATGCCTATGAGCGGCGGCCGCACGCGCGCGGACACATCCTCGAAGCTGGGAAACAGGCCGCTTCGTATCAGCTCGCGGTTCACCTTGTTCAGCACGCAGGCGCGCCGCGCCACGCCCGCCTTCGAAAGGACGCGATCCGCCATATCCGCGTCGCGCAGCGAAACATACTCCAAGGTCGTTATGATCGCGGCGACATCGCAGCCCGCGGCCGCCAGCGAAACGTCCCGGCCCACGCCCGCGGGCCCGTCCACGAGCACGTAATCATAGCTCTCTCGCAGTCCTGCATAAAAATTCGCCACAACCGCCTCGTCGAACGCGAACTTGCTCCTGTCCTGCGTCGCAGGAATCATGTGCAGACAGGGGAAACGCTTGTCGCGCAACATGGCCCGCCGATATCCGCACAGGCCGCTCAGGACGTCCGCCACGTCGAAGATCACCTTGTTTTCAAGGCCCAGATATATGTCCATATTTCGCAAACCGAGATTCATGTCGATCATGACGACCTTCACGCCCCGATCCGCGAGGGTGGCGCCGAGGTTCACGGTGAACACGGACTTGCCGACGCCGCCTTTTCCGGATGCGGACAGGATGATTTTACCCAATTCTGTTTCCCCTAGTCAATTGCCGTATCGAGGCTGTAATCCCGATACTGCTTTTCGAGTTCCATGTACTGCGCGATGACCTCCTTCGCCATGGGCGCGGCGTTCAGCGAGCTGTTGCCCTGAAACACGAGCACCGCGACCGCGATGTGCGGATCCTCCGCCGGCGCCAGCGCCACGATCCACGAAAAGGGTCTGTAGCTGTCCTTGAAGGAGTCCATGCGCTCCTCCGCCATCGCGGCGCTGTAGCCGCTCAGGTTGACGACGGCCCTGCGCACCGCCTTGTTCTTGGATGTGTAGATGTCGGGCAGCTGCGCCATGAGCCTGTTCATTTCGGCCTCGACGCTCTCCCATTCCAAGCCGGCGTCGATGCCCTTCAGATGCTCCTTGATGTATTCCACCTCGTCCGGAGGCTGAATATAGCCGCTCTTCTGCGCGGTTCCCGTCTTGGCGGCGACGGCAACGGGGAAGCCGGCGAACTGACTGCGCAGACTGCCGCGCGAGCCGCTTACGACGCGTTTCATGCCGTCGATCACGTATTCCAAAAAGACGTCGTCTTTGAGCTCCACCTTGACGCCGGGTTCCTTCTCCCGTATCCCCTCGCCCTCGACCGCGCGCACGAGGCTGACCTCGTTCCTGACCCCGCCGTTGCCTATGGTCGCGATGTAATTCGCGACCTGCAGGGGCGTGTAGGCGTTTTCGCCCTGTCCGATCGAGATGTTCAACTCATCGCCCGTCGTCCATTGGGCGAAGTTGAAATAGGTGGATTTGCAGGTGTCCGCGACGCGGCTGATCTGCTCCTCCCTGATGCCCATATCCTGCATGCGCGCGAGAATCTCCGAACGCTTCGGGTTCTCCTCCGCCCAGCTTACGATTTCCTCTATGCTGCCGCCCAACAGTGCGGCGTCGTTCAGAAATTCCCGCGTGAAATACTCCTCCGCGTTGTCGTACAGATGCCGCGTGAGCAGGGCCTTCGTCATCGACATCTTCGTCGCGGCGTTCGGCACGCCGGCGGCGGTTTCGGAAAGTTCTATGCCCGTGTACTGCCCGAGGCCGAACTGCTCGGCATAGGAGGTGATCTTGTCGATGTCTATGTTTCCGCGATAGGAAAGCGGCTTGTTCCTGTAGAAATCCATGCCCGTCGCGATGTCGAAGAAATAGTAGTTGCAGGACACCTCGAGCGCCTCGCAGAGGTTCACGCGTCCGTGGCTGCCGCCGTTCGTGCTGTACTGGAGGCATTTGTACGGCCTGTTCCCGACCGTCACGAAACCGCCGTCGTAGAGCCGCAGGTCCGGATCGAGGCCCGATTCGAGGGCCGCGATGGCCGTTATGGGCTTGAACGTGGAACCGGGCTGCACGGCGGTTCGCGCCGCCACGTTGTAGAGCGGCAGGGGCGCGAGCAGATCGCGCGCGTTCCGGCTCTGCAGCGCGTTCCAATCTTCGTTGCCGATGCCCGTCGCGAACAGGTTCGGATCGAAGCTCGGCGCATTGGCGATGGCAAGCGGTTCCGCGGTCTTTACGTCGAGCACGACGATCGAGCCGACGTTCGCGTTGGGCTGCGCCTCCCGGTATTTGTAGCTGCCCCATTTGCTCTCGAAGGTTCCGCCGTTTTGCAGGCGCGAAAGCCCTTTTTCGAGAATCTCTTCGCAGGACTGCTGCAGCGAAAGGTCTATGGTCAGGTACACGTCCTTGCCCTTCTCCGCCACCTGCTCACTGATCACCTTCTTCAGCTCACCGTGGGAATTGACCTGTACCTCCTTGATGCCGTCCTTGCCCTTCAGCGTGCTTTCGAGGCTCTTCTCCACGCCGTCGAGACCGATCATGTCCGTGGGCCTGTAACCCAGCTCATCCACGTAGCGCGCCTTCAGGGATTCGGATATTTTCCCCATATATCCCAATACATGGCTTGCCGTGCTGCCGTTCGGATAGTAGCGGATCGTTTCCGTCACGACGCTGACGCCCTTGAGGCCGTTGCCCATCTCCTCGATCTGCATGACCGTGTTGTCCGTGACGTTCGTCGCGATGTTGGCCGGCACGTACTGCCGATAGCCGAGCAGCTTCAGCTCGTTGCGCAGGACGATCAGCTTGCGCGCCTCGGCGTCCGGGATGGTTTCGTCTATCTCGAAATAGTCGCGGATCGCGCGGAAGGCGTCGCGCGCGGAGATGCTCGTTTCGAGGCCGTAGCGTTCGAGGAAGGCCGCCTTGTCCATGTCCTTTGTATAGCTCATGCGCACGACGGATATGGGCGGCGTCACGCCGAGCTTCTGCATGTCGGCCTGCGCTTCGTAGGGGTCCAGATCCTCGTCGATGTTGTTCCTGCGGCGAATCTCGTCGAAGGCCTGCTCCGCCGAAAAATCCGCCGGCATGCCCTGCGACAGCAGCCATTCCTCTGTCTCGATCCGGTACCTGTACTCGAAATCGCCGTTTTCGTACACGATGGGGAAGTTGTCGATGTATTCCTCCCCGTTCTTCTCCAATATCCCGATCAGGCGTGCGGCCACGGAATTCAGCTCCGCGTCCCGCATATTGCCCCTGCTGAACTGCACCGTGAAACTCGGCAGATTCCCCGCCAGGATCCGGCCGTAGCGGTCGTATATCTCCCCGCGCGGCGCGACCGTGTAGATGCTCCGCATGTCGTTGTCGTCGGCCGCGACCGTCCATTCGTCATGCTGCAGCACGGTCAGCACGAACAGGCGCAGGACGAGCGCGGCCATCAAGACGGCGATGAGCAGCATGATCTGATTGTCGCGCGGTTTGATCCACTTCATCGCATTATAAAACCCTTGGCTTCATGGAAGCCCCCTTTGTATTCGCGATCCTTTCTGTGCCGGATGACGCCGCGCCGCAACAGCAGGTGAAAGAGCATCACGACCGGCAGATTGTAGGCGAACAGAACCGGCTGCATCCCGAGTATGTAAAGCAGCGTGTGCGGTATCCCCGCCAGCTTGTAGATGCTCCAATAAACGGCGTTGTTCACAAACACGCCCGCGAGCCCGGCCGCCAAGGCGGGCAACAGGAGCTCATGGTTCAGGTAGCGCTTGATGCGCATGACCAAAAGCGCCGCCGACATCTGCGATACGGCGGAAACGCCGACGTACAGGCCGAACTCCGCATCCCACAGGATGCCGAAGATCACGCCGAACACGACGCCGAAGGGCTCGTCGTACAGGAAGGCGAATACGATCACGAGGCAGAGCAGGATGTTCGGCGAAACATCGCATATCGCGATGTAGCGCAGCATGGTGGTCTGCACGATGAAAGCCCCGAGGAACAAAGGGATCGCGTAGCGCGTTTTCATGAAAGCACCGTCACCTTTCGAATGCTCTTGAAATACACCGCAGGCTCCACGTGCACTGTTTTCAGCGGCGAATCGTGGTTCCACTCGACGCTCGTCACCTTGCCGATCGTGATGCCGGGGGGATAGAAGCCGCCGATCGCGGAGGTGACGAGGCGGTCGCCTTCCCGCACCGCAGCGGTTTCGTCCAGCATGTAGCCCGTGAGTTTGCCGTTGCCGTCGCCGTTCAGCATGCCGAGCCATTCGAGATTTCGAAACACCTGAAAGCCCACCTTGTTGGTTTCGTCTATGATCGAAATCACCTTGGCCGCGTTCTCGCTGACCGCCATTACGCGCCCGATCAGTCCGTCGCCGTCGATCACGACGGAATCGACCGAAACGCCGTCCTCCGAGCCGACGTTGATCGTAAAGATGTTGAAGCCGCTCGAATTGTCGAGGCCGACCACATCTGCGGTGACGAGGTCGTAGGCATCCTCGAGATCGGCGTAATTCAGCGCCTCGGAGAGCATTTCGAGATCGGCGAGGTCCGCGCCCGAAAGCCGCGATTCGTTCAGCTCGCGCTCGAGCTCCGCAACGCGCGTCCTGAGCCGCTCGTTTTCCCGGACGAGTTCCTCCGAACGCAGGTAAACGGAAAAACGCTCGTCCAAAAAGCGCGCAACCCGCGCAAACGGCGCCTGTATCACGTCGAGCGCGCGGCCTGCGGACCTGCCCAGAGGGTTGCTCTCTCCGAAGGTCCGGTATGAAACCAGAACCAATATGAACAGGGCGACGAAAACCGCGATAATCGTGCTTGCTCCGGTGTGCTTCCGTATCCATTTCATGGTCGCTTTGCTGTCTTTCCGGGATCCTGTCGCCCGTGGCACGCGGTTTTTCGCGCCGGGCCGGCGCGAAAAGGCGATCCGGCCGTGCGAGGGGCGTTATCGTGCCAGCTTCTTACTTGAATATCGTTCTAATTTTTCTATGTTTTTCAAGCTCTTGCCCGTGCCCTCGGCGACGGCTTCGAGCGCGTTTTCGGCGATGTACACCTGCAGACCCGTATGCCGCGTGATCAGCTTGTCCAGCCCGCGGATCAGGCCGCCCCCGCCGGAGAGGACCATGCCGTGACTCACGATGTCGGCCGCGAGCTCGGGCGGCGTATGCTCCAAGGTGTTTTTGACGCCGTCTATGATCACGCCGATGGGTTCCTCGAGCGCCTCGTGTATCTCCTTGGACGATACCTTGATGACTTTCGGAAGCCCCGTGATGATGTCGCGCCCTTTGGCGTCGAGGTAGAGCAATTTTTCCTCCTCGTCCGCGCCGTCGTCGATGTAGGCGCAACCGATCGCGATCTTCAGTTCCTCCGCCGTCCTGTCGCCGATGAGCAGGTCGTAGGAGCGCCGCATGTACGCGACGATGGCCTCGTTCAGCTTGTCGCCCGCGTGCCGCAGGGAGGTGCTCGTGACGATGCCGCCAAGGGCGATCACGGCGATGTCGGAGGTGCCGCCGCCTATGTCGGCAATCATGCAGCCCGTGGGGTCGTCCACCGGCAGACCGCAGCCGATCGCGGCGGCCATGGGCTCGTCGAGTATGAACACGTCGCGTGCGCCCATCTGCCGGATGACCTCTTCCACGGCGCGCTTCTCCACCTCCGTGACGCCGGAGGGCACGCCGACCACGATGCGTATGCGCGTCAAAAGCCCCGCGCCGTCCAGTATTCCCTTCAGGAATACGCGCAACATGTTCGCCGTCATCTCAAAGTCCGAGATGACGCCGTCCTGCAGGGGCCGCACGACCCGGATGTGTTCGGGCGTCTTTCCGATCATGTCTTTCGCCTCGCGCCCCACGGCCAAAATCCTGCGCATGCCCGTATCGACGGCGATCACAGAGGGCTGGTTGACCACGATGCCCTTTCCCTTTATGAAGATCAGCGTGTTGGCGGTGCCAAGATCTATCCCTATGTCCTTGTTGAACAGCATTCTTCGTCCCCATCTCCTTTGTTTGAGGCGTCCGGCTTGACAAAGGTGTCACAACAGCCGTTTCTGCCGCATGCTGACGAAGCTCCCGTCGCCCACGATGATGTGATCGATCACGCGTATGCCCAAGATATCTCCTGCGGCGATCAATCGCTTTGTCACCTCTATGTCGGATGCGCTCGGCTTCGAATTGCCGCTCGGGTGGTTGTGCGCGAGAATGAGCGACGCGGCGCCCCGTTTGATCGCGGACCGAAACACCTCGCGCGGATCGGCATTCGAGGAATTGATGCTGCCGACGGAAACCTCCTCGATCGCCATAATCTCATTTTTGACGTTCAGCAACACGATCCGAAAGCATTCCTGCTTCAGGTGCCGCATGCTCTCCACGAAGAGCGCCGCGACCGCCTCCGGCGAATCGACGCGCAGGCGCCTGTTCTTCGGAGTCGTCGCAAGTCGTCTGCCCAGCTCGACCGCCGCCGTGATGCGGCAGGCCTTCGCGATGCCGACGCCGGATACGCGCGACAGCTCCTCGGGCGCACAGTCCGACAGACAGCCGATGCCGTCCGGCGTCATGGACAGGATTCTGTCCGCCAAGGCGGTCGCAGATTGCGATTTCGTTCCCGTTCCGAGCAATACGGCGAGAAGCTCGGCATTGGAAAGCCTGTCCGCGCCGAGGAGCATCATCTTTTCCCTGGGGCGTTCCAGCTCCGGCATTTCTCTGATCAAAGTCATACGCTTCCCTTTCTGCGATGTTTTTTGCACAACAAAAAACACGCGGGCCTTATGGCTTTGACGCATCGCACGGGCTTGTCCTCATTCTCGCCGATACGGGATTTATTGTATCACCTTATGATGCCGGTGACAATTACTTCATGGAATTTTTCAATATATTTATGAGGCGCAGCGTGACGCGGCCCGTGAGCCCCCAGATCGCGCGGCCTTCGTAGTTGTAGATGGGCACGATCGCCTCGCCCGTGCGCCACCTGTAAAAGCCCTTGGGCTGTATCCTGTCGTAAGGGAAACCGCCGTCGATCTTCGGCGCGATCTCGTACTTGTGTATTTCGGGTTCGTTTTCCAGAAAAAAGGAAATCGGAACCAGGAACACCTCCTGTACCTCCGCGCGGTTGAAGTCGCGCGAAAAATCCGCGTCAGCCACCGCCGCAAGGAAGGCGTACATCGTAAAATCGCTGTAGCCATGGATGTAATCGAGCTCGCCGATGACCTCTATGCTCTCGCGGGGAATGCGGAGCTCCTCCACCGTTTCGCGGATCGCACAAGCGAGGGGCGTTTCGCCGTCCTCCACCTTGCCGCCGGGGAAGCCGACCTCGCCGGGCTGCCGCCGCAGGGTTTCGGCGCGCAGCTGATAGAGCAGGTGCACCTCGCCGTCCCGTTCCACGAGCGGAACCAGCACCGAAAAATATCTGTGTCTGTCGAGCGGTTCGGGCTTTCTGCCCGCGAACGCCCTTCGAAAATCCCGCAGACTCACGCTGTTCATCGCACGCTTCCGTTCTCGCCTTCCATGGCGTTGAGTGCCGCGATGACGCGCGCCGTATCGCCCAAATCCGCGAACAGGCAGTCCGGCGACTCAGCGGCCAAGAGCTCCGCGGACGTCCACCCCGTCGCGACGGCGATCTGCCGCGCACCGACGCGCTTCGCAGAGCGGATGTCGTAGACCCCGTCCCCTATGACGACGCAATCGCGCGGCGAAACGGGCCGGCCCAAAAATGCCGCAAGCTCCGCGATCGCCGCCCGCGCGGCGTCCCATTTCTCGCCGGGCGCGTCGCCGAAGCCGCCGCAGGGCGCATCCGCGAAGTAGGACCACAGGCCGACGGAGCGCAGCTTGGCTTCCGCGCCGGCCCGCAGATTGCTCGTCAGGAGCAGATTCCCGAAGTCCGCGCGCCCGCGCACGTATTCCAGAAGCCGAACGACGCCCGGCATGACATGCCTGTTTTGATTTTCGTCCAAGATGCGTTTCAGGTTGGAAACGTAAGCGGATGCAAAGGCGTCCGGATCGAAGTGCGCTATCCCGCATTCTGCGGCGATGCGGCGCAGGATCGCAAAATCCTGCGCACCGCCTATGCCCGCCCGCAGGAAAGCATCCTTCGCCCCGTACAGCTCGAGGAAGGTCTCGTTCAGCGCCCGGGTTCCGTCGCTTCCGCAGGACATGAGCGTACCGTCGATATCCCAAAAGACAAGCATCCCCACGCGCCGTCAACCCGCGGCGAGGTCCTTTTCGTTCAGCACCGTGAAGTGCCGGATGGCGCCGCCGAGCTCCTCGGGCTGCGCGCTCAGGCTGACGATGATCTCGATTTCGTATTTCTCGGCGATCTGAGCCAGCCTGTCGAGGAATTCGGGTATGTCCTCCTTGCTGACGTCCGCGTGCTTCAATATGCTGTCGATGAAGATGGCCTCGATGTCGTGATTCGAACTGATTATCCCAAAAATAAAACCGATGTACTCATCGCTGTTTGTGATCTCCTCGTAATCCTCCATGCTGACCACGCGGATCGTATACTTCAAATCGTACATCAGTCTTTGATTTTTATTGATGAATACGACGCTGCCGTCGCTTTTTTCGACGCGGTCGTTGGCGAGAGAAATCATCCTCTTCGTCTTGCCGGTGCCTTTTGGGCCGACAATCAATTTAACCATTGCGAATCACCTACCTTTCGGCTGTCTTTTGCGTGCGGCGCAACCCTGCGGGACCCGCCGCGCATTTTCTTGACAAAACAATTGCGCGGCGCGCACCTGCTTCTCGCATTTATTATACACCGGCCGCGCGCCGCATTCAACACCGCGCGGAGAATATTTTATTGCTATGCTCGTTTTCAGAACTGCATTTTTTCTTCTATGTACTCCCCGAGTCCGCCGATCGGCAGGCGGATCTGTCCCATGCTGTCGCGGTCGCGCAAGGTCACCGTATCGTCCGTTTCCGTGTCGAAATCGACGGTTATGCAGAACGGCGTGCCGATCTCGTCCTGCCGGCGATAGCGTTTGCCGATGTTGCCGGACGCGTCATAGTCCGTGAAGAAACGCGGCGCCAGCTCCTTGTGAATCTTTTCCGCGCGTTCGGCCTGCTTCTTCGTCAGCGGCAGCACGGCCGCCTTGTACGGCGCGAGAGCCGGATGGAAGCGCAGCACGGTCCGCGCGTCGTCCGTGCTCTTCTCGTCGGTCAAAGCCTCCTCGCGATAGGCGTCGAGCAGGAAGGCCAGCGTCACGCGATCGGCGCCGAGCGACGGCTCGATGCAGTACGGTACGTACTTCTCATTCGTTTCGGGATCCCTGTACGAGAGGTCCTCTCCGGAATGCTCCATGTGCTGCTTCAGATCGAAGTCCGTCCTGTCGGCGATCCCCCAAAGCTCACCCCAACCGAAGGGAAACAGGAATTCGATGTCCGTCGTGGCGTTGCTGTAATGCGACAACTCTTCCCTGTCGTGGTCGCGAAGCCGCAGACTCCCGTCCCGGATGCCGAGGGATTTGAGAAAGGTCACGCAGAAGTCCTTCCAATACGCGAACCATTCGAGGTCCGTGCCCGGCTTGCAGAAGAACTCCAGCTCCATCTGTTCGAATTCGCGCGTCCGGAATATGAAATTCCCGGGCGTGATCTCGTTTCGGAAGGATTTCCCGATCTGCGCGATGCCGAACGGGAGCTTCTTTCGCGCGGTTCGCTGCACGTTTCTGAAATTCACGAAGATGCCTTGCGCCGTTTCGGGCCGCAGGAAGAGCTCCGCTTTGGAGTCCTCGGTGACGCCCTGAAAGGTCTTGAACATGAGGTTGAACTGCCGTATGCCCGTGAAGTCGGCGGCCTCGCACAGCGGGCATTTGATCCCGTTCTCGGCGATGAACGCCTCCATCTTCTCGTTCGGCCAGCCGTCCGCGGCGGCTGCGGTTTCGCCGGACGCGCACAGATGGTCCGCGATCAGCTTGTCGGCCCGAAAGCGCGCCTTGCACTTCTTGCAGTCGATGAGCGGGTCGGCGAAGCCGCCGGCGTGCCCCGAGGCCACCCAGGTCTTGGGGTTCATGAGAATGGCCGAATCGAGGCCCACGTTGTACCCCGATTCCTGCACGAATTTTCTCCACCATGCCTTCTTGACGTTGTTCTTGAGCTCGACGCCGATGGGACCATAATCCCAAGCGTTCGCGAGTCCGCCGTATATCTCGGAGCCCGGATACAGAAAGCCCCTGCTCTTCGCAAGCGCCACGATTTTCTCCATAGTCGCGTCGTTACTCATCCGTCTTTGGCTTCTCCCCTTCCTCCGGGCTCTTCACGACATTCCTGATCGCCTCAGCCGCCTCGGAAACCACATCGCTCACCGTCTTTGCGGTGCGCTCCACCGTATCCACAATCCTCGAAGTCGGTTTTTCGGGCTCCGCGTCCCGGGCCTCGCCCTTGTCCGCCTCCGTGGAAACATAATCGCCGAAATCGCCCTGTCCGGTGCCTTCCGCGCCCGGGGCGGGACCGTACTCGTAGTCCTCTTCCTCGTCCGCATCCTTCGAAACGGCGCGTTTGGCCTTTGTCCGCACGCTGTCGATGACATCGGCGCCCTTCGTCCGCACGTCATCGATGATGTCCGCGCCGCGCTCGACCGCTTCGTCAAAGGCGTCCCCCGCCTTTTCGCCGATGTCTATGATGCGTCCGTCGTCCGTCAGGAGTTCTATGTCGCATTTGGTTCCGAATGCCGCGATCACGCCGATCAGCGCGGCCCAGGGTGCGATCACGGTTCCGAGGATGCCGATATTGACGGGCAGATTCAGGATGACCTCCCCGTCCTTCTTCACGATGATCTTCGTGACATTGCCCTTCTTGACCGCGGCCTTGATCCGTTCGACCAGCTTGAGGCCGTGATCGTTCAGCCTGCTGCGTCCGCTCATGTTTATGGTTTCCTCGATGTTGATGATCGCATCGACGACGCTGCCCTTCGCCGCTTCGAGGGCTTCCTTGGCCTCCTTGTAGCTGACGCCCGTCCTGTCCTTCACAAGCTCGATCTTTTCAAGGGTAATTTCCGTGTCCATCCCTACGCAACTCCTTTCTCGATATGCTTAAACCGCCGTTAAAAAATGCTTCGCTCTTCAATCCGCCAACGCCCAGATGCCATGCCGCGTGTTCCCGCAGAATGCGTTTCAGCGCACGCAACACGGGCTCGTCGAACGCAAGGCGTTCAAGATCCCCGAGCGGGCGGTCCGGAAGGTAACGCATTACGTTCAGTATACCAAAATCCAAAGGATAAAGCAACCGGTCCTTGTCTGCATCCGGAATATTTTCTGCCTCCCGGCAGACGCCGCAGACGAGGCCGCCGTCACGGACGCCGAAAAAAACGGCACCGTGCGGTTCCCTTCCGCAGCGCACACATTTTTCGAGCTCCGGCACGGCGCCCCACAGGTGGATCGCCTTGAACAGAAAGGCTGCGGTGAGCGTGTCGAATTTCTTCCGGCGCGCTTCCATCATCTCAAAATATTCGAGCGCGAGCGCGAACAGCGCCGGCGCCGGCGATTCCTCCGGCAACAGCTTCTCCGTGAATTCCAGCGCGTAGGAGCAGTTCGCGAACTTCTCCGGCACCTCCGCGATGCGGTAAAACCCGCGCAGGGCTTCCGCGCTGTTCAGATGCCAGACACCGCGGCTCTTCCTGAGTCCGTAACTCCCGTAGGTGAAGGGTCTGACCGCGAGCGAGGACTTGTCGCGGCCCCTTCCCGCGATGTTCGTGCCCGCGCCGAGCTTGCCGTATTCCTTCGAAAACAGCGTGACCATGCGCCGCCCGTTCAGGATCTTCGTCTGCCGCAGGACGATGCCCTCGGTGTATGCGTCCATTCACTCGTCCCCATAGCCGAGGGAACGCAGCGCAAAATCGCTGTCGCGCCAGTTCTCACGAACCTTGACCCAAAGCTGCAGGAACACCTTCGTCCCGAGCAGGGCCTCGATGTCGGCGCGCGCGCGCTTCCCCACCCCCTTGAGCTTGCGGCCTTCCTTGCCTATGATCATGCCCTTGTGCGATTTTTTCTCGCAGTAAATGACGGCGCCTATGCGCGTCAGGCCGCGCAGTTCCTCATAGCTTTCGATCTCGACGGCGACGCCGTGCGGTATTTCGTCATCCAAGTACAGGAGCAGTTTCTCGCGTATCAGCTCGCACGCGATGAAGCGTTCCGGCCTGTCCGTCACCGCGTCCGCCGGAAAGAACATCGGGCCTTCCGCGAGCAGCCCGCGCAGAATGCCGAGCAGACGCGCCACGTTCCCGCCCGTGAGCGCCGAAACGCCCAGCACATCGTGAAACATTTCACGATTCGCATACGCGTCGTAGACGACCTTGAAGGCGTCCGGCGGCATGACGTCGATCTTGTTGATCACCGCGATCCTGGGCGTGTCGATCTCTTCGAGCAGCTTCAGGATGTGCGCGTCGCCGCCGCCCGCGGAGGGTGCGCAGTCCACGACGAAGAGCACTGCGTCCACCTCGCGCAGCGTGTCCGTCGCCATGCGCGTCATATGGCCGCCGAGCTTGTTGCGCGGCCTGTGTATGCCGGGCGTGTCGATGAACACCATCTGCACGCTGTCCGCGTCGTTTTCGGCGAGCGCGGTATACACGCCCCTTATGCGGTTGCGCGTCGTCTGCGGCTTCTCGGTCGCGATCGCGATCTTTTCGCCCGTGATGCTGTTCAGCAGCGTGGATTTGCCCACGTTGGGACGGCCGATGATGCCGATGAAACCCGATTTCACGGCGCGTTCACCGCGTCAGCCTCAGGCGTTCCATGACGGCCTCTTCGCGTTCGCGCATCTCCGAGCGGTCCCCGTCGGAACCGTGGTCGTAGCCGAGCAGATGAAAGACGCTGTGCACGAAGAGATAGACGAGCTCGCGCTCCGGCGAATGGCCGAAGTCGTCGGCTTGAAGCAGCGCCTGCTCCGAGCAGATCACGACGTCGCCGATCGAGATGTACGCATCCTTTGGGATGTCCGCGCGCGCGGCGTACTGCGGAAAGGAAAGCACATCCGTGACGCCGTCGATCTCCCTGTACAGGCGGTTCAGTTCGCGCATCTCGGCGGCGTCCACGAAGGTCACGCTGACCTCCAGCTTTTCCGCATCGAAGCCCTCCCGCGCGGCGCAACAGCCGCCGGCCTCGCGCATGAGGCCGACCACCCTTTCGCCGGGCATTCTTTCATCGCTGAATACTATGTTCATACACCCACCATTCACAAAAAGCGCGAAAAGCCGCGCTCACGCCTCGTCCTTGTCCTGCGGATTGTCGCGTTCGTAGCGGTCATACGCACCGATGATCTTGCGGACGAGCGCGTGGCGCACCACATCGTTGTCTTTCAGAAAACAGAACTTGATATCTTTTATGTGCGCAAGCACATCGATCGCGTGCTTCAGACCGGATTTTTTTCCGCGCGGCAGGTCGATCTGCGTGATGTCGCCCGTTACGACGGCTTTCGAGCCGATGCCGAGCCGCGTCAGGAACATCTTCATCTGTTCCTTCGTCGTGTTCTGCGCCTCGTCGAGTATGATGAAGGAGCGGTCGAGCGTGCGGCCGCGCATGTAGGCCAGCGGCACGACCTCTATGCTCTCGCGTTCTTTGAGCCGCAGTGCCGCGTCTCTGCCCAGCATCTCGTAGAGCGAATCGTAGAGCGGCCGCAGATAGGGATCGACCTTCTCCTGCAGGTCTCCGGGCAGAAAGCCGAGGCGTTCGCCGGCCTCGACGGCCGGCCGCGCGAGCAGGATCTTGTCCACCTCCTTGTTCTTGAAGGCGCTGATCGCCGTCGCGACGGCGAGATAGGTCTTGCCCGTCCCGGCGGGCCCGATGCCGAACACGATTTCGTGCGCGCGTATGCTCTGCGCGTACTCCGCCTGTCCCAGCGTCTTGGCCCGGATGGGCTTGCCGCGGTGCGTGAAGCAGATGGCATCCCTGCTCACGCTGTGCTCGCCGTAGGAAAGCCCCTTTTGGCGCAGACCGATCACGTAGTTCACCGTCTGCGGATCGAGCTTCTCGCCCGATTCGAGTATGCCGATGAGCTCGGCGATCACCTCCCCGGCCTTGGACGCCTCGCCGCCCCTGAGCACGATCTCGTCCTGCCGCTGCACGATGTCCACGTCGTAGTTGTCGCGGATGATCCGCAGGTTTACATCCAGATTCCCGAACAGGTCGTTCGCGATGTGGTCGCGGTCGATCCGCATCTTGACTTCTTCATTTGCAATCAGGTTGTCCAAATCATCCTTTCGTTTCTTTTACGGGCGGAGCGGCAAAGAAAAAAATTGGAGCGCTCGGAAGGACCGAAACACTCCAACAATCGTTCGCGCTTTGGCCGGCACGGGCGCTCACTTCAGCTTCCCCTCCATAGGATACGTGCGCGATATCAATATTTTTTGGCTTTCTTCCTCGCGGCTTCGGATTTTCTCTTTCGCTTCACGCTCGGTTTCTCGTAATGCTCCCGCTTGCGCAGTTCCGACATGACGCCGTCACGCGCGCAGGAACGCTTGAAGCGCTTCAACGCGCTCTCCAAACTCTCGTTTTCTCTGACGATCACCTGTGCCATTCGTGCCCCCACCTCCTTCTGGCGGATCCTTGCGTTGCATGCAACATTTGTATTATACATAAACGCGCGTGAAATGGCAAGAAGAATTCGATTTTTACCGCGTTTTTTTTATCGTGGCAGAATGTAAAATCCATATGCTTCCAAATATGTGACGGCCGCTTTTGGAAACCCAGTGCCCGACTTAATAGCCAAAATAACAAAACATGGTGCGCTCGGAGGGATTTGAACCCTCACGGTTTCCCACCGGATCCTAAATCCGGCGCGTCTGCCGATTCCGCCACGAGCGCATATGCGGCGTCTGCCGAAACATTTCAAAAAAAACAAATCCTTGCAAGAATTCATAAAACCCTGTCTGCAAGGATATTTCGGATGGTGACCCTACCGGGACTCGAACCCGGGTTACTGCCGTGAAAGGGCAGTGTCTTAACCGCTTGACCATAGGGCCTCAATAAAAAAAGCCGGCGACGACCTATTTTCCCGGGCGGCTGCCCGCCAAGTATCGTCGGCGCAAATGAGCTTAACTTCTGTGTTCGGGATGGGAACAGGTGTTTCCTCATTGCTGTAATCACCGGCACGGCTGAAAGCGGGGGGAACGGGGAAAACCGGTCCGCGGCGCCCTCAAAACCGAACAAGAAGAACCTTTGACGCAAACGAATGCCCGAAAGCTTCCGGAGAAGCAAGGCCGCGTCCGTTTCCGAAGCGATCCTTCGCATCCTTCCCCTTCGTTTTTTTTCTTTTGGTCAAGCGTTCGACCCATTAGTATCGGTCAGCTGAACATGTTGCCATGCGTACACCTCCGACCTATCGACGTGATGGTCTTTCACGGGTCTTACCTTTTCAGGAGGAAATCTCTTCTTGTGGGGGGCTTCGCACTTAGATGCTTTCAGCGCTTATCCCGTCCATACGCGGCTACCCGGCCGTGCCCTTGGCAGGACAACCGGTGCACCGGAGGTATGTCCATCCCGGTCCTCTCGTACTGAGGACAGCTCCACTCAAATTTCCGACGCCCACAGCGGA
>JAISNR010000232.1 GCA_031276135.1 Eubacteriales Family XIII. Incertae Sedis bacterium | reverse complement strand
CTATGATCTCCGCCACGAGAATGCCCGCGCCGCCGCCGATCTCCTGCACGCTCATGGAGTGGAGCACGGCGCAGGGCGCCGCTATGTTGATCACGATCTTCGAAAGGTATTTGCCCGATTCGGACGGCAGCCAGCCGAGCCTGTTCGCAATAAAACCGATGAGAACCATGGCGAATACGCCCGCCACTCTGCTGAATACAACCACCGCCGTCACAGCTTTACGCTCCTCGCGGGCGCGCCGCTTTCGCAGGGAACGCCCGTCTGACATTTGCCGCAGCCGTAGCGCGGCGAAAAGCGCGCCCGCGTTTCTTCGAGAAACGCGTGACAGGGCGCGTGCGCCTTGCCCGTTTCGGGGTCGATGGCGTCCACGGGACAGCGCTTCACGCAGCGTCCGCAGAATATACAATACTCGTAAAGTTCCGTATATCCCCTGCGCGACACCGAAAGTCCCATGTTCGTGACGAGGCTGAAGAACCTGCCGGCGATGCCCTTCTCCGTGATCAGCCCCTTCGAAAGCCCGAAGGTTCCGAGCCCGCAGACGAAGGCGACGTGGCGTTCGGACCAGTTGCTCGTAAAACCCTGCGCGCAAAAACGCGCGTCAACGCAGGGGGCGACGGCCGAGAACCCCGCACGGCGCAACAGCTCCGCCGACGCTGCGGCAACGGCGGATATGTGCTTTTGTCCCTCGATGCGGCCGTGGAGCCATTCGGCGGCGGGCATGCGGCCCGGCGCGGCGTTGGCGGCCCGCACCCGCTCTGCAAAGGGGAAAAACACGGAGAGGACAAATCGCGCGTCCCGGGTCCAGTCGGCAGGCACAAGGTGGTGCGCGCCCACCGCGTCGGCGCTTTTGAGCCCGGAGAACAGCGGGTCGTCCGCGCGGGCCGCCGCGAAGATCGGCGCGTCGAACACGCGCATGCCGGAAAGCGCGGGATGCAGGGCCTCCGCCTCGGAAATCCTGACCGCAAGGGCTTTCCCGCTTATAAATTCCTTCAATTCAAATTCATTCATGATCTCACATTCATTCTGTGCGCCGCCCCTGCACCGCCGATTCGCCCGGGCCGTGCAATGCGTGCGCGTATCTGCAATAGCCGAGCACCGGACAGGCTTCGCAGGCCGGCCGCCGCGCGCCGCAACAACCGCGCCCGTGGAAGATCAGGCTGTGGTGCGCCTCCGTCAGGCGGTCCCCCGGCAACTTCCGCATCAGAGCCAGCTCCGTCTGCAACACGTCCTTTTCGTCGCACAGTCCGATGCGGTTGGCCACGCGAAACACGTGGGTATCGACGGCGATGCGCTGCAGACCGAAGCCGACGGCCAAAACGACGTTGGCGGTCTTTCGGCCGACGCCCGGCAGAGCGATGAGCGCGTCGTAATCCGCGGGCACGGCGCCGTCGTGCGCGGACGCGAGCCGGGCCGCGAGGGCTTTGATGTTCCGCGCCTTCGTCCTGTACATGCCTATGGGCCGCAGGATGCGCCGCAGTTCTTCTTCGTCCGCCGCCGCCAGCGATGCCGCGTCGGGACAGAGCCCGAAGAGCTCGCCCGAAACGGCGTTGACGCTCTTGTCCGTCGTCTGGGCGGACAGCACCACCTTGACGAGCAGTTCAAATACGTTCCTGTGCTCAAGCGCGCAACCGGCCTTCGGATAAGCCGCACGCAGCAGATCCAGCACGGCCGCGCAATCCTTTTTCGACAAAATTTTCATAAAAATTTACTTGACATATACCGGCACCGACGGTAAACTTATATGTGTTCCGACCGGCGGGTCGGCGTGGAATTCAGCCGATATCGCGATATGCCCGCTCTCGGCGCAAAGCGGCCGGCAAGTTATTGGCTACCGTTCAAAGGTTCAATCAAAAGTATTCAAACGCCGCGATATTTTTGTTCAGATCGGGTTCTGAGGCCGGATTTCGGCCCCGGAGCGTACATAAGAAGTACGTGAGGAGCCGGAATCCGGCATCAGGTTCCGAGATGGACAAAAATTGCGTGGGGTTTGAATAGTTACAATTAACATGATATCACATACAGCGGAGAAAGGCAACGAATTATGAGCAACGAAAACAGGAACGGCCAAGATGCGGCGGGGAGCGCGGCGGCGGAGAAGGCGGTGCCGCGCCGGCGCGTGGGAAGGGCGTTGAAGTGGATCATTGCCCTCTTCGTGATCGCACTGCTCGCGATCGCCGGTTTTCGCATCGCGGCGGACAGGCTCGCGCCGGAGGAGAAAATCGAAGAGGCCGCCGTCAACGTCCGCGTCGCGACCGCCGTCCTTGCGGACATCAACAGCAATTCGATCCTGACGGGCCGGCTGGAAGCCGTTGAAGAAGCCCTCGTGATCCCCAAGATGCCCGGCGAGGTCACGCGGGTCTATGCGGAGCTCGGCGAACGGGTAAGGAAGGGCGACCGGTTGTTCGAGCTGGACAGGGACCAGCTGGCGACGGCCGTCAACCAAGCGAAGATCGCCTACAACGACGCCGCGACGAACCTGGAGCGCATCAAGACGCTCTACGCGGAGGGCGCCGTAGCGCTCCAGATGTACGAACAGGCGCAGTCGGCTTTCGACATGGCGCGGGAATCCTACGCGGCCGCCGGCGACGCGCTCGGCAACGCGACCGTCACGGCGCCCATAGGCGGGCACATCACCTCCGTGAACGTGAGCGTGGGCGGCATGGCTTCGCAGGCATCGCCCGCCGTGACGATCTCCAACATAGACAAGCTGGAAATCAATACCGGGCTTTCCGAGAATATGATCAACAAGGTGAAGCTCGGCGACACGGTCGGCATCCGGGTCAAATCGGTTTCGGAGGACGCCTCGTTCAGCGGAACGGTGACGGCGCTCGCGCCCGCGCCCGCAGCGGGCTCGCTCACGTACCCGATCGTCATCACCCTCGAAAACCCGGACGAAGCCGTGAAGCCCGGCATGTTCGCCGAGGTCACGGTCGCGGCGGACAGAGCGCAGGGTGTGCTCGCCGTGCCGTCGAAGGCCGTGTTCATCCGCGCGGGACGGCAAATCGCGGTCACGCTCGACGCCGAGAACCGCGTCGTGCTGAACGATGTGACCACGGGCGTGGACAACGGCGAGCTCATCGAGATCAAGAGCGGCCTCAAGGAGGGCGATCGCGTCGTCACGGAGGGGCAGGCCTATCTGAACCCCTCGTCAAAGGTCAACATCGTAGAGTAAACTGTAAAAATAATCAAGAAAAGGGACACCCATGAGCGTTTCAAAAATAGCGGTAAACCGCCCCGTCACCACGGTCATGCTTATGCTGATCATCGTGGTGCTCGGCGCCATCTCGTTCTCGAGGCTGGCCATAGACCTCCTTCCCAAGATAGAGCTGCCCTATGCCATCGTCGTCGTCCAATATCCGAACGCCGCCTCGACGGAGGTGGAAAGCATGCTCACGCGGCCGCTCGAGCAGCAGGTGGCGACGGTCGAAAGCATCAGCAGCCTGACCTCCATGTCCATGGACAGCATGTCCGTCATCATGGCGGAATTCGAAGGCGGCACGGATATGAACTTCGCGTGCCTGAACCTGCGCGAGGCCGTTGATCTCGTCAGCGGCTACCTGCCCGACGACGCGACGGATCCCATGATCATCGCGATGGATCCGGACATGATGCCCGTTTCCGTGATCTACGCTTCGAGCGAACTGCCCCTCGCCGAGTTGCAGCAGATCATCGACGACGAGGTATTGCCCGCGATCGAGCGCACGGAGGGCGTGGCCTCGGTGTCCGCCTTCGGCGGCCGCGAGAACGAGATCAGCATCGAAATCAATCAGGAACGCCTGGCCGGATACCACCTCACACTTTCCCAAATAAGCCAAATATTAGCAGCAGAAAACATCGCGATGCCGAGCGGCGACGTGGCGCGCGGCGGCCGCAAGCTGATCGTGCGCACGATGGGCGAGTTTTCGTCCGCCGATGAGCTGGGCGACCTGCCCATCGCGCTCCCGACGCGCGAGGTCATCTACCTGCGCGACCTCGGCACAATCGAACAGCGGGAGAAGGAGATCAGCTCCATCGGCCGCGTGGACGGCGCGCCCGCGATCGGCATCAGCGTGACAAAGCAGACCGTTTCCAACACGGTGGCCGTTTCGCGGGACATCCACAAGGCGCTGGACAAGCTCTCCGCCGCCCGCCCCGACCTGCACTTCAGCGTCGCGATGGACCAAGCGGATTTCATCAACCGCTCGATTCGGAACGTGGCCGAGACCGCGATCATGGGTTGCCTGCTCGCCATCATCGTCTGCTTCGTGTTCCTGCGCAACTGGGGATCCACGATGATCATCGCGATCTCCATACCCACGTCCATCATCGCCGCCTTCATCCTGATGTATTTCACGGACATCACCATGAATATCCTCTCCCTCTCGGGACTCGCCGTCGGCATC
Organism: Eubacteriales Family XIII. Incertae Sedis bacterium; assembly: GCA_031276135.1. Classification (GTDB taxonomy): domain Bacteria; phylum Bacillota; class Clostridia; order Peptostreptococcales; family Anaerovoracaceae; genus JAITLA01. Next base: position 25,392 of record JAISNR010000232.1, on the reverse strand, counting down.
GGCATGCTCGTGGACGACTCCATCGTCGTGATGGAAAACATCTACCGATTGCGAAGCGGCGGGGTGTCGGCCAAGGACGCGTCCGCGGACGGCGCGCGCGAGGTCACGATGCCCGTGTTCGCGGCCACGATGACGAAGATCGCCGTATTCCTGCCCATCGTGTTCGTGGAGGGCATCTCGTCCATGATCTTCAAGGAGTTCTGCTATACGATCAGCTTTGCGCTGCTCTGCTCCCTGCTCGTGGCGCTCACCGTCGTGCCGATGCTCTGTTCGAGGCTCATGCGGACCGAGAACATAGGCGACAGCTTCTTCTGGCGCGGCCGCGTCCGCAGAATGCCGATTCTGCCCGCGTTCGAGAAGGGCCTCCGCGCCATGACCGAGGGCTACACGCATCTGCTGCGCTACGCGCTGTCGCACAGGAAGCGCATCATCGCGGGCGCGCTCTCCCTGCTCGTGCTTTCGGCCGCGCTGATCGGCATGGTCGGCGGCATCCTGCTGCCCACGAGCGACGAGGGCAGCCTGAGCATCAACGTGGAAATGCCCTACGGAACGACGATCGCCGACGCGGATCGCACCGTTTCCGAGATCGAAGCCTATATCTCCGCAGAGGTCCCCGAGCTCGTTTCCTACGCCACGCAGATCGGCGGCGGCGGAATGTTCGGCGAAAGCGGCGCGAACAGCTCGAGCATCACCGTGAACCTCAAGGACAAGAGCGAACGGGACAGAAGCACGGCCGACGTCGTGAAGCAGATCGCGGACGGCCTCGGCGATGTCGTCGGCGCGAAGGTGACGGTGACGGAAACCTCATCCATGAGCATGTCCATGGGCGGCAACGCCATCTCCGTGTCCGTGCAGGGCGATGATCTCGACGCGCTGCGCCGGATTTCGAACGATTTTGAGGAGATCCTCCGCTCCGTTCCCGGTACGATGAACGTGGAGAACAGCATGGCGGACGGCAATCCCGAGATACAGGTTCGTATCGACCGCAGCAGCGCGGCCGCCTACGGACTCACGGCCTACCAGCTCGCGCAATCGCTGCGCACGGCCCTCTCCGGCACGACGGCCACGACGCTCAAGTCCGGCGGCGAGGAGACCGATGTCGTGCTCTCCCTGAACGGGGAATACGGCGATTCCGTCGAGAACATGCGGCAGATAGAGCTGACCGCGCCCACGGGTCAGACGGTGACGGTCGGAGAGGTGGCCGATGTGGTGTACGACAATTCGCCGGCGCAGATCGACCGGCAGGATCAGGTCCGGACGGCGACGATCTCATCCGGCGTGACGGACATCGACCTGCAGACCGTGTCCACAGCGATCGAAACCGCGCTCTCGAACTACATGATGCCCGAGGGCTATACGTGGCGGCTCGGCGGCGAGATCGAGGAGATGGTCGAATCCTTCACGAGCCTGTTCTACGCGCTGCTCCTCGCCATACTGATCATCTTCATGATCCTCGCGTCGCAGTTCGAATCGCTGATACAGCCGCTCATCATCATGCTGGCCATACCCTTCGCGCTGACCGGCGCCTTCCTCGCGCTGTTCATCACGGACACGCCGCTTTCCCTCGTGGCCTTCCTCGGCATCATCATGCTGTCGGGCATCGTCGTGAACAATTCCATCTTGCTGATCGATTTCATCAACCAAAACAAGGCGGTTTACGATTCGCGCGAGGAGGCCATCATCAACGCGGGGCGGTTCAGGCTCAGGCCCATCCTCATGACGGGGCTGACCACCTGCCTCGGCCTGTTGCCGCTGTCGCTGGGAATCGGTTCGGGCGCGGAGATACAGGCGCCGATGGGCATCACGGTCATAGGCGGGCTGATCTTTTCCACGCTGATCACGCTGCTCATCGTGCCCGTGATCTACACCATCGTGGACGACCGCAGCGAGCGCTTCAAGCAGAAGCGCGCCGCGAAGCGCTTGGCCAAGCGCGAAAGGCTGGAAGCCGCCGGCATGCTGCAATAGGCCGCTTGGAGGGCAGTGTCATGGAAGAAGAACGGGCGCAAAAGAAGGAGCGGATTTTTGAAGCCGCATTTGAAACCTTTCTCGCGAACGGCTACACGAACGCGAAGATGTCGGAGATCGCCGCCCGCGCGGGTCTGGCGAAGGCGACGCTGTACGAGTATTTCGCGAGCAAGGAAGCCCTGTTCGAGGAATTGTTGCACACAAAGGTGATTCTCCCCTACCTCGCCTTTGAGGAACGCCTCGACAAAAGCGCTTCCTGCGCGTCGCGCATCCGCGCCTTCCTGCACATGGAATTGGATTTCATGTCCGATTTTGTAAAAGGGAGGGAGATGCTGCCCAAGCTGCTCCTGCACGCCGAGCTCGTGGGCAACGCCACCATCGTATCCGCCTCGCGCAGGATCATCGAGTTCAAGTTCCGCGTATTCTGCGATCTTCTGCGCGAGGGGATGGCGCGCGGCGAGTTCCGCGAAACCGACCCCCTCCTGGCGACCGTCTGCCTGATCGGCGCGTTCAACTTCTTTGCCGCCTGCTCCTGCGGCGAGCACTTCTTCGAGCTGCCCTTCCGCTTCTCCGAAAACGCGGACGCGGAGGCGGATTTCTTCAAGGTGGTGTTCGAGGGAATCACCCCCCCCCTCGCATCGGACAAGCCGGTCTGAACTTTCGATATTCGACTGCCGCAACAATTTCGGATGTACATCGGCGCGCTTCCGCCGCCAAAATATGCCGCGACGGTTGAATTTGCATTCTCCGCCGCGATTTTTCCGTTGCCTTCGCCTTTTTCGTATAGTATAATACTCCTGTGTTTTATACAATTCAAAGGAGGTATTTTATGTCAAAATATACGCAAAAGGAGCGCGGCGGCCTGTACGAACTGACGGACGCGGCCCGTGCCGAACTCATCGATTCCAAGTATTACAACAAGGATCTGTCGCCCACCTCGCTGTCCGAAAGGAATTGGAGCACCTATCACATCGCGGCCCTGTGGATCGGCATGTCCGTCTGCCTCCCGTCCTTCGCGATGGCGTCCTCGCTCGTGGGGCTCGGGCTTTCGCCGTGGCTGGCCGTGCTCAACGTCGCGCTCGGCAACGTCATCGTGCTGGTGCCCATCCAGATGAACTCGCACGCCGGCACGAAGTACGGCATCCCCTTCCCCGTGTTCGCGCGCATGACCTTCGGCGCCGTCGGCGCGCACATCCCCGCGCTCTCCAGGGCGATCACCGCCTGCGGCTGGAACGCGATCCAGTCTTGGATCGGCGGCGCGGCGATCGTATCGCTCATCGCGGTATTCGTGCCGTCCTTCAAGGATCTGGACTCCGCGCAGTACATCGGCTTCTTCCTGTTCCTCGCGGCGGTGTGTCTGGTCGCAGCGCGCGGCGCGCACGCCATCCGTCTGCTCGAAGCGATCAGCGCTCCCGTGCTCATCGCCCTGACCGTCGGCCTGTTCGTCTGGTCGCTGATGCTCGCGAACGGCGGCGGCTTCGGTTTCGCCGACGTCATCCGCGCCAAGACCAATTACGGGCTCGTCGCCGACAACGGCGGTCTGCTCTACGTGTTCCTCGGCGGGCTGACGGCGAACATCGCGTTCTGGGCGACCATGGCCCTGAACATCCCCGATTTCTCGCGCTACGCCGTCAACCAGAAGGCGCAGTTCCGGGGACAGCTCTACGGCATGCCGCTCGCGATGACGGTTTGCGCCTTCGTCGGCGCCTTCTTCGCACAGGCGACGTCGCTCGTGGGCATCGTCAATGCCGACGGGAGCCCTGTGTTCGATCCCACGGTCGCCCTCAACCACCTGCCCTACCCCGCGCTCACCTTCATCGTCGCGATCGGCGTTCTCGTGGCCACCATCACGACCGACATAGCGGCCAACGTGGTCGCCCCGGCCAACGGCTTTTCGAACATCTCGCCGAAGCGCATCAGCTATGCCTTCGGCGTCGTCATATCCTGCGTCATCGCCGTCCTGTATCAGCCCTGGAACATCTTCGGCGGCGCGGCCGCCTACATATTCGACTGGCTGAACGTGTACGGGGGCATCCTCGCGCCCATAGCCGCCATATTCATCGCCGATTACTACGTCGTCAAGAAGCGGAACGTGGATGTGAGGGCGCTCTATCAAGGCACGGAGGGCCGGTATTGGTACCGGAGCGGCTGGAATCTGCGCGCCATCGTCGCGTGGGTCTGCGGCTTCATACTGCCCACGCTCGGCGGCACCGTGCTGAAGGGAAACGTCCCGCTCTCGTGGATCTCCGCCAACGGCTATATCATCGGCTTCATCATCGGCTTTGCCGTCTACGTCCTCCTCATGAAAAGCGAATCCGCGTCTTTGATCAGCGACGAGGAGGCCGCCGCGATCACCGAGCGTTAAGCGCCGAAAGGAGAGTATTTATGGATCTTTTAATCAAAAATGGAAATGTCGTGACCGCCGACGCAACCTTCAAGGCGGACGTGGCGGTCAAGGGGGGAAAGATCGCGCAGCTGGGCGCCCGCATCGAGCCGGCGCCCGGCGCCAAGGTCGTCGATGCGGCGGGCAAGCTCGTGCTCCCCGGCGCCATAGACGCCCACACGCATCTCGCGATGCCCTTCGGCGGGACGATCTCCGCCGACGACTACGAGGCGGGTACGCGCGCTGCGGCCTGCGGCGGCACGACCACCGTATTCGACTTCGCGCTGCAGGAATTCGGCGAGCGCATGGAGGACACCGTCAAGCGCAGGGAGGCCATCTGCGCGCCGCAGGCGGTCGTGGACTACGCCTTCCACGTAGGCGTCAAGGACGTCGAGGGCGAGCTGCTCGGCAGCCTCGACAGCTGCGTCAAGTACGGTGTGCCGAGCTTCAAGGTGTTCATGGTCTACGATTTCGGCGTCACGGACGGCGTATTCTACCAAGTGCTGGAGCGCTCGAAGCGCATCGGCGCGCTGATCGCCGTCCACGCGGAGAACAACGAGATGGTGAACATGTTCGTGAAGCGCTTCCTCGCGGAGGGCAAAACCTCGGCGTGGTATCACTATCTGTCGAGGCCGGAATTCGTCGAGGGCGAGGCCGACGAGCGGGCCATCGCCTGGGCCAAGAGCCTGAACGCGCCCCTCTACATCGTCCACCTCGCGAACAAGCAGGGCATGGACGCGGTCACGCGGGCGAGAAACGAGGGCTACCCGATCTTCGCGGAGACCTGTCCGCAGTACCTGTACTTCACGAACGAGGTCTACAAGCGGGAGAACGGAAGAAATTGGGTGTGTTCGCCGCCGATCAAGGGAGCGGAATCCCGCGGCGCGCTGTGGGCGGGTCTGCTGCGCGGCGACATCGCGACGGTCGCGACGGACCACTGCCCGTTCATGCAGGCGGAGAAGGATTGGGGCCTCGACGACTTCACGAAGATTCCGAACGGCTGCGCCGGCATCGAGAACATGTACCCCTACATCCTGTCCGAGGCGAACAAGGGGCGGCTCAGTTTCAACAAGGCCGTCGAGGTCTGCGCGACCAACGTCGCGAAGATCTTCGGACTGTCCGCGCAAAAAGGGGCGATCCAAGTCGGCCTTGATGCCGACATCGTGCTCTACGATCCGAAGAAGAACTTCACGATCGAGAACAAGTTGATGCACGGCGACAACGACCACACCGTATGGGAGGGCGTAAGGCTCAAGGGCTACCCCGTCGCGACCTACAGCAGGGGTTCCCTCGTGTACCAAGACGGCAAATTCCTCGGCAAAAAGGGCGCCGGCAGGTTCGTGAAGTGCAAGCCCGTGCGCTTCGCGGGACCGGACGTCGCGAACATCAGATGACCGCTCAATCAAAACCGGTCACAGCACCTCGTACATGGAAGCGGCGTCCTCCTTGCGCGCCGACTCCAAAAGCGCCGTGACGCGCACCGAAATCTCGCCGTTCCCGAAGCGCACGAGCACGATGTCGCCGACCTTGACCTCTGCGCCCGGCTTGGCGGGCCGGCCGTTGAGGAACACGCGCTCCCGGTCGCAGGCTTCCTTGGCGATCGCGCGCCGCTTGATGAGGCGCGAATTTTTCAAAAATTTATCTATTCTCATACTCAATACCCGATTGCACCGGCGGCGCGAAGCGAGCCGCCGGTCTTTCGCGCGCGCCGGCAATAAAAAGAACCGCTCCGCGCAGGAACAGTTCTTTTAATTCTTCCAACCCAAAAGCAAATGTTTTCTATTTGTTCACAGCGTCCTTGAGTGCCTTGCCCGCCTTGAACACGGGCGCCTTGGCCGCGTCGATGTTGATGACTTCCTCGGGCTTTCGCGGGTTCCTGCCCTGCCTTGCTTTCCTCTGGCGCGTTTCAAAAGTGCCGAATCCGATCAATTGGACCTTTTCGCCTTTCACCAACGCATCCTCGATGCTGGTAATCGTCGCATTCACCGCGACCTCCGCGTCCTTCTTGGTCAAGCCTGCTCTTTCCGCGACACTTGCGATCAATTCTGCTTTATTCACGAAATCAAACCTCCTTTTAAAAAAATAATTTCAGAACACACAACACTGCCGGCACAGTCGGACAGAAACAGGGGTGCGACCTTCCTTTAAGCCAACCTTGTCGTCGTCCCGAGGGGCTTCGAGGAGTTCCCGCGTTTCCGCATCTGTATTCCGGACGGCATCCGCCGCGCTTTCATGACCAAATCCAACACCTGCGGCCCTGTGTTGCATCCTGTGGCTTCTTGTCATGGCGGGCAATGCCTTGGGAATGTTTTGCGGTATTTCGGAATACGACGGAGTTCCCTTCTCATGCCTCTTCACATTTTCCCATTTCTCAACGACTTTGTCAATAGTTTTAATGTTTTCTTCGAAAAAATATTACGTCTTTCTCCTTCGCAGCGCGCGCAACAGCATCGCCGGGCGTCTGCCCCCCGGCAACAGCAACAGCTCCTCCTCGGTGATGGCGCCGCTCAAAAACAGCATGGCCGCGTAGACGGCCGCGCCGGCCGCGACGGCTATGACGGTCGGAATCGCGTTGTAGCCGGTCAGCAGATGCAGTACGCTGTACACGGCGAACACCGCCGCGCTCATGGCGACCGCGGCCAGAGCCGGTCTGACGTAGGTCAGCCCCATGTCGAAGCGCGCGCCCGTATGTCGCCGCACGGCCATCAGGTTCAGCACGGCGGCCAGAACGTAGGCCGTGACGGTTCCTATGGCCGCGCCCTTGACGTTTACGGAAGGGATTGCGATCAGCGTCCACGTCACCGCGATCTTCGCGGCCGCACCGATGCACAGGTTGCGAACGGGTATCATCTGCCGGCCGATGCCCTGCAACACGCCGGTCAGCGTCTGCACGGTCGAGAGGAAGATGATGCCAAAGCCCAGTATGAACAGGAAGGGCGCCGCAGAGAGCGCGGCATCCCGGACCGCCGGATAGAGCAGGAGCATGATCTGTTTCGACAGCGTCATCATGCCGAAGGCGCAGGGCAGACCGATGAGGATCGCCGTCCGGAGCCCCAACCGGACGTTGTGCCGCAGGAAGGCGGCGTCGTTCCGCTTGTGGGCCGCCGCCACGGCCGGCACGAGGCTCATGGCCACGGCCTGCGTCAATATCTGCGGCAGGTTGATCAGGGGATTCACGAGGCCCGCGAGCTGCCCGTAGGTCTTTCTGATCTCCTCTGCGGCCCATCCGAGGTCCGACAGGCGGTTCGTGATGACGGCGAGGTCTATGAAGTTCATGATGGGCATGATGGACGCGCCGATCGTGATCGGCACGGCGATCAGGCATATCCTGAGCAGGATGCCGCCGACGGACTCCCTCGCCTGCGGGGAACGCCCGCGTGCGCCCGCCTTCTCTCCCGCTTCCGCGCGTTCCGCGCGCCGCGCGCTGCGATTCCCGCCGCCGAGCGCGTAGATGACCACGACGGTGAGCAGCCCGGCCGCCGCGCCGACCGCCGCGCCGGCCGCCGCGCCGGCCGCCGCGAACTGCTCGCCGCGCGGCAGCATGTACCAGGCCGCGCCCAGACCCGACGCAACGCGGAAAAACTGCTCCAGCACCTGCGAATTCGCCGTGGGCCGCATGTTCTGCTTCCCCTGAAAATAGCCCCTGTACGCGGCCATCAGCGGCACGATGAGAAGCGCGGGCGCGATCGCCCGAATCGAATAGGACGCATTATCCATATTTGGAAAGTGGTGCAACAAAAAATCCGTCTTGAAGAAGCAGAAAAACGAGGACGCGAGCCCGATGAACAGGAGCAGGATGAAGGAAACGCGAAAGACCCTGTGCGCGTCCCAATGCCGCCCGACGGCGACGCGCTCGGACACCATGCGCGAGATCGCCACGGGTATGCCCGAATTGGACAGCACGAGGAACATCACGTAGATCGTGTACGCGGTCTGGTAGTAGCCCATGCCCGTATCGCCGATCATGTTTCCGAGCGGAATCTTGAATACGGCGCCGAGGGCCTTGATGATCACGCCGGCGGCGGCCAGGATGACCGCTCCCTGCATAAATGTCCGCTTGCTCATGCGCGGTTCAGCTCTTCGCATATGCGTTCGGTCGCCCTGTCCGCCGCAAACAGCGCCTTTTCGATGTCTATGGTCGTGTAGACGCCGTCCCTGTACAGGACCTTGCCGTCCGCCATGGTCAGCCGCACGTCGCTTCCCGAGGCGGCGTAGACGATGTTGTTCGCGAGCTCGTGCACGGGCCGCATGTTGGGAACGGACAGGTCCAAGACGATCAGATCGGCCTTGGCGCCGACGCGGATCGCACCGCAGTCCGTCCGCCCCTGACTCTTCGCGCCGCCGACGGTCGCCGCCCGTATGGTGTCGGCGGGGCTCACGAGCGTCGGGTCCCGGCGCGCGAGCTTGTTGGCCAGCGCGAAAAACTTCATTTCTTCGATGAAATTCAGGCTGTTGTTGCTTGCGGCGCCGTCCGTGCCGATCGCCACGTTCACGCCTTTTTCGAGCAGGCGCGGCACGTCGCAGACGCCGCTCGACAGCTTCATGTTGCTGACGGGGCAGCTCGCGACCGTGACGCCCTTCCGCGCGAGGATGTCCATGTCCTCCTCCGTCACGTGGACGCAGTGCGCGGCCGTGGTCCTCGTTTCGAAGAAGCCGAGCGAGGCCAGATGCGCGACGGGCGTTTTGCCGCCGTGCCGCGCCATGCATGCCTCGTGCTCGGCCTTCGTTTCGGATATGTGGATGTGCATGCCCGCGCCGACCCCGTTCGCGTATGCGGCCAGCCCGGCCGCGATCTTGGGATTCGAGGTGTATTCGGCATGGAGCGACATCTCCGCCTTCACGCGGCCGTCCGCCGCCCCGTCGTATGTTTCGAAGAGGCGCTTGGCCTCCTTGAAACCTTCCAAATCGGCGAGCTCCGCGTCCGTGAAACAGGTGATGCCGCGGCTGATGTTCACCTTCGCACCGCTCTCGACGAAGGCCCGCAACATGTCCTCACAGAAATAATACATGTCCGTGGTCGAAACGATGCCGAAGCGCAGGGATTCCGCGATGGCCAAGAGCGTTCCCGCGTACACGTCCTCGCCCGTGAGCCTGTCCTCAAACGGGAATATGCGCGTCGTCAGCCAGTCTTGCAGTTTGAGGTTCTCGCCGTAGCCGCGCAGCAGCGTCATGGGCGAATGGGCGTGCGCGTTGAAGAAGGCCGGCATGAGCAGACGGCCCGCCCCCTCGTAGATTTCGCCGAAGTCCTCGGCGGGCGCCTCCGCCCCGATGTAGGCGATGCGGTCGCCCGCGACGCCCACGCACCGATTCGCTTCCGCAAGGCCCCCTTCGCAGAGGATGTCGATATTCTTAAACAGCATCTGATCTTCCTTTCCGCAAAAAATCCGATACGGCTTCGAGGAGCCTGTCCATCTCCGCATCCGTCCCGACCGTGATGCGCAGATGGCGCTCCGTGCGGGGGAACGCAAAATGCCGCACGAGTATGCCGCGTTCCTTCAGATACGCAAAGAGCGCCGCGGCGTCCGCGTCCGCGTGCGTCACGAACAGAAAATTCGCGGCGCTGTCGGTCATGGAGAAGCCCATGCCGCGAAGGGCGGCGGCGGCGCGCTCCCGCGTCGCGATCACGCGGGCCGCGCTTTCGGCAAAATACGCCCCGTCCGCTATGGACGCGACGCCGGCGGCCGCCGCGAGGCTGTCCACGGGATAGGAGTTGAACGCGTTCTTCACGGCGCCGAGCACGGCGATCAGGTCCGCGTGGCCGAAGGCCATGCCGAGCCTGAGCCCGGCCAGCGCGCGCCCCTTGGAGAAGCTCTGCGTGACCAGAAGGTTCTCGTGGCGTGCCGTGAGCCCGACGGCGGAGCGCGCCCCGAAATCGATGTAAGCTTCATCCACGATCACCACGGATTCCCGGTTCGCCGAAACGATCCCTTCGATCTCGGAAAGCGGCAGGGCAATGCCGGTCGGCGCGTTCGGATTCGCGAGGACCACGCCGCCGTTCTCGCCCGCGTAATCCTCCGCGCGGACGCGGAACTCCCCGTCGAGCGCGACCCTGCGGCAGGCTATGCCGAAGAGCTCGCACCAGACCGGATAGAAGGAATAGGTGACGTCGGGAAAGAGGACGGGCTTCTTCGAGTTGAAGAAAGCGCGAAAGGCCAAGGCCAAAACCTCGTCCGAGCCGTTGGCGACGAATACGGAGGTGGGATCGAGCCCGTGCTCCGCCGCGAGCGCGCGGCACAGATCCGCCCCGTCCGCCTGCGGGTACCGCCTGAGCCCCTCGGCCTTGACGGAGCGAAGCAACGCCTCCACCCCGGGCGCCGGCGGATAGGGGTTCTCGTTCGCGTTCAGCTTGATCGCATCGCCGCTCTTCGGCTGTTCCCCGGCCTCATAGGGCTTCACGCGTATGAAGTTTTCCTTCCATTTTTTCTGCGTCATCCTGCGGAATCGTCCCCGCCGTTCTCGCCTTCCGCGTCCGAAGCGCCGGCACCCGCGTTCTCCTCCGCCGAAGCGGCGCGGTCGGCGGGCGCGGGATATTTCTCGTTCGGGTAGACCGCGCCGTATGCATCCACGATCGCTTGCAACTTGTTCTCGTTTGTCAGCGCGGTGCGTATGGCATCGCGCTGCGCATCGAGCGAGCGGGCGTTGCGAATGTCCGTGACCTTCAGCACGTGGAAGCCGAATTCCGACTCCACGATGCCGCTCAGCTCACCCTGCGGCAGCGTGAAAGCGACGTCGCTGAAAGCCGGCACGTAGCTGTCCCGCGTGGCATAGCCCAGATCGCCGCCCTCGCTGCGCGTACCGTCCGTCCCGTGCTGCTGAGCCATCGCCTCGAAGGTTTCGGCGCCGCTCGCGATCTTCCCGCGTATCTCCTCGGCCAGCAACCTGTCCTCGTCCGCGTGGTCCTTGTCGCCGACCAGTATGTGGCTTACGCGCCGCTCCTCCTCGTCCGGAAATTCCTGCTCGTGTTCCGCGTAGTAAGCCGCTATATCCGCCTCGCTCGGCAGCTTGGCGTCGTCCGTCTCCTCCGTCTGCAGCGCCTCAAAATAGAACTGCGACTCTATGAAATACCGCAGCGTATCGTCCGTGATGCCCTTCTTCTCGAGGCTTTCCGCGAGGCCCTCCGTCTGTTCGATGCTGCTCTTGAGCTGTGCGAGATTTCCGTCGATGTCCGCGCCCGCCGTAACGTCCTTCCCTTTAAAATGTTGTTCGAGCGCCGCGATCTGCACCATGGTGTCCAGCGTGTCGGCCTTGTACCGATTCCGCTCGCTCTCTTCGAGCCCCGCCAAATCAAGACCGTACATGGAAAACAGGAGCTCCGTGAACGCGTTCAGCCGATCCTCCGTGATCGTGACATCGCCCACCTCGGCCGCGACCTCGGACTTGTCGCCGTCGCCGCCGTTGCTTCCGCCGGCGCCGCAACCCGAGAGAAGCAAGACCGCACCCAAGACGAGCGCCTGCGCGATAAGCATAATTTTACATTTTTTCATACTTGTCCCTCTTCATTCGTTTTCATTCGTTTTACTCCGCATTCCGCGCCGCTTTCCCGGAGCCCTTCCGCGCCGCCGCAGACGCAATCACAACGGTATATTATACCATAAGACACTGCAAAAAAACCATGATTTCTTTGAGTTTTTCCTCGCCGGGCTTTTTTTCCGCCGCCGGCCGCAGCGCGACGGAGGGCTTCGCGCCGCCGCGGAACGCGAGATTTCCGCCGTAGCGCGCGAGCAGGCGCGCGGGGCCGCCCTCCCCGAGGTCCGCGCCCGTTTTCATGTCGAACACATAGCGCTTCTGCACCTCGCGGATGCGCAGGACGCCGAAGCGCTTCGCGAGCGCGCGTATCCTTGCGATCGCGATCAGGTTCAGCGTCGCGCGCGGCGGATCGCCGAAGCGGTCGAGCATCTCGTCGAGGACGTCGCGCTCGTCCTCCTCGCTTTGGATGAGGGAAATGCGCTTGTACATCTGCAGTTTCAGGACCTCGTCCTCGATGTAATCCTGCGGAATATAGGCCGCGACGCCGATCTCGAACGAAACCTCCTCCGCGTCCGGATTCACGAGCTCGCCGGACAGCGCCCGCACGGCCTCGTCCACGAGCTTGCAGTACAGCTCGTAGCCCACGCCCACGATGTGGCCGTGCTGCTCCGTGCCGAGCATATTGCCCGCACCCCGTATCTCGAGGTCGCGCATCGCGATGCGAAAGCCCGCGCCGAACTCCGTGAACTCCCGAATGGCGCGCAGACGCTTCTCGGCGGCCTCGGAGAGGACCTTGTCGCGCCTGTACAGCAGATAGGCGTAGGCCATACGGTTTGAGCGCCCCACCCTGCCGCGCAGCTGGTAGAGCTGCGACAGGCCGAAGCGGTCCGCGTCCATGACCAATATGGTGTTCGCGTTCGGGATGTCGATGCCGGATTCGATGATGGCCGTCGAAACGAGGACATTGTACCGCCGCTCGATGAAGTCCGACATCACGTTTTCGAGCTCCTGCTCGTCCATCTGCCCGTGGCCGACCGCGACCTTCGCTTCCGGCGCCAGCGCCTTGATCTCCGCCGCGACGCGCCTGATGCCCTTGACCCTGTTGTACACGATGTAGACCTGCCCGCCGCGGTCGAGCTCCCGCATGACGGTTTCCCGCAGGATCTCGTCCGTCTGCTCCATGACGTAGGTCTGCACGGGGTACCTGTCCTCCGGCGGTTCCTCGATCAGGTCCATATCCCTTACGCCGATCAGCGACATGTGCAGCGTGCGCGGGATGGGCGTGGCCGAAAGCGTCAGGACGTCCACATTCTTCTTCAGCGCCTTGATGCGCTCCTTGTGGCGCACGCCGAAGCGCTGCTCTTCATCGACGACGAGCAGACCGAGGTCCCGAAAGCATATGTCCCGCGACAGGAGCCTGTGCGTGCCTATGACGATATCGACGCTTCCGCTCTTCACGCGCGCCGCGATCTCCTTCTGCCGGGCCTCGCTGCGAAAGCGCGACAGCATCTCCACCGTGAACGGGAAATCCGCGAAGCGCTGCGAAAAGGTCAGGTAATGCTGGTTCGCGAGGATGGTGGTCGGCACGAGGACGGCCGCCTGCTTGCCGTCCGCGACGCACTTGAACACGGCGCGGGCCGCGACCTCCGTCTTGCCGTAGCCCACGTCGCCGCAGAGCAGCCGGTCCATCGGAAGGGGCTTTTCCATGTCCCGCTTGATGGAGGCGATGCTGCGCAGCTGGTCCTGCGTTTCCTCGTAGGGGAATTTTTCCTCGAACTCGCGCTGCCAGACCGTGTCCTTGGAAAAGGCGTGGCCCGCGGCGGCCTTGCGGTCCGCGGAAATCGCGAGAAGTTCCCTCGCCATGCTCGCGATGTCCTTCTTGGCCTTCGCCTTCGCCTTTCGCCATTCGCCGCTCGAAAGCCTGCTGATCTTGGGTTCTTCCTCTCCGCCGCCTATGTATCTCTGCACCAGGGACATCTGCTCCACGGGGATGTAGAGCACGTCGTCGCCCGCGTATTTGAGCTTCAGGTAATCCTTGCGGACCCCCTGTATCTCCATCTGCTCTATGCCGGCGAATTTGCCTATGCCGTGATTCTCGTGAACGACAAAATCTCCCTTTTGTATGTCGCTGAACGCGCGTATGGGCGCGGCGTTCCCGTCGCGCCTGCGGCCGCCCCCGGCCGCGCTCCGCCGACTCCTGCGCGCCGAAAAGATATCCCCCTCCCACAGATAGACGATCTTCTCCTTCGGGAATTCCATGCCGCAGCCGAGATCGCCTTGGCGCAAAGCGACCTCGGGGAGGTCCGCCTCGCGCAAAAACGCCCGCAGACCCGCAAGCCGCTCCTGCGAAGCGCACACGATCGTGACCGCGTATCCCTGCTTCGCGTAACGCCGCAGCTCGGCTTCGAGGAAATCCATGCGTCCGCCCGCGGACGGCGGACGCCGCACATCGACGCTGTAGCGGGCCGTCGGCTCGCCCGCGCCCTCTATCCGCGTTTGAAAGGGCGTGAAGAACAGGATGGGCCTGCGCGAAAACAGGGTTTCGCAGACGCTGCGCCCCTCGATGTTTTCGTGGTCCTCCGGCGTGGCGTGGCCCTTCGCGAGCATGGCGCGAAAATCCTCCTCCGCTTCCTTGTCGCGCAGCGAAAGCGTTTCCCGCAGCCTGTCCGGATCGTCGAGCACGACGAGGCCGTCGTTCATATAATCCCAAATATAGGATATATTCTCATAGAAATAGCCGATGTAGTGTTCGAGCAGTTGCAGGTTCGTCGCCGACTCGATGCAGTCCAGCAGCCTGTCCTTCTTGACCCGCAGCGCGGCGGCGCGTTCGCCGCCGAAGCGCTTGATGTGCCCGTCGTACACGTCCGCGATCCGCAGCGCGGCGGCGCGAAAAACCGCCTCGTCCGCGATCATCTGCGCGGCGGGCCATATCTCGACGGCTTCGAGCCTTCCTTCCGAGCGCTGCGTTTCCGGATCGAAGGTCCTGACGGAATCGATCTCGTCGCCGAACAGGTCCACGCGGCAGGGCGCGGATTCGGACACGGCGAAGATGTCCAATATGCCGCCGCGAAGGCTGTACTGCCCCTTTGCCTCGACGAGGGCCGTGCGTTCGAAGCCCATCGCCGTCAGGCTGCGCCTGAGCGCCTCCGCATCGACGCGATCGCCCGCGCGCAGCGTCAGCTTGTGCCTGTCGAAGAGCGCGGGCGGCGGCAGACGCTTCACCGCGCCCGAAACGGGCGCCACGACGACGCAAAGCGAACCCTTCCGCAGCTCGCTCAGCGCCGCCAGCCTGTCGTCCATGCGATCGTGGCTCTTCGCCTCGTACTGCGCGAAAAACGGCTCTTCCTCCTGAATCACGTGTATCGGCCAGGGAATAAAAAAAGAAAGCGCCCGGGCAAGCGCGGCGGCCTTTGTGACGGATGCCGTGACGATGAGCCCCTGCCGCTGCCTTTCGAGCAGGATGCGCGCCGCCTCCGGCGCGATCTGCTCCCCCGCCGCGCCCGAAACGTGTATCGCCTCCCTACCGTTCTTCATCCGCACCGCTCTTTTTCGCCTCCGCCTTCGCGCCGCCGTCCCGCTTTTCGCCCTTCCCCGCAGCGCGCGCGTTGTAGCGGTTCATCGCCGCCTCCGCGCCCTCGCGAAGCAGGCATTCCGCGGCGTCCGCCGCCCTGCCGATCGCATCCTCGACGGCGGAAACCCGCTGCTTTTGAAAGCCGCCGAGCACATAGCCGACGAGGGAATCGCCGCGCGGCCTCTCCCCGTCCCCTATGCCTATGCGAATGCGCGGAAAATCCGCATACCCCAGACTGTCCACGATGGAGCGCATGCCGTTGTGAGAGCCCGCGCTGCCCTTCGCCCGGATCCGGATGTCGCCTATGGGTATGTCGATGTCGTCGCAGATCACGAGCAGGCCGTCGTGCGGTGCCTTGTAATACTCCATGACGGCCCGCACGCTCTCGCCGCTCAGGTTCATGTAGGTTTGGGGCTTCACGAGAAAGACCCTTCGGCCCGCGACCGCGCCCTCCCCGCACAGCGCGCGGTGCCTGAGCCTGCTGATCCGGATCCCGTTCCGCTCCGCCAAAAGGTCGAGCGCGAGAAAGCCCATGTTGTGTTTCGTGTTCTCGTACCGCCTGCCGGGATTGCCGAGCCCCACTATGATATAATCCATTTTTTAATCAAACAGCCGGCTGATGGAATCGTTCGTGAAAATCCGCGCCATCGCCTCCGCGAAGAGGGGCGCCACGGAGATCAGCGATATCTTGTCGATCATCTTTTCCTTGGGGATGGGCACCGTGTTCAGCAGCGCCATCTCCCGAATCGCGGAATTCTTGATGCGCTCGATGGCGGGACCGGACAGGATCCCGTGGGTGGCGCAGGCGAATACTTCCTTGGCGCCCATTTCCTTCAAAGCGTTCGCCGCGTTCGTGATCGTTCCCGCCGTGTCGATCATGTCGTCCACGAGGATGGTGTTCTTGTCCTGGATCTCGCCGATGATGTTCATGACCTCGCTGACGTTGGCCTTCGGACGCCGCTTGTCGACGATGGCTATGGGTGCATCCAGCAGGTGGGCCATGTTCCGCGCCCGCGTGACGCTGCCGTGGTCCGGCGAAACGATGACCAGATCGTCCAGATTTCTGGAGCGGAAATGCTTGACGAGCAGCGGCATGCCCAGCAGATGATCGACGGGGATATCGAAATAGCCCTGTATCTGCGAGGCGTGCAGATCCATCGTGACGACGCGGTCCGCGCCGGCCGCGGAGAGCAGGTCCGCCACGAGCCGCGCCGAGATCGGGTCGCGGGCCTTGGCCTTCCTGTCCTGACGCGCGTAGCCGTAGTAGGGAATCACGGCGTTGATGCGGCCCGCCGAGGCCCGTTTCATCGCGTCGATCATGATCAGCAGTTCCATCAGGTTGTCGTTGACCGGGCCGCAGGTCGGCTGGACGATATAGGCGTCCACGCCGCGAACGGTTTCCCACAGGCTGACCGAGATCTCCCCGTCGCTGAACTTGGTCACGCTGGCTCTGCCGAGCGGCTTGCCCATGATGGATGCGATCTCTTCCGCGAGCTCCGTGTGCGCATTGCCGGCAAAGACTTTGAAATCCGAGAACACTCCGTTTTTCATACCATACCCCTTCGTTGACGATTCCTAAACAAAACGATTTGAACGCAGCGTGCTCTATCGGGATTTGAGCAATCCGCGCCGCTTCACCCATCCTTCGAGCACCCTCTGCCGCGCGCGGCCCACGGCGAGCGCGCCCGCGGGCAGATCCGTCGTCAGCGTCGTCCCCGCGGCGACATAGGCGCCGTCCCCGACGACGACGGGCGACACGATGTTGACGTTGCAGCCTATGAACGCGCCGTTTCCGACGACCGAGCGATGCTTTTCCCTGCCGTCGAAGTTCACGAACACGACGCCGCAGCCGAGGTTCACATCCGCGCCGATGTCGGCATCGCCGATGTAGGTCAGATGCGAAGCCTTGGCGCCGGCGCCGAGCGAGGAATTTTTCACCTCCACGAAGTCGCCGACCTTGGCGCCGGCGCCGATGCGGCTGCCGGGGCGCAGGTAGGCAAAGGGGCCGATGCACGCCCCGTCGCCGATCTCGCTCTCGACGACGACGGACTGCTCCACGTGCACGCCCTTTCCGAAACGGGAATCGCGGATGCGCGTATTCTGGCCGATCAGGCAATCCTCGCCCACGCGCGTATCGCCCTCGATCACCGCGCAGGGCCCGATCCGCGTACCCCTGCCGATGCGCGCGCGCGCGTCGATGTAGGCGGTTTCGATGTCGGTGAACAGCACGCCGTTCTCTGCGTGGCGCAGATTGATGCGCAGCCGTTCTTCCGCTTTTTCGCGGTATTCCTTCAGCAAATCACTCATACGAATACAAAACCTCTCCAAACTAACGTATCGGGACGCCGCGCGTGACCTGCGGTTCCGCGACCGCGTGATCCATATCGAGGATCCTCTCCCCGACCTTGTAGATGTCGCCGGCGCCCATCGTGATGACGAGATCCCCGGGCCGCGCATTTTCCCGCACGAAAGCGGCCATCTCATCGAAGCCCGCGAAATACCTCGCGTCCTTCTGCGGATAGAGGCGTTTGATTTCGTCGATGATGGCCTTCGAGCTGATCCTGTGTATGTTCTTCTCCCGCGCGGCGTAGATCTCCGCCATGGCCAATCTGTCCGCCGCCGCGAAGGCCTCGACGAA
Organism: Eubacteriales Family XIII. Incertae Sedis bacterium; assembly: GCA_031276135.1. GTDB lineage: Bacteria > Bacillota > Clostridia > Peptostreptococcales > Anaerovoracaceae > JAITLA01. The sequence continues at coordinate 7,368 of JAISNR010000232.1, read as the reverse complement.
CTCGTTGAACAGCGCGATCGTGCGCGTGTAGGTGTGCGGCTGGAACAGGCACCAGAGCTCCCTGTGCGGTATCTTCTCGGCGGCCTTGAGCGTCGCCGTGATCTCGGCCGGGTGGTGCGCGTAATCGTCCACGACGCGCACGCCGTTCTCCGTTTCGCCGAGCGTGTCGAAGCGCCGCTGCGTGCCCTCGAACTTCTCGACGGTGCGCCGGATCTCCCGCGCGTCCACGCCCATATCGTGGCAGCAGGCGAAGGCGGCCAGCGCGTTCGCGATGTTGTGCTCGCCGGGTATGGCGAGCTGCACGTCGCAGAGCGTCCTGCCGTCGTGCAGGACGGTGAAGCCCGGCATGCCGACCCGGTTGAACGCGATGTCGGCGGCGACATAGGAACAGCGCTCGTAAAAGCCGAACGTGATCACGCGCCTGTCCAGATTTTTCAGGATGCTGTTCACGAAGGGGTTGGCGTCGTAGGCCACGACCGCGCCGTCCGGCGGCGTCAGCTTGGCGAAGCTCTCGAAGGAACGCGCGATGTGTTCGATGTCCATGAAGTAGTCGAGGTGATCGGAATCTATGTTGAGGATGACGGCGTATTTCGGCGCCAGGCTCAGAAAGCTGTCCATGTACTCGCAGGCCTCCGTCACGAAGCAATCGCCGGCGCCCACCTCCACGTTGCCGCCGATCTCGGACAGATTGCCCCCCACGAGGATCGTGGGTTCCCGGCCGCTCTCCTTCAGGATGAGCGAAATCATCGAGGTCGTCGTGGTCTTGCCGTGCGTGCCGGCGATCGCGACGCTGTTTTCGAAATCGGCCATCAGCGCTCCCAGCGCCTCCGCGCGCGTCACGGTTTCGATGCCCAGCCTGGCCGCCAAGGCGAGCTCCGGATTCTCCGGGGAAACGGCCGCCGAATACACGACCAGATCGGCATTCCCGATGTTCTTGGCTCTGTGCCCCAGATAAATCGTCGCGCCGCGGCCGATCAACCTGTCCGTGATCTCACTCTCCTTCATGTCGGAGCCTGACACCGCGAAGCCTCTTGCCAGCAGTATTTCCGCGATCGCGGAAAGGCCGATCCCGCCTATGCCGACGCAGTGCACGCGTTTCTTTCCCGTCAAAACAGACATCCGTTCCTCCCGAATGATTTCCCTGTTCAATAATAATACCATAAAACGCGCGTCACGGCACTATTTTGCTGAAAATATATATTGATTCATTCTTTTGTAAAAACAGAATTTTGAAAAATCACTTGTAAAAAATTTTAAATAACATATAATAATACCGAACAGATTACATTTTATATCGTGCGCGTTCATGCGGCAGAAAGGATGGTTTTCATTATGAGAATTACCGATGTCAGAATTCGCAAGGTCAGCGATGAAGGAAAGATGAAAGCCGTGGTTTCCGTGACGTTCGATGACGAATTCGTGGTGCACGATATAAAGATCATCGACGGGCAAAACGGGTTGTTCATCGCCATGCCGAGCCGAAAAATGGGCGAAGGGGATTTCAGGGACATCGCGCATCCCCTCGTATCGGAAACCCGAAACAGGATCAAGGAGGCCATCTTCGCGGAATACGAGAGGGTCCTTGAGGAGAAACACGACGAAAGCCCCGTCGAAAACGTGCCCGCAAGCGGTTTTGGCGGCTGAACCCGCCGAAGCCGCCCGCTTTTTCATCGCACAAACGCCTCCAAATCAAATTGAACACAGTGTCAATCCATGCGCGACAGGACGATCAGCAGACGCCCGCTCCTCTTTCGGATCGTGACGGGGCCGTCCGCGAACTCGTTGCTGACGCCGAGGGGAAAGCTCTGCGTCAGCCGCAGGTTTTGCGCACCGTATTTGGCATTTTCGATGTCGATGCCGTCACAGCTTTCCGTCCACGAGAAGAGCGAAAAGTAAAAACCTTCCTCGGGCCACAGCACGAATGCGCCGGCGTCCGTCATGGTCGCCTTGTTCATCGCGTCGGCCAGCCAGATGCTGCCGCCGCAGTTCAGACAGTGGGCCGCGGTTTGGAGATTTGCGAAGCTGTGGTCGAAGCGGCCGCTCAAGCCGCCGACGACGACAAAGTCGGAGAAGCCGGCGTCAAGCCCGTACTTCAGGGCGAGCATCGTGTCCGTGTCGTCTTTCTCGGCGGGAAAGCCGAGCACCCGCGCAGAGGACGCGGCGCGCGGAGGCGCGCCGATCGAATCGAAATCGCCGAGGATCACGGCGGGTTCGATGCCTTCCGCCGCCGCCCTGTCACAGCCCCCGTCGGCGCATATGACGAAGTCGTCCGCTTGGAAGCGCAACGCGTCGGAAATCGCACCCTCGATGCGGGCGGTGATGATGATGCAGCGCCGCTTCCCCGCGGCGCGCCGCAGTTCCCTGTTCATTTTGAAACGCCTCCCGGATGCGGACTTGGAGAAAATCACCGATTCCCGTAAAGTATACCGGAGCGGTCTGCGGTTTGCAAGCGGCCCGAGAGGGAAAAATAGGCAGAAAATTCTGATAAAATTCGGCGGCGCGCGGCGCGTTTTCATTACAATTCGAATGCTTTGAAAATTATCGCAATTGCACCAAAAACTTTGAAAAATAGGTGCGCAACGTGAATTTTCACTTGCCAAGCACGGCGATTGTGTATATACTGTTAGCAGTGGACGGATCGCAAGCGTAATGCCGGTCTGTGTGGGAAGGATTCGCGGGTACTTTTTATGGAAGAGAAGATCAAGACGGTTTTGACCGAGAAGGTCAACCCCCTGCTGGAAGGACATCACGGCGGCGCGGAGCTTGCGAAATACGAGAACGGCGTGGCGTACGTCCGGATGACGGGCGCGTGCAGCGGCTGTCCGTCCGCGCAGTATACGGTGGAGGACATCATCCGATCCATTGTATTGCAGGAAATTCCAGAATTGGATGATATTATATTAGATATGTCTGTGAGCCGGGAGCTCATCGATATGGCAAAAAAGATACTCAGTGGTGAAATCAAGATTCGTAAATGAGGAGGAATGGAAACATGGCTTTAATGACAGGATCGCAGTACATCGAAAGCTTGCGGAAGCTGGGCACGAAGGTTTATCTGTTCGGCGAAAAGATCGACAATTGGGTGGACCACCCGATGATCCGCCCGTCGATCAATTGCGTCGCGATCACCTACGATCTGGCGCACGATCCGGAACACAGCGATCTGATGACCGCGACGTCCAACCTGACGGGCAAAAAGGTCAATCGCTTCGCGCACCTGCACCAAAGCACCGAGGATCTGCGGAACAAGGTCAAGATGCAGCGGCTCCTTGGGCAAAAGACGGCCTCGTGCTTCCAGCGTTGCGTCGGAATGGACGCGTTCAACGCGGTCTATTCCACCACATACGAAACGGACGAGAAGTACGGGACGCAGTATCACGAGAATTTTAAGAAATACCTCGCTTACGTGCAGGAAAACGACCTGACGGTCGACGGCGCGATGACGGACCCCAAGGGGGACAGAGGACTCGCGCCGAACAAGCAGACCGATCCCGACCTCTTCATGCACATCGTTGAGAAGCGCGCGGACGGCATCGTCGTGCGGGGTGCGAAGGCCCACCAGACCGGCTCCATCAACTCGCACGAGCACCTGATCATGCCGACCATAGCCATGACGGAGGCCGACAAGGATTACGCGGTTTCGTTCGCCTGCCCCTCGGACGCGGAGGGCCTGTTCATGATCTACGGCAGGCAGTCCTGCGACACGCGAAAGATGGAGGACGGCGCGGACATCGACGTCGGCAACAAGCAGTTCGGCGGCCAGGAGGCCCTCGTGGTCTTCGACAACGTGTTCATTCCGAACGACCGCATCTTCCTGTGCGGGGAATGGGATTTCGCCGGCATGCTGGTCGAGCGCTTCGCCGGATATCACAGGCAGTCCTACGGCGGTTGCAAGGTGGGCGTTGGCGACGCGCTGATCGGCGCGGCGGCGCTGATCGCCGATTACAACGGCGCGCAGAAGGCGTCGCACGTCAAGGACAAGCTCATCGAGATGACGCATCTGAACGAAACGCTGTACTGTTGCGGCATCGCCTGCTCCGCCGAGGGCTATCCGACGAAGGCCGGCAACTACCAGATCGACCTCCTGCTCGCGAACGTGTGCAAGCAGAACGTTACGCGCTTCCCGTATGAGATCGTGCGGCTCGCGGAGGACATCGCGGGCGGACTCGTCGTGACCATGCCGTCCGCGCAGGATTTCCGTTCGAAGGAAAAGGTGCCGACCGGGTCCGGCCTGACCATAGGCGAATGGTGCAACAAGTTCTTCCAAGGCGTGGCGTCCGTGCCCACGGAGAACAGGCAGCGCCTGATGCGCTTCATCGAGAACCTGTGCCTCGGCTCTTCCGCCGTGGGTTACCGGACGGAATCCATGCACGGCGCCGGTTCGCCGCAGGCGCAGCGCATCATGATCGCGCGCCAGGGCAACATCGAAGGCAAAAAAGCGCTCGCCAAGAAGCTGGCGGGCATCAAGGATTGACGGATTCGCACCATGCTGTGCGGCGTCAAGTTTTGCGGGGGCTGCAACCCGCGCTATGAGCGCGGGAAGGCCCTCGCGGCCGTCAAGGAACACTTTGGCGAAAACCTGCGCTTTGCGTATGCGGAAGAAGGCCGGCGCTATGATCTGTTGCTCTACATCGCGGGATGCGCGAACCGTTGCACCGCGCTGGGCGCATATCCGACCGATAGGGGGATCGTTTCCTTGTGGGATGAGGAATCGATCAGGGAGGTCTGCGCGCGCATGGAGGAACTTCTGCGCGGATAGCTTTCTTCGAACCGCAAGCGCAACCATGATCTGCGGCACGCGGTCCGTGCGCAAAACCGACGGACGGCGGCATGGCGGAAACGCATCGATCGCCGGAAATTTTCAAGGGAGGTAACACTTTGGATTGGAGAGAACAGTACAAAAACAGACTTTGCACCGCAACTGCGGCCGTAAAGCACATCAAGTCGGGGGATGCCGTCGTGCTGGCCCACTGCGTGGGCGAGCCGCCGGTCCTCGTCGAGGCCATGGTCGCAAACGCGGCACAGTACGAGGATGTTGAGATCAAGCATATGGTGAGCCTCGGACCGGGTGTCCACGCCGCTCCCGGCATGGAGAAGCATTTCCGCGTCAATCCGCTGTTTGCCAGCGCGAACACAAGGGCTGCCATAGCCGTTGGCCGGGGAGATTTCACGCCGGCTTTTTTTCATGAAATTCCGAAATTTTTCCGCGAGGGCAAATTGCGCATAGACGTGTTGCTCCTGCAGGTCAGCCCGCCGGACGACCACGGATATTGCAGCCTGGGTCCTTCCGTGGACTATACGTTGCAGGCGATCACCTCGGCGAAGACGGTCATCGCGCAGGTGAACGCGCAGGTGCCTTTCACTTACGGGGACGGCATCGTTCGCATCTCGGCTTTCGATCACATCGTCGAGGCGGATTCGCCCATCTACGAGATACAGCCCCCCAAGATCGGCGACGTCGAAAGGGCCATAGGCGAACACTGCGCCGCTCTGGTCGAGGACGGTTCTACGCTGCAGCTCGGCATAGGCGCGATACCGGACGCCGTCATGCTCTTTTTGAAGAACAAGAAGGATCTCGGCATCCATTCCGAGATGATCTCGGACGGCACGCTGGCGCTCTTCGAGGCCGGCGTGATCACGGGCGCCAGAAAGTCCATGAACAAGGGCCGCATGACGGTGGCTTTCCTCATGGGCACGCGGAAGCTTTATGATTTTGCCCACAGGAATCCCGCCGTCGAAATCAGACCCGTGGACTATGTGAATCATCCGATCACCATCAGTAAGCAGTACCGGATGGTATCCATCAATTCGGCGATGGAGGTGGATCTGATGGGACAGGTGAACGCCGAAACCATAGGCTCGAACCAGTTCAGCGGCGTCGGCGGTCAAGTCGATTTCATACGCGGCGTCGCCATGGGCGACGGCGGGAAGGCCATCATCGCCATGCCTTCCGTAACCGTGAAAAAGGACGGTTCGGTCATTCCAAAAATCGTTCCATTTTTGGAACAAGGTTCTGCAATTACGACATCGCGCAACGACGTGGACTACGTTGTCACGGAGTACGGCGCGGCCTTGCTCAAGGCGCAATCGCTCAGACAGCGGGCTCGAAACCTGATCGGCATCGCGCATCCCGATCATCGGGATAGGCTGACGGAGGCGTTTGAGAAACGCTTCGGCGAGAAACCGTAGGGTCCGGGGCGGAGAGCGGGGGTTTTGCGCCGCACGGCTTCGAACGAATGACATTTGAACCGCGATGCAATATATTTATATAATGAAAAAGGGGGATCATTATGCTGGCATTGAGAGTAGTTCCAAAAATTTACTATTTTGACAGGGTGAAAGAGTTTCATGACGAATTCAAGATCGGCAAGGACGATCTGCTGGTCACGAACGAATGGATATACAAGCCCTACATCGAGCCGCTCGGCATCGAGACGAACGTCATCTTTCAGGAAAAATACGGCATGGGCGAGCCGACGGACGAGATGATAGACGGCATCGCGAAGGAAGCCGGCCGGTACGACTACAATCGCATCATCGCGCTCGGCGGCGGAACGATCGTCGATATCTGCAAGGTGCTCGCTCTGGACGTTCCCGAGAAATCGCTCGATCTCTTCACGGGTGCGAAGCCCCCGCAGAAGCGCAAGGCGCTGGTCGTCATACCGACCACCTGCGGCACGGGCAGCGAGGTGACGAACGTCGCGATCGCGGAGCTCAAATCCCTGCACGTCAAGAAGGGCATCGCCGTCGAGGAAACCTACGCCGACGCCGCCGTGCTGATTCCGGAAACCATGAACAGCCTGCCCTACAAGGTGTTCATCACGAGTTCGGTCGACGCGCTGATCCACGCGGTGGAATCCTATCTCTCGCCCAAGGCTTCGCCGTTCACGGAGCAGTATTCGATCCATGCGATCAAACTGATCATGAACGGCTACAGGCATGTGGCCGAAAAGGGTGAAGATGAAAGAAATGCGCATATGAAGGACTTCGTGCTGGCTTCGAACTACGCGGGCATCGCTTTCGGCAACGCCGGCTGCGCAGCCGTGCACGCGCTCTCCTACTCGATCGGCGGCGCCTTCCACGTGCCGCACGGCGAAGCGAACTACCAGTTCTTCACAGAGGTGCTGAAGCTGTACATCCGCAAGAACCCGACCGGCAAGATCGCCGCGCTGACGCGGATCTTCGCGGAAATCCTCGGCGTCGATCCGAAGGCCGACGTGTACGGTGCGCTGGAAACCTTCCTGAACAGGCTGATCGCGAAGAAGCCCCTGCGGGAATACGGCATGACAGAGGAACAGATCGACGCGTTTACGAAATCCACCGTGGAGAACCAGCAGCGGCTGCTCGTGAACAACTACGTATTTCTGG
>JAISNR010000176.1 GCA_031276135.1 Eubacteriales Family XIII. Incertae Sedis bacterium | reverse complement strand
GGCGTCTACGACGCAAACAGGCCCTTCTATGTGACGAATTCGCCGTCGATGGACATCCTCGTTTCCGGCAATCTGGAACGCATGCTGTACCACCTGTCGGGCGAGGACGCCGGCGAGGTCGCGGCGCTGATGGCGGCACTGGAAAAGGACGGCCGCTACGAGGTGGGCGCGCGCATACGGGAGGGCCTCGGCGATTTCTACGGCGGCTTCTGCGGCGAGGACGAAACGCTCGCCGCCATCGGCGCGCTCTACGCGCGCGAGAACTACCTGATGGATACGCATACGGCGGTGGCTTACAGGGTCTACGAGGATTACCTGCGCGAAACGGGCGACAAAACGCCCACCGTCATCGTTTCCACCGCCAGCGCCTACAAATTCGCACCCGGCGTGGCCGGCGCCATCGGCCTCGAAGCGGGCGCGGACGCCTTCGCCGACATCGCAGCCCTGCATGAAAAGACCGGTGTGCGCGTCCCGGACGCGCTGAAGAACCTCGCGAACAAGGAGATCCGGCACAATGCCGTCGTCGCGGTCGGCGAAATGGCGAAGGCCGTGCGCGATTCGCTGCCCGCGTAGCGGCGCGCGGCGTTTGTTCCGCTTACAAAAAAGATTTTTTGCATTCGGCTAAAGTCCGGGCGACTTTGGCCGAATGATATATTGTGACGAAAGGTGTTTGCCGGGTCGAAAAGATCGGGCATCTTTTGTCGCCGTTGTTTTTGCTTAAATGACACCATTGAGGTCATTTAATATTCCTTCATACTCGAGGCAGAATCCGCATCCTTCAATGCGGATTTTGTCTGTCCGGCCGGAAATGCCGCCGTTCGCCGCGCGGTGTGCCGTTCGCCTCGGGTATGGCCGAAGGCAAAAGGAGAGCGGTCTCGCATGACGCGGTTGAAAGCCGATTTGTCGCTCCTGCTCGTCACCGCGGGCTGGGGCGTATCCTATATACTGATCGATGTCTGCCTCGCGGAGCTGCAGCCGTTCACGCTGAACGCGTGGCGCTTCCTCGGCGCTTTTTTCGTGGCCTTTCTCTTCTCGTTCAAGAGATCCGTCCGCGCCGGACGCGACACGCTCAAGTACGGCGCGCTCATCGGTTTCGCCCTGCTGTTCGTCTACGCCGGCGCCACCTTCGGCGTCCTGTACACGAGCCTGTCCAACGCGGGCTTCCTCTGCGGACTCACGGTGATCTTCACGCCGCTGCTCGGCGCGGTGTTCCTTCGCAAGAAACCCGAAGCGAAGCTGGCGGCGGCCGTCGTTTTGGCCTTGGCCGGCATCGGGCTTTTGACGCTGAATGCGGATTTGCGGCTCGCGCCGGGCGACCTCTTTTGCATCCTGTGCGCGCTGGCCTACGCGGTCGATCTTCTCCTCACCGAAAGGGCGGTGCAAAGGCCGTCCGTGGACGCGTTCGCGCTGGGCGTGTACCAGCTCGGGTTCGCGGGCCTGTTCATGCTGATCTTCGCGGTGATCTTCGAAACGCCGCGCGTGCCCGTCCTGCCGCAGAGCCAAGCGGCGCTGCTGTTCCTGACGGTGTTCTGCACGGGCGTGGCCTTCATCGTGCAGGCCGTGGCGCAGCAGTACACGGAAGCATCGCGCGTGGGCGTGATCTTCACGCTCGAACCGGTGTTCGCCGGCATCGCCGCCCGCGTGTTCGCCGGCGAGGTTCTCTCGGGCAGGGCGGCCTTCGGCGCGGTGTTGCTGCTGTGCGGACTCTTTGTGATCGAGATTGATTTTTTGAAAATCAGAAAATAGCGCAATCCGCTTGTATTTCGCACCCCGGACATATATAATAGCATATAGGCAGTTGTAAATTTTTCAACCGTCTTTCCGTGCGTGCCGCAGGCCGGCGCCGGCGCGCGCACGGAAAGCGGACAGGAAAGAGGAGGGGTTATATTGGGCATACTTTTTTTTCTGATTCTGTTTCCGTTCGTCGCGGCGCTTGTTCTGCTGTTCCTCAAGGCCGACGGGCCGAGGGGCATCGTGGTCATCGCCGCCTCGATCGCAATCGCCGCAGCCTCCGTGTACCTCGCGGTCGCGAACTTCGAAACGGGCGGTGAACGCTTCCCGGTGGACGAATCGCTTTCGGAGTTCATCGGTTACGCGATGATGGCCATAGAGGTCATCCTGGCGGTCGTCATCTTCGCGCTCGGCATCAAATACAAGAAGTATTTGGCGTCCCTGCTCGCGGCCGTGCAGGCGCCCGTCATGGTATGGTTCGAGTTTTCGACGGGAGAGCACATTGAGGTTGCGAACGCGCTGTACGTCGACAGGCTTTCGATCATCATGGCGCTGATCATCGGGATCATCGGAACGCTGATCTGCGTGTACGCGCTCGGCTACATGAAGGACTTCCAACATCACAACCACGGAGAACCCGACAGGCGTCCTTGGTTTTTCTTCCTTTTGTTCTTGTTTTTGGCGGCCATGTACGGGATCGTGTTTTCGAACAACCTCGTCTGGCTGTTTTTCTTCTGGGAGATCACGACGCTGTGTTCCTTCTTCCTGATCGGGTTCACAAAGACGCCGGAGGCCATACGGAATTCGTTCCGCGCGCTGATCATGAACCTGCTCGGCGGGCTGGGCTTCGTCCTCGCGATCGTCTACACGGGCAGAAACCTGCAAATTCTGGAGCTCGACGCACTGCTGGAGTACGGACTTTACGGCATGAATGTCACGATTCCCGCCGTGCTTCTGGTGTTCGCGGGCATCACGAAGGCCGCGCAGATGCCCTTCAACAGCTGGCTGCTCGGCGCGATGGTGGCGCCGACGCCCACATCGGCCCTGCTCCATTCCTCCACGATGGTCAAGGCCGGCGTGTTCCTCGTCCTGAAGCTTTCGCCGGTGCTCGGCCTGTTCTCCCCCGCCGGGCTCATGGCCATGTTCGTCGGCGGCATCACCTTCCTGATGGCCTCGTTCGCGGCGATATCGCAGAGCAACGCGAAGCGCGTGCTCGCATACTCCACGGTGGCCAACCTCGGCCTGATTGTGGCCTGCGCGGGCGCGGCGTATCCCGCCGCGATCTGGGCGGCGACGATGCTCATCATATTCCACGCCGTCACAAAGTCGCTGCTCTTCCTCTGCGTGGGCACGGCCGAACACAACATCGGCAGCCGCGACATCGAGGATATGGACGGGCTCTTCGGCAGGTTGCCCAGGCTCGCGACCTTCATGATCATCGGCATATCGGCGATGTTCCTCGCACCCTTCGGCATGCTCGTTTCCAAGTGGGCGGCGCTCGAAGCCGTGATCAGCGCGGGCAATCCCCTGTTGCTCCTGTTCATCATATTCGGCAGTTCGGTCACGCTGTTCTACTGGGGCAAATGGCTGGGCAAGCTCGTCGCCATCGTCGCGAAACGCGAAAACATCCAGCACAGGGTGCACGGCGAGGAATGGAGTTCCCTCGGTGCGCTCGTGGCGCTGGTCGTCGCGGCCTGCCTGACCTTCCCGACGTATTCGGGCCGGTTGGTCGTTCCCTATGTCCTGGACGTATTCGCGGGCGCGGATTCCGAGCGGGTCGCGGCGACGCTTTTGGACAACGACAATATGGTCATCATGGCGGTGCTCGTGGCCGTCATCGTGCTGTTGCCCCTGCTCTTCTACGGCAAAACGCAGAAGAAGCTCGTCCCGATCTATCTCGCGGGCGCGGGGCTCGGAGATGATCTGCGCTACATGGGCTCCATGCAGAAGGAAACGGAATTCAAACTCAGGAATTGGTATATGGAAGGCTATTTCAACGAGAAACGGATGAACCTGATCGGCATCATCGCCACCTGCTTCGTCTTTGTCGTCGTGGCCGCCGTATTGACGGGAGGGATGCTGGTATGAACATTGAGTCGACTATAATCAGCGTGGCGGCCTATTTCATCCTGGCGCCCTTTGTCGGCGGTCTGCTGGCCGGCATAGACAGGAAGCTCAGCGCGCGCTTGCAGGGACGCTTCGGCCCGCCCGTGCTGCAGCCCTTCTACGACGTGTTCAAGCTCCTCGAAAAGGAGCCCGTCACCGTTACCGCCGCGCAGGATTTCTACGTGGACTGCTGTCTCGTGTTCATGATTGTCACGGGCGGGTTCTTCTTCGCGGGCCTGAGCCTGCTGCTCGTCATCTTCACGCTGACGACGGCGAGCCTCTTTCTCGTGGCGGCGGCCTATTCGTCCAATTCGCCCTACGCGCAGGTGGGCGCGGAGCGGGAACT
>JAISNR010000235.1 GCA_031276135.1 Eubacteriales Family XIII. Incertae Sedis bacterium | reverse complement strand
TCCTCTTTGTTTATGTTGATCGCCATCTTTCCCTCCACAATTTGCGAACATGTGTTCTTGTTCGATCATACAGTATTTTTCGCGCGGGGTCAAGTCTTTTGTCATAAATTTCTCACCGCGATTGCATTATAGCACATATATCTATATTTGTAAATATGTTGAAAGAAGAATTTTGGGCACACAATCCGCCGTTCGTTTCAGCGAAACAAGCAAAGAAACATTGGAGGACAAAATCCTCCGTCTAATCGAGCGGGAGGTGAGCGGAAATGCTTGACTCCCATTGTGCCGCAAGCGTTCACAACCGCCCGAAAGGAGCGGAAACGAACGCAAAAATCAACATTCTCTATGCCCTGATCAATAAAAAAGATTCCGAAATCGGCGACGACAAATCCGCCGACGCGTCGCACACGGCGAACCCCGCATCTCCGATAACGCCGGGGCCGGCGGGGTGATGTTTGCTCCGCCCGCTCCGGTCCGTCGTCAAAACCGACAAATCAAAATTTAAATTCCGTTGTCATGCGTATTTGCGAAAGGAGCGACGAAAATGGCGACATACGGCTACATCAGAGTGTCCTCGGCCGATCAAAACGAGGACAGACAAACGATTGCCATGAACGAACTTGCGATACCGCCTGAACCGTGTCGAGTTTTGTGGACAGTTTTAGAACTCAGTTTTTTGGGGCTTTTCTTCGGTCAACACCTTCAGTGTACCATAAATTTCCTCAGGCGATGCCGTTCAACCGAATAATCTTATCAGGATGAACCGGTTACACTTTGCATTGGCTCGTGCAACAGCTTAATCACGATGTTGCCGAGAATACCGGCGATATTTTCAGCAGGCTCGCGGCCCTCCTTGCTCATCCATTTTCTGATCATGTTAAAGCTGCCTTCGACCACTACACAAAAAATATATTCGAGTTCGTCTTTGTCATAACCCTGATCCAGTTTGGCGATCATCTGTTCGATATTGGGCATCGTCAGAAGTTTTTGGGGGAAATCGGGATCGATGTTGTAGTCAAAGACAATCCGGCATGTGTCGATATTTTTATCGATGTAAGTTACGATCTCCAATAGCTGTTTCAGCGTGCCGTCCATAGAGTTGTCATATTTGTTTACGTGGCTGATAATACTGGCTAAGACATCGTTTTCGATATCCTGAAACAAGTCATATTGACTGCCGTAATGCTTGTAGAATGTAGTGCGATTAACGTGTGATACATTACAAATCTCGGTAACAGAGATTTTATGGATGCTCTCCCGTGACAATAACTCGATCAATCCGTTTTTAAGCATCATCTTGGATAACCTTACGCGTTGATTTTCCTCCATTTAGATGACCATTCCTTTCCTCGAAAGGCGCAAAACGGCATGAAACCGGAGTGCCCCTGCGTTGCAATTGTTGTATAAGGGACTGTTACGAAATAAATTGTGCAAGTTGGCGCAGTGTTTGTTTCGCTGACCGAATTTATATGTGTGCCGACCGCCCCTTGAAACACAAACAAGTGGGAATACCGAGCCCGTAAACTTATCCCTTTTCACCCGCGATCTTCGTCGGCTCGCCACATGGCTGTTTGAGAACAACTGCCAGGAACAAGAAACCCCAATCTTTACAGAAAGGAGGTCGCCGCATCCGTTCCCGTCGGGCGGATCATCGGCATCGAGCAGACTGTTGCGTTCGTCAAACGCCACGGTTATCTCGTCGTCGATTCCGACGGTGTGATAGCTTCTTAAAATCTCTCTGTCGTATTCTTTTGCCAAGCTGCATTTTCCGTGTGACTGTTTTTCTGTGCCCATCAGCCGGTGTTATTATCCATTGGTTTCAAACTTCCGCACCTCCCCTTCATCCGGGCACACAAACATGTGAGTCTTTGTTCTTAAAGCAACAACGTACCGCATAATTGTTGGCCTCGTATCTGTTTTCGCGTCAACAGTCGGTTGTTAAACAAACATACATAGACTATCATAAAATAGCGCAACAAGCAATAGATACTTTTGCTTGCTTTTCATTGACAGCCGACACTGTGTTGATAACAAGGAGGTGCAAGATTTGCTCAAGGTGAGAGTCTTAAAACAGGAATTGGCGATTGGCTTAACGCTGGTGCTTTTGCTGACGGGCTGCGCGGCAGAACAAAGCGCGGCAGCCAACAGCCTAAAAGTAAAAACGGTCACAGTGATTACGACCGCCGCAGAACCATGTACGGATTCTCTTGACTACAAGGGCTTCGTGTCGGCGAAAGAAACAAAAACGGTCGCGTTTGTGCAGCCCGGAACTGTCGAAAACATTTATGTGGAAGAAAGCCGGCATGTCAAAGCCGGTGACCTGTTGGCCGCGCTGGATACGGACGGTATCAATATGGCCGTCGAAGCCGCACGGATTAACGAAAAAACCATACGCAATTCCTATGATGCCGGCTTGGCGACGCTCGAACTGACACTCAAACAAACCCGGGATTCATGTGATCGGGCAACCGATTTATACGAAGCCGGAGCTGTTTCCCGAGTTGATTATCAGGCTGCAGTCGACGGTCTGGAAGCTGTTAAAACAGAGCTTCGGAAAACTGAAGAAGCCTATGCCAACGACTTAGCCCAGATTGAGATCAGCTTGAAGCAATATGCTTTGCAGTTGGCCAATTCAGTATTAACCGCGCCTATCGACGGTATTGTCACCAATGTGATTGCCCAAAAAAACCAGATTGCCGGAGCGGGGGCACCGGCGATTGTTCTTGTATCCGAAGAAAAGATTGTGCGTATCGGGGTGCCCATCGACGATATAAGCAGGCTGGCTGTCGGCATGGATACGGATATCAAGCTGTCCGGCGGGTCGCTTGCAGGCAAAGTGAGCAAAATCGCCCAGTATCCCGACCAAAACTCCCGTACCTATGCCGTGGAGGTGACGCCGGAAGCCGGAGATCTGAACTTGGGGGAGATTGCCGACGTGAAAATACCCCTGGAGATCAAAAACGAGGTCTTGATTCCACTCAGCGCCGTTCTGACCAACGAGGGTGTAAATTTTGTTTATATCGTCGAAGCGAATGAGAACGGCGAGTACCGGGTCATGCGGCAGGAAGTTCTCCTCGGTGCTCCGGAAGGGTCGACTGTGGCCGCCCTGAATCTTGAACCCGGAAAAATGATTGCCGCAGACGGTGTGAAAAATATCAAAGAAAATGATATCGTCGCAGTCCGGCATGAGGGCATGTGACGTGACGGATAAAAAAGGTTTTCTCTACAGTATTATCAACAAGAGGAGTCTGGTGCTGCTCATCGTCGCCGTCGTTCTCATCGCCGGCGTATTCTCGTACATCAGTCTGCCCAAACAGGAATACCCTATCGTGACAATGCCCATGGCTATTATCACGACGATCTACCCGGGAGCGTCCGCTCAAGACATCGAGGAACTCGTTACAAAAAAAGCGGAAGATCTGGCGATGTCGGCCAAGTATTTCGATAATGTGATTTCTCAGTCCTATAACGGTGCCAGCGTCGTCATGGTCTATTTCGACAAAGCTGTGGATCCGGCGCTGCTGGATGACAGCAAGACGGATTTGCGCCATAAACTGGAAACCCTGCAAAGTTCGGAGTTCCCCGGCGGAGCCACAGTTCAATACACAACGGATACCGGCGATACTGCCGGTCTGCTGCTGGCAATCACCGGCGAAAGCCGCAGCATGGCGGAGTTGGCCGAAAGGGC
Organism: Eubacteriales Family XIII. Incertae Sedis bacterium; assembly: GCA_031276135.1. Lineage (GTDB taxonomy): Bacteria > Bacillota > Clostridia > Peptostreptococcales > Anaerovoracaceae > JAITLA01. The sequence continues at coordinate 8,754 of JAISNR010000235.1, read as the reverse complement.
CGAAGCGCTGAAAGAGCGGCTGCGCAACTGCGACGGAGTCAAAAGTGCAGAGATCAGCGGCGATTTGCAGGAACAAATTCGAGTCACTGTCGATATCCCCAAGCTCAATAAGACGGCTGTTTCTCTCTCGGATATCGCGGCGCTGATTCAGTATCAAAACAGCCTGATTCCGGCCGGGAACATAGAATTTTACGATGATGTGATCACGGTTCAGACCTCCGGTATTTTCACCGGTTTGCAGGATATTGAGGATCTGGTTGTCGGCATTTCTGCTGAAACCGGTGCTATTACTCGCTTGAAAGATATTGCCGCCGTCGAAAAATCCGCCGACAAAGACGCCAAGCACTATCAGTACAACGGGCAGGATGCCATGCTGCTCAGCTTGAGTTATCAGGATAAGATCAATGTGGTAAGCGCCGGCAAAGCCGTCATGCAAGAAGTCGCGGCTTATAAGGCCACATTGCCTGACGATCTGCAAGTCGAGACCGTAGTGAACCTGGGATCAGACGTCGGCAAATCAGTCAACAACTTCCTGATATGCTTTCTCGAGGCATTTGTCATCGTCATTTTGGTTGTCATGCTGGGCATGAATTTGCGCAATGGCGGGATTGTCGCCGTTGCCCTGCCGGTTTCGGTCATGATCGCTTTCATCGTGATGAAACTATTGGACATTGACGTGCAATTTATCTCGCTGGCAGCGCTGATCATGGTTCTGGGCATGCTGGTAGACAACGCGGTCGTCGTCAGCGATCAGATCCAGGTGCGCCTGGACGAAGGGGATGAGCGCCGGGACGCCTGCGTGAACGGCATCAAGAAAGTCGCATGGCCGGTGCTGGCTTCCACTATGACCATCGTTTCAATATTCACGATGTTCTACAGTCTGCCCGGCTCCATGAGCACCTTCGTCAGCAGTTTGCCGACGGTCGTTATTACGGCGATAGCCGCTTCCTATATCGTTTCCATCGTGGTAACGCCGATTATGTGCTATCTCTTTATGAAACCGAGCCGGCCGGCTGCGGCCGGAAAAATGACCTTGCTCAGCCGCATCGGTCAGATCGTGAATCGGCTGCTGCAGCTTGCTTTCCGTCATAAACGAGCGGCTATAGCCGTCGCCTGCCTGCTGCTCTTAGGCGCCGGCGGTTTGCTGAGCACGATGAGCATGACCTTTCTCCCTACTTCGACCAAAGCCATCCTTGATATAAAAATTACTTCGCCCGGTATGAACGATATCCGCAAAGCACAAGCCGCGACTGTTTCAGCCGCAACGATCGTGGCCGCTCAGCCGGAGACGGCTTACTATGTGACGGCGGTGGGCGGCAATCTGCCCCGCTATGATTTTTGCGCGATGCCCGACGGCGACAGCGTGAATAAAGGCAATGTGGTTGTCGGCGTGGATTTGGACGCCGGCGACCGATTCAAGACAAACGCGGAGTTCGCAGAGTACTTGCAGAGCGCGATGAATCGCCAAATACCCGACAGCGTGATTGAGGTCAACCAGCTTGACGTCGTACCCAGCCTTTCCAAGCCGATCCAGGTGCGGGTGATGGGCGACGATCCGGATACGTTGAATCAGGCGGCGGCGGTGATTGAGGATGAACTCTACAAAATGGACGGCGTCTTCAAGATCCACACGGAACGTCTGCTGCAAACGGAGCAATACTATGTGGATATCGACGACACCCGGCTCAATACTCTTGGCATGACGAAAGCGGAGCTTCAAGGGGAGCTGAATGCGGCGCTCATGGGCCGGCAAGCCTCAATCTTCCGCCTGAACTCGCAGGAGTATCCGATTGTCATTTCCGGCGATATACATTCCTCGGATGATCTGAACAATTTCGGCATTAAGGCCGCCGCCGGCGGTAACAAGTACCAACTCCGGCAGCTGGCTTCCGTCGGCTTGAAAGAAGAATACGAAACGATCACACGCTACGACGGGCAAAGAATGGTGTTGGTGAGCGCCTTCGCCAAAGACGGTTATTCCGCGCTCGCCTTGCAGAGCCAATTGCAAAAGGCAATCGCGCAGAAAGATACGGGTGACGTCGAGCTTCTCTACGAAGGCGATGCCCTCTCGATGAACTTGGCCATAAGCAATCTGACCACGGGCGCGCTCATCGGCGTGGCCGGGATCATGCTCGTTTTGTTCCTGCTCTTTGGTTCGTTCCGCAAGACTCTTTACGCCTTAACCGCCATGCCATTTATTGTCATCGGCTCGTCCCTGGCGATGTTTGTTACCGGTTTGCCGTTGAGCTTTTTCGCGATCTTGGGAATACTCAGTCTTTTAGGCGTCGTGGTGAACAACGCGATCCTGCTGGTTGATTTTATCAACTCGGAAAGAGCTCGAGGCATCGCGGTGGATGAGGCGTGCAAATCGGCGTCGATGCAAAGATTTCGTCCGGTGTTTTTAAGCACCATGACAGCGGTTTTGGGTATGTTGCCATTGGCCTTAAGGGGAAACGCCCTGTTCACCGGCATGGTCGTCTGTTTCATGAGTGGCGATACCTTGTGTATGCTTTTCACGCTCATCATCGTTCCGCTGGTTTACAGTATATTTGAAAACATGCGGGAGAAAAAGCGCGCGAAGTTGGCAGACATCGACCGGCGAAGTGTTCGGAGGAGATTATAATGCCACACTCGGAAAGGAAACAGAGATGATACGAGCGGCGGCGTCAACCGCCTCATTATCGGCGACGGTGTTTTGCCGGAAAAGGCCATAATCAAGCAAAACATAGCGCGGAACGTTGTTTTTCAGGATAATGGCGGTTCTCTTTTCGTCCACCGGTCGGGCAACTTTGGATAAGTTTATCACATCGCATTTTCAAGTGCATTTCAATTAATATGCACGAAGAAATAGAACTTTGTGTTTCCCGAAAAGGAGCGCGGCCAACGACCATCTACCACATGAGCATCAAGATAATCTCTCGCGGCAAAGGCAAGCCCGCCGTGGCCGCCGCCGAAAAAATCACAAGCGAGTACGACGGGTGGGTAAACGATTTCAGTGTACCGTCAAGAGGCAACTACCCGTGTTTTCCGTCACGACGCGAACCTCCCCATCGAGCGCTTTCAGCACTTCAATCAATTCTTCGAGTCCGCCGCGAGTGTGCGAAACCTCGAACGGCGGTTTAACCGTCTCGCCGAACGGACGAGTAATCGCCACTGTGCTTTTGCCTTTGGATGCGTCGATTCCTACCGCCGACTTTGCCCCCAGAAAAAAGACCTTGAGAATACAGTCCGAAAGGCTTGACAAAAGAGCGGCAATGCGCTATCATTTATATTAGCACGTGTGAAAATAGTGATGGGAGGTAAAAAAAAATGAACGCAATTGAAGAAATCCAGAATATCCGCAGTGAGATTATGTTGAAGGTGGATGCAGCATTTACAGAACTTATCCAAAAGTTGGAAAGCGGGTCTGATACTTCGAAAAAACGTTGGATCGGCAATTATGAAACTGTTTATCCAATAACGGCCAATCCCGCAATATTCAAAGGGAAAAAACCGACAGCGGTGATGTTTGGAACTGAGCGGATAGACGTAAGCAAATGGAAAACCGTAGTAGCGGAAATAATGAAACGCTGCAATTCGGATTCGGAAAAGCACGTGTTATTGATGAATCTGCGGGGGAAAATTTCCGGTCGGGAGCGTGTGATTTTGGCAAAAGAGGATGACAAAATGCGAAGCCCGATGAAAATCAGCGAAAATTTATACATTGAAACCCATTATGATACGGAAACGCTTTTACGGACTTTAATGACACGTATACTGGACGCAGTCGATTACGATTACAGCGGCATCAAGGTAGCTGTAAGAAATGCCGGATGATCAAAGCAATATTTTAAAAAGTTAGAAATAATATCATATAATGTAATATTGGGTGAAAAGCATATAAAAAACGCCGCGCAAGTCTTGAAAATCAAACTTGTGCGGCTTTTCATCGGGCAATGGCGTTTTGTCTGCGAATTGTTTACAAATAACCGATCACGGCCGGTGGCGAAACGGCCGGCTTTGGTTTCAATCCGGGTTCTCCTTCTGTCGGATATAGCGCCGGGGTAATCCTTGAAAATGGGAGTGTAAAGAATTTGGGCTCATTCGGAACGAAAGAAGCGGCTTTCGTGGCGGTAAAAGCATTTTGTGGCGAGCGGGTTAAAGCCGGAAAAATGATACGCCGGGAAGCGGATAAAATATTGAGTGCAGCAAGGAGCATAACCGGATATGGAATAAATAATTCGTTTTTTATAAACGGGACCTCAAAAAACCCCTTGCGCACGGCCCCGGAATACTATATAATGTGGAATTGTCCGAAATAAAAACTATATATGGAGATAACACTTTATGAAGATTGTGATCAAACGAGATGGGAAGCAGGTCGCGTTCAACGGCCTCAAGATCAAGCTCGCCATCGAGAACGCCATGATGGAAACGCCGCGCGGCGTGGACGGGAATCTCGCGGAGGGCATCGCCCGCGAGATCGAAAAGCGGATCGAAAAAACCGACAGGCCCGTGCATGTCGAGGACCTGCAGGACATGGTGGAAGATTTCCTCATGTCCGGCGATCGAAAGGATGTCGCAAAGAAGTTCATCATCTACCGCTATGAGCGCGACAAGACGCGCGACGCGCGCAAACGCCGCGACGGGCGCCTCATCTCCGACGACTTTGTGAGCCGCTTCAAACACGCGCCCTCTCCGATGAACCAGCTCGGCAGCTTCGTGTATTACAGAACCTATTCCCGCTGGATACCCGAAGAAATGCGGCGGGAATACTGGTGGGAAACGGTGCGGCGCGCCGTCGAATACAACTGCGGCTTGGTCCCCACATCGCGGGAAGAGGCGGAACAGCTCTACGGCAACATCTACAGGCTGAAGCAGTTCCTGTCGGGACGGACGTTTTGGGTCGGCAGCACGGATGTTTCCAAGCATTACCCCATGTCCAATTTCAACTGTTCCTTTCAGGTGATCGACAATTTCTCGGCCTACCGCGACATATTCTACCTGCTCATGGTCGGCTCCGGCGTCGGCGTGCGCGTCCTGCGCTCGGATGTCGAGAAGCTGCCCCCCGTCAGGACGAACGTCAAGATCATACACGAAGCCTACAGGCCCGTGCCGAAGGCCCTGCGGCAGGACAGCACCTCCGTCGAGTTCAGCCGCAACGACACGATGAAGATCACGATCGGCGACAGCAAGGAGGGCTGGGTGCAATCGATGGAATATTTCCTGCGGGCGCTCTACAGCACGGAATACCGCAAGATCGACACCATCCTTCTGAACTACAACCACGTGCGCGCCAAGGGCGAAAAGCTGCGCACCTTCGGCGGCACTGCCAGCGGGCATCAGAGCATGAACAACATGTTCGTGAAGATCGCGCGCGTGATCGAAAAGGCGGGCGCCCGCCACGCGGGAGGCGTCGCGCGCCTGCGGCCCGTCGACTGCCTCGACATCGCGAACATCATAGGCGAAAACGTCGTCGTGGGCGGTGTCAGGCGCACGGCCGAGATCGTCCTCATCGATCAGGACGACAAGGAATGCGTGCAGGCGAAGAGCGAGCTGTACAAGAAGCTTGACGATAAATGGGTTATCGACAACGAAATCGCGCATCGGCAGATGAGCAACAATTCCATCTACTACAGGCGGAAGCCGACGCGCGAGGAACTGCACCTGCATCTGAAGCAGATGCGCTATTCGGGCGAGCCGGGCTGGGTCAACGAGGGCGCGGGCAGCAAGCGGCGGCCGAACTTCCAAGGCGTGAACCCCTGCGCCGAGATCCTGCTGGATTCAAAGGGACTTTGCAACCTCACCACGGTCAACGTTATGGCCTTCGTACAGGACGGGAAGCTCGACCGCGACGGTCTGCTCGCGGCGCAGCGGCTCTCGGCGCGCGCGGGTTACAGGATGACCTGCACCGAGCTCGAGATACCGGAGTGGAACGCCGTCCAGCAGCGGGACAGGTTGCTCGGATGCTCGCTGACGGGATGGCAGGACCTCGTCAACGCGCTGCACTGCACACGGGAGGAACAGGCGGAGCTCCTGTCCGCGCTTCGCAAGGCGGCCAAGGACGCGGCGGCGGAATACGCGGCGGAGCTCGGCATGCAGGCGCCCCTGCTCGTCACCACGATCAAGCCGGAGGGCACGCTGAGCCTGCTGCCCGTCGTGTCGAGCGGCGTTCACTTCTCGCACGCGCCCTACTACATCCGCAGGATACGCATCAGCAGCGACGATCCGCTCGCCGCGGTCTGCGGGGAGCTGGGCTACCCCATCTTCCCGGAGGTCGGGCAAAACGAGGAAAACTGCACGACAAAGGTCATAGAATTTCCCGTCAAGGCTCCCGAGGGAACGATCAAGCGCGACGTTTCCGCGATCGAGCAGCTTGAGATATACAGGATGTTCATGGAGCATTACGTGGATCACAACTGCTCGATCACGATCCACGTGCGCGACGACGAATGGGACGCCGTCGAGGAATGGGTGTTCGAACACTGGGACGACACGGTGGCGCTCTCCTTCCTCTCCTTTGAGGACAGCTTCTACGAGCTTCTGCCCTACGAAGAAATCTCGCGCGAGGAATACGAGCGGCGCACGGCCGCGATGAAGCCTTTCATTCCTTCGTTGATCTCCAAGTACGAGAAAGAGGAGGTCGAATACGACCTCGGGGACGAGGGCTGCGAAACGGGGGTTTGCCCGATCCGGTGAGCGCGTGTTTCAGAGGTCCCCTCAAGCCTCTCCCAGCGCGCGAAAGCGCGAATGTTCGATGTGCGCGCGCATCGCTTCAACGCCCGCTTCGGCGTCTGCGGCGCGAAAGGCGTCGAATATGCGCCTGTGCTCCGCGAGAATCGCGGGGAGATCCTCTTCGCGGCAGGGCCGCGTCCGGCGGCTGTGGCGTATGTACAGCTGATAGGAGGAGAGGACGCTTCGCAGCATGCGGCATTCGGACGCGGCGTAGATCAACCGATGGAAATTCGCATTGATTTCCGTCATTTTTTTCGTGTCGCGCTTCTCCGTGTAAAATTCCATGAACTCCATGATTTCGTCGAGCTCCGCAAGCCGCTCCTCCGCAATCCGCTCGATGGCCCAACGCACGGCCTGCAATTCGCAGATGCCGCGCAAGGTGAACAGATCGTCCAGATCGCCGCGCGACAGACCGAGCACGAAGGCGCTCTTGTTCGGGAACACATCCACAAGCCCCTCCGCCGTCAATTGCTTCAGGGCCTCGCGCACGGGCGTGCGGCTGACCTTGTACGCATCGCACATGCGCGACTCGGTCAGCTTTTCGCCCGGCTTCAGGCGTTCCGTCAGAATGTCCTCTCGCAGCCTGGAAACGAGATCGTCGGACAGGGAGCGTTGTGCGCTTCCTTCCTCGGCATGCGCAGGGGCCCTCATCGGACGCCCGCCTCGGCGTCCGGCCCCTGCGCGTCCGCCTCGCTTTTGAGCATGTTGATCCTGCCGCCCGCGCGCAGCATGGAGAGCTCGAGCGCGGAGAAGCCGGCGCGCGCCTTTATGATCTTGCCGCTCTCCAAGACCGCGATTTTCACGACGGGCGCGGCGATTTGCGCGCGCGCGTCCTCTATGCGCAGGGTCAACCCTTCCGCGAGCCCGGAGAAGTCGGCGGGATTGTCGAAAGTCAGGGGCAGTATGCCGCTGTTGATGAGATTGGAGCGGTGTATGCGCGCGAAGGATTTGGCGAGCACGAGCTTCACGCCGAGGTGCAGGGGGGCAAGCGCCGCGTGTTCGCGGCTCGAACCCTGGCCGTAGTTCTCGCCGCCGACGATCGCGGAGGCGGCCGCCCTGCGGCATCGATCCGCAAAGCCGGCATCCGTCTTTTCGAAGCAGTAATTCGCGAGATACGGCACATTGGAACGATACGGAAGAAGCCGCGCGTCCGAGGGCATGATGTCGTCCGTCGTGATGTTGTCGCCCGCGCGCAGCGTCACGACGGCCTCCAGCACGTCCGGCAGGCGCGTGTTCTGCGGGAAGGGCTTGATGTTCGGCCCCATCGCGACCGCGGTGTTCCGCTTGTTGAATCCTTCGGGCGACACGATGAAGTGATCGTTCTTGGGAAAGTCGGCGGGCGCGATGGCCTCGAGCGCGACGCCGCTCTTCATGCCGTCGGTCAGCACGCCCGCGACGGCGGAAACGGCGGCCGTTTCGGGGCTGACCAGATATACCTCCGCGTCGAGTGTTCCGCTGCGGCCCTTGAAATTCCGGTTGAAGGTGCGCAGCGACACGCCTCCCGAGCGCGGGGACTGGCCCATGCCGATGCAGGGGCCGCAGGCGTTCTCTATGATGCGCGCACCCGCCGCGATGAGGTCGGCCAGCGCGCCGTTTTGCGCGAGTACGCGCAGGATGGCGCTCGAGCCGGGGGAGAGCACGAGGCTGACATCGGGATGCACCCTGCGGCCCTTCAGGATCGCGGCGACCTTCATCAGATCGGTATAGGAGGAATTGGTGCAGCTTCCGATCGCCACCTGATCCACTTTGATCGCGCCGATGTTCGACACCGCGTCCACGTTGTCGGGGCTGTGCGGCTTCGCGGCCAAGGGGACGAGCGCGGAGAGATCCACCCGCAGCGTTTCGTCGTACACCGCGTCCGCGTCGGCGGCGAGCGGGACAAAGTCGCCTTCCCTGCCCTGCGATTTCAGATATGCCCGCGTGTTTTCGTCGCTCGGAAACACGGAGGTCGTCGCGCCGAGCTCCGCGCCCATGTTCGCGATCGTGGCCCTGTCCGTCACGGAGAGCGACCGCACGCCGTCGCCCGCGTATTCGATCACC
>JAISNR010000145.1 GCA_031276135.1 Eubacteriales Family XIII. Incertae Sedis bacterium | reverse complement strand
CGGACAGGCCGATTATGATGATCAGGTTCGTCCAGGTGTCGGTGAGCATGATGGAGTTCCAGGTCTGCGATATGTCGCGGGCGAAGTACATCGCCGCGCACACGTAAACAAATGATATTCCTATACTGATCAGGCTTTGCAAGGGCTTGATCACGGGTACCATGCTGAGAATCAGCACGGCGATGATATAGCTGTTGACGCCGCCCCCGGACAGGATATTGAACGTGCAGAACACGAGCTGAATCGCGCAGTACAGATAGAGAAAGACATTTACGAGAATCCGCGCGCTGCGGCCGGATATGCGCTTCTTTCGCGCACGCGCGAACAGAAACCAGAACAGCAGGCCCATCAGAAGCGTGGCCAGGGACAGCGTCACGTAGTACGCGATATCGACCGGCCGCCCGCCCACCGCGTCAAAGTTTTGGCTTCCCGTCGGCTTCAGGATGTTCAGAAGATTGAGAACGATCTGCAAAGCGACCACATAGATCGCAAAAACGTACATGCGGTTGACGTTGGTTTCGGTCCGCCGCTCCTCGAACTGTGCGCGCAACTCGGGCGGAACCTTGTGCAAAAATCGCCGTCCGCCCTTGCGTTTTGCGGCATGATCGATGCTCTTGCGTTCAATATTATTCAAGATTTCACCCGTTATCCACTTTCACCGCCGTATAATACCATACCGTGTTGGTATTTAAAAAACATTCCCCGTATTATTTCGGCGGGTTTGCCGATTTCTTTATGGCGTATTTTCAAACAGGCCCTTGCCGTCACGAAGCCGCCTATTCTCCCTCGATGTTCCGAAAATCCGCGTCCCGTCCCCAGACGGAATCCACGTGGATCACCGTGACCAGCGCGCTCCTGTCCAGCTTGGCGACGCGCGCGCGGATCAGCATGCTCTCCCTCGGCGAGCACAGCGTGATCATCTGTCTGCGCTCCGCTCCCGTGTATTCGCCGCGGATCAGGGCGGAGGACACGCCCCGCTCGATGTCGTTTATGATGTATTCCGATATCTCTTCGTGCATGTCGGAGATGATTTCGACCTTGACGATTCTGGTTTCGAAGCCGTAGAGCACGTAGTCCGTGAGGCGGGCCAGAATGATGGAAGTGATGATGGCGTAAAGCGCGATGTTCCTGCCGAACACGAGGCCGGACGCCAATATGACGATCACGTCCATGCAGAGCAGCAGCTTGCTGACGCCGATGTGCGGCAACAAGCGCTTGCTGATGATCTTGGCGACCGTGTCCGCGCCGCCGAAGGAATATCCCCGCGAAAAGACGAGGCCGTTGCAGATGCCGTAGAAGATGCCGCAGTACACCGCCGCGAGGATTACGTCCTTCTCCTCGAGGAAGCGTATGTCGAGATATTCGAACGCCAGCAAAAAAAGCGGATACAGCACGGTCATCACGATGATCTTCCGCGCCTCCCGAAATCCGAGAAAGATCAGGCAGGCCAGCCAGATCACGATGGAAAAGCCGTAGTACATGACGGAAAAATCGATCATCGGAAAAAATGTTTGCAGTATGCGAACCAGACCTGTGACGCCCCCGCCCGTCAAGCCGTTCGGTATCATGACGGACATCGTGGCGCAGGCGCCTATGGCACAGCCCACGCACAAAAAAAGCGCGTCCACGCCGTACTCCTTTAGGCGTTTTTTCTTGTTGTCAACCTCGTTTTTCATTCCCCAAATCCCCCTTCTGTCATTCTGCGGCCGGCGCACCCGCGCCGGCCGCGCCGCGTTCACCGCGCGTCCAGCATATTGAAGATCACCGCGGCCGCCTCGGCCCGCGTCAGGACGCGCGCGCCGCCGAAATTGCCCGCAGCGTCGCCCCGCATGATGGAAAGCGCCTTCACGACCGCCGCATACCCCCTGTATTCCGCGTCCGGGCCGTCCCCGAACGGCACCGCGAACGCCTCCGGATGCTCGGCGATCCGCTGCAGACCCAGATGCCGAACCGCGAATTTCGCCGCGTCTTGGCGCGTGAGCGGGGCGTCCGCGTCGCGCTCGTCGTCCTTGACCACGCCCCTGTCCGCCAGCATCCCGTAAAAATCATCCGACGTGTCGTAGTAACGCTGCTCCGGCGCGTAGAGGTAGCGCAGGAAGACCTCCTGCGTGATCCGCGCGTTCGGCTCGAAGTTGTCGCCCTCGATGTAGTAGCCGTTTTCGATCAACGCGTTAATCGTGGATTCCGCCCAATGCCCGGCGATGTCGCCGTAGGCGGCGGTGAAGGCGCCGCGGTAGGGCTTTCCGTCCGTGCCCAAGACCTCGAAGCTCACCGCGTCGATCAGGTAATCGACGCCGTCGGCCGCGTTCCAGTGCCAGGCGAGCACGATCTTCCCCTTGGGATCGCCGTCCTCGTACAGCTTCGCGTACTTGAGGCCGAAATCGCTCTTGTTGTCATAGAGATCGAAGGCCGCATCCCGTTCTTTCCCGACGCCTCTCTCGCCCGGAATGTCCGGTATGTCGATGTTCTCGAACCAGCTTTGATTGTAGCGCGTGACTCTGCCCGTTTCCGCGTCCACGCCCACTTCGACGCCGTTGCCCTTGAAGATCACGCCGTTTTCGTAACGGTCGAAGCGGACGGCATAGTCGAATACGCGTCCATCCGGCTTCTCGGCGTAAGAATCGGAAACCGACTCGTCCTCCGCGAGGCGCGCGCGTTTCTCGGCGCGCACGTTCTTCTCCACGAAGGCGCGCGCCGCCGCGAGCGCCCTGTCCCGCGAGGCGTCGGCCCGCACGCCCTTTCTCTGCGCGTTGTCGTAATAAGACCAGGACAGGAGTTCGCCCGTCTTTGCGTCGAGCTGTGCACCCGCCCACGCGTCCCCCTCCGCGCTCGCGCCCGCGTTCGTTTGAACCTTGCGCACGAGATTCAAACTCCATATGTAACGCGATTCGTCCGTATAATCCCTGCGAATGCTCGCGCCGTCCGTGTCCATGCCCTGCGCCTCGGGGAAGATCCGCAGGACGGCCGCGCGCGCCTCCTCCTTTGTGAGCAAACCGCCGAGCGCATCCAGCGCGGAGATCTCCGCCTCCGTGAGCTGCGGGGCGCCGGCATCCGAAGAAGCTTCCTGAACCATCCCATAGGCGGCGTTGCGCGGCGCTATCCCGCGCGAGAGGTTGATCCTCTCCCCCGTTTCGGCGTCGATCGCGAGGGACGCGTCCTTCAGCGCGTAGACGAGCTTCACGCTGCGCTTCTTGCTCTCGCGGTCGTACCAAGAGCGGTATTCGAGCCGCACGCCGTCCTCGGCGAGGAAGGCCGCCTTCGCCGCCGCCTCCGATATCGCCGCGCGCGCGTCCGCCGGCAGGACGGGCGGATCCGCAACGCCGTTCCATGAATAATCCGCGATCACGCCCGGGTGTTTGTCCACGCCGACGCGCGCGGTCACAAAGTCCGCAGGGATGCCGTTCTCCTTCATCACGAAGCCGAACACGTGCCGATCCGCGTTCGCGGAGGGCGAAGTCTCGATCGGCTCCATCTTCGCCGCGAGACCCGCGTCCACCGCCGCGAGGAAGGCCTCGGCCGTCTTGCGCGCGTCCTCGCGGCTCACGCCGCCCAGACCCTTTCGCTCCCCGTCGTCCTTCGCGTAGCGGTAGAGCGAGACGAGCCGGCCGTTCGCGACCTCGGCGTTGACCGCGCCGCCTCCGTCCTTGTCGTTCCAGTTCAGGCTGTAGGTCGCGTAACCGAGCGCTTCGTCCTCCGAGATGTGATAGTCAAATTCTCCCATCTCCGCAGGCACATCCACGAGGCTTTTCGCCAGCAGGATCGCCGCCTCGAGGCCGTCCGTTTCCGCTGCGAGGGACGGCGCGGCCGAAGCCGCGATCAGCGCAAACGCCGCGATGAGGGCCGCGACGCGCTTCTGCGGATTCGCATTCATCACATTCCACTCCTTTCTTACCATATCTGACACAAAAACCTTCCTCGCCCGCCGCCGCAAGGCGACGAGACAAGTGTATGACGGCGCGATGCATTACGCGGTTCCATAATATGCAAAATTTATCATATGTCGATCAAGAGCCGCACGGGGCAATGATCACTGCCGTACACCTCGTTCAGCAGAACCACGTCCTCCACGCGGTCGGCGATGCGGTTCGACACCAGAAAGTAGTCGATGCGCCATCCCGCGTTGTTGGCGCGGGCGTTCGCGCGGAACGACCACCACGTGTAAGCGCCCGCGCGGTCCGGGTAGAGGCGCCGAAATGCGTCCGTGAAACCCGCCGCGAGCCGCTCGCCGAACTTGCCGCGCTCCTCGTCGGAGAAACCCGCGTTGCCCCGGTTGCTCTTCGGGTTTTTCAGGTCGATCTCGTTGTGGGCAACGTTCAAATCCCCGCAGAGTATGACCGGCTTCCGCGCGTCGAGCCGCAAGAGGTAGGCGCGCATCGCGTCCTCCCACGCCATGCGGTAGCCGATGCGCGCGAGGCCGTCCTGCGCGTTCGGCGTGTATTCCGTCACGAGATAAAATTCGTCGAATTCGAGCGTGATCGCGCGTCCCTCCGCGTCGTGGCCCTCGGCATCGATGTCGCAATGCGCGGCGAGCGGACGCAGCTTCGAGAATATGGCAGTTCCCGAATATCCCTTTTTATCCGCGCTGTTCCAAAACTGTTCGTAGTCCGGCAAATCGACCGTCGCCTGCCCGGGCTGCATCTTCGTCTCCTGCACGCAGACCGCGTCCGCGTCCTCCGCGCGGCAAAAGTCCAAAAACCCCTTGCCGAGCGCGGCCCGAAGGCCGTTCACATTCCAGCTCACAAAGCGTCTTTTCATCTAAATTTCCCGTATCTCCTTCCTGTATATGCGCACGATCACGACGGCCAGAATGCTCGTGGTGAGGATCTCCGACAGCGGATAGCAAAACCAGAAATAGTCGAGCCCGAAGAAGGTCGCGAAGAACCAGGCCAGCGGCAGCGTGAAGATCATCTGCCGCGTCAGGGACAGGAACATCGTCAGCACACCGTGCGCCAGCGCCTGCAGGAGCGTGATGGACACGATGGCAAAGGCCGCGAACACGAAGCCGACGCTGATGATGCGGAGCGCCCGCTCGCCGATGCGGAGCATGTCCGGCGTGGCGTTGAACACGAGCAGGATCTCCGTCGGAAACAGCTGAAAGCACAGCAGGCCGACCGCCATGATCCCGAGGGCGACGAACACGGCCTTCCTGTAGGTTTCCATGAGCCGCGCCCTGTTGCGCGCGCCGAAATTGTAGCCTATGATCGGCAGCGCGCCCTGATTCAGGCCGAACACGGGCATGAAGATCAGCGATTGTATGCGAAAATACACGCCGAGCACGGCGATGGCCGTGGGCGAGAGGCGGATCAAGATGAAATTCGTGATCGACAGCGTGAACGACATGACGGCTTGCATGACGATGGAGGGCAGCCCGACGGCGTATATGTCGAGGATGGTCTTTGCCCGCGGCCGAAAGCCCCTGAAGCTGACATGCACCGCGTGTTTGAAGCGAAACAGCAGAAAGAATCCCAGCGACATCGCGATGAACTGCGCGATGACCGTGGAAACGGCGGAGCCCGCGATGCCGAGTTTCGGCGCGCCGAAGAGTCCGAAGATCAAGATGGGGTTCAGCGCGATGTTGCACAGCGCCCCCGTGAGGTTGAAGATCATCGGAAAGAGCATATTGCCCGTGGCTTGCAAGGTCTTTTCTATATTGATCTGGAAAAAAAGGAAGAGCGATCCGACGCTCACGATCGTGCAGAAGCGTATCGCGAGCGCGGCGATCTCGGGATCGTCCGAAAACAGGCGAACGAAGGGCACCGTGCCGAACAGCCCGAATACCGCGAACGCGATCCAGCCGCAAAAGGCCAGCAGGAAGCCGTGCGCGGCCGCATGATTCGCCTCATCGAAGCGCTTCTCGCCGAGCCGCCGCGCGATGAGGGAGCTGAGGCCGACGCCGGTGCCGACGCTCACCGAGATCATGAGCATCTGGATCGGAAAGACCAGCGTGACGGCCGACAGCGCGTTCTCCGAGATGCGCGCCACAAAGAAGCTGTCCACGACGTTGTAAAGCGCCTGCACCAGCATCGAAACCATGGCCGGAAAGGACATGGCCGCGAGCAATCTGCCGATGGGCATGACGCCCATCTTGTTTTCTTTTTCGTTTTCGGAACGCTTGTCCTTTGATTTGTCTTTGTCCATATGTTGTATTACCTTCAATGTCCTTCCTTGTTGTCGTGTGAAGCGCCTGTTCCTTGGAACCGCTCTGCGGCGGCGCGCATTCCCCCATGGGGCCTGCGGTCGCCATTAAAAAAATCACCCTGCTGCGCTCGGGAAACCGAACGCCGCAAGGATAATTTCGAAGATGAGCAAGCCATAAGCCGGGTTCTGTGTCCCGCTCCGCGAAACGCGCTTTCGCGCGGCCCCGCAAGCGGGCGGCAATCATCTATCTTGGCCTGCCGTCGCCGACAGGCTCGTGCGGCCTACCATACCGGGCAGCGACGGGCCGCCGCTGTCATCCGAGGATGACGATGCCCTGCTTGGCCTTGCTCCGGACGGGGTTTGCACGGCCGGCATGTTACCATGCCGCCGGTGAGCTCTTGCCTCACCATTTCAACCTTGCCACGGCCTTACCCGTTTCGGCGGTGTGTTTCTGTTGCACTTTCCTTAAAGTCGCCTTCACCGGACGTTATCCGGCGTCCTTGCCCTCTGGAGCCCGGACTTTCCTCATGCGCTCCCGCGCACGCGACTG
>JAISNR010000036.1 GCA_031276135.1 Eubacteriales Family XIII. Incertae Sedis bacterium | reverse complement strand
AAACGCCGGGGCGCGCGGCCATGCCCTTGCCCACCGTGGCGATCAGCGCCATGTCGTCAAAGACCTCGACGCTGTCCGGCCGCAGCTTGCGCTCGAATTCTTCTATGATCTCGGGCAGCCTGTCCTCGAGGTATTTCTTCGCGATCACGATGGAAACCGTGTCCACGCCGCTCGGGATATGCTCGATGGGGATGTTGTATTCCTCGAAAACGCTCAAAAGCTTTCGAACGAAGCCCACCTCCGTGCTCATCATGTTCTTGTACACGGCGATGACCGAGAAGTCCTTGTTGCCCGCTATGCCCGTGATGATGTCCTCGGGGTCGCGCTCGCCCTCGTCGGCCGTGATGATCGTGCCGGGGTTGTCCGGCTCGTTCGTGTTTCGGATGTTGATCGGGATGTTGGCCCGGCGCGCGGGGTAGATGGCGTTTTCGTGCAGCACCGAGGCACCCATGTAGGACAGCTCCCGAAGCTCCATGTAGGAAACGCGGCCGATGGCCTTCGCGTCCTTCACGATGCGGGGGTCGGCCATCAGGAAGCCCGAGACGTCCGTCCAGTTTTCGTAGACGTCCGCGCCGACGGCGCCGGCGACCAGCGCGCCCGTGATATCCGAGCCGCCCCGCGAAAAGGTCTTGATTTTGCCGTCCGCGCCGCTGCCGTAGAAGCCGGGCAGCACCGCGCGCTCGTGCTTCGACAGGGCCTCCCGCAGCGCCGCGATCGTTTCGTCGTGCAGCAGCCGCCCCTTCTTGTCGAACAGGATCAGGCCGGCCGTGTCCACAAAGTCGTAGCCGAGGTATTCCGCGACGATGACCGCGCTCATGTATTCGCCCCTGCTGGCTATGTAGTCCGCGGAGGGTTCGCGCTCAAACTCCTCCTTGATCTTCGCGAAGCGCTCCGAAGGCTTCGCGTTCAGGCCGAGCGTGAGCGCCATCGCCGTGAAGCGGTCCACGATCACCTGAAACACCTGGTCGTAGGGCGCGCTCAGATCGATCTGCGCCTTGCAGAGGTACAGGAGATCCGTGACCTTGTTGTCGCTGCCGAAACGCTTGCCCGGCGCCGAAACGACGATGTACCGCCGCTCCCCGTCCGCCTCTATGATTTTTTTCGTCTTTTCGATCTGGATCGCGTCCGCGACGGACGAACCCCCGAATTTTGCCACCTTCAAGCCCATGTTTTCAGTCCCCGCGCCCTGCGCGTCCGAAGTCCGCCCTCTGTCCTCGGGCGGCGAAACGCGCGGCGTCCCAATCCGCAGTAAACGACGCTTCCGCGCGCCGTCCGGCGGAGCCGTTCGCGGCGCCGCCTTGTGCTATTCTATCAAAAAATCCCGTCTTGGTCAACAAATACAATTTGATGCGAATACAATTTAAAACGAAAATGCATGAAATGCTCTGAATTGTTATTCTAAAACAGAACGCCTTTGGCGGGCCAAAACCAAAACAGCAGCAGGCAGGAGGTCGTAAACGCGGGAAGGATCAGCCAAACGCCGTACAGACCGCCGTCTTTCCCGGAGCCGCGCCCTTCCTCGCCGAAACGCCGCTCCAAACGATAAAACACCTGTGTCAGCGCGAACGAATAGGCCGACAGGAGGACGATCAATGACACCGTCCTGCCGTCCTCGATCCACGAACCGAGCAGCGAAAGGGGATCGAGCAAGCAGAGCGCGGCATCGAGCAAGGCGATCAAGGCGGCGCACAAAAGCCTCGGCACATATATTTTTATGCGGCTCAGTTTAAAGATGCTTCCGGATTTGGAATCCAAAAATGGATAATACGCCAAGACCGTCGAAACCGAAAGGCGCGTGCCGACGCTTGTTGCCGGCGTCCTGTGAAGCAGCCATACGATCAAAAATACGACGATGCCCGTCGCGGCCGTGAGCGGCCGGTGCCATTTGGCCGGAATTTCACTCAAGGGGTGCCGTATGAACATGCCCGCGCCCCATACGAAGAGCGCCCCGAGCAGAAGATCCGGAAAGATTCGGTACGCGGGGAAGGTATTCATAAAAAACAGCGGAACAATCAGCGCGACCGTCGATTTGTATATTTTATGAATCATTTCCTTTTCCTTCTGATCGCATGCGGGACGGGACGGAACAGAGGAGAGCGGCGGGGGTGTCCCCGCCGCACGTTGCCGGACGAAAAATCCTGCGCCGACTTGCAGACTTGCACGATCGATTTCGGAACGGATTCTAACGCTTGTCCCTGCGCGCGTAGGCGTCGCCGAACAGGAGGAATTCCGTTTCCTCCGGCGTGACATCCTTGTATTTGATCTTCGCGGCGATGAAGAACACCACGCCGAGAAGCACCCAGCCGAGAACCAGGACCCACTCGACGGGCAGCAGGGCGCCGGGGCCGACCGGGAGGTACAGGTAGAGGAAGAAGCCCGCGACGAGGATCGCGATCACCCCGACCGCGACGCCGCCCTTGACCTTGTACGGGCGGAGCAGGCCGGGCTCTTTCTTGCGCAGCATGAGGAAGGACAGCGCGACCATGAAATAGGCCACGACCGTTCCGAAAGCGCTCGCGTCCACGAACCACACCAGAGCGGACTTGCCCATCAGCGGCGAAACGCAGGTGATCAGCCCGACGAGGAGGATGGCCGCCGTGGGGGATTCGAACTTGGGATGCACCCTGCCGAACGCGGCGGGGAGCATCTTCGCCCTTCCCATGGAGAAGAGAACGCGCGTCGCGCCCACGATGAAGCCGTTCCAGCTCGTCAGGATGCCGCACATGGCCGCTATGATCATGAGTTTGCCGAATACCGGATTGCCCATCGCGAAAGCAAAGGAATCCGCGACGGGTATGCCGCTCTGGTCGTTTCGCACCTCGGCGGGCGCCGCCAGCGCGATGCTGATGATCATGAGGATATACCAAGCGGCTGCGAGGCAGATGGAGAATATGAGAATCTTTGCGATCTTGTTGAGCGGGATGTTCATCTCCTCTGCGGCCTGCGGAATGACGTCAAAGCCGACGAACATGGCGGGTACCATGAGTATGACGGCCACGAGTCCCTGCGGCGTCGTGAAAGCGGGCAGCATGTTCGAAACAGCGCCGTTCGCCACGCTGCCGAAGAAGAACACGATGCCGCCGACGCCGAGGGCGAGGGTGGCGAAGGTCTGAAAGATGGCTGCGGACTTGATGCCGCGATAATTCAAAATCGAGAGGACAAGGCCGCCCACCGCTCCGACGAGCACCCACGAGATGTAGACCTCGAAGCCCGCGATGGTCCACAGGTAGCCGAATCTCGGAATGGGCAGGATGTAATCGATGGCGGTGACGAACGCCGGCCCCTCCCACGCGGCCACCCCCACATAGGCAAAGGTGATCATCCAGCCCGTGATCCACGACGGCACATAGCCGAGCCCGCGGTAGGAGAACACGAGCTCGCCGCCCGCCAGCGGCAGCGCGGGCGTCAGCTCCGCGTAGGTCAGGCCGACGAAGATGCAGAGAGCGGCGCCGACCGCAAAGGCCACGATCGCCCCCGCGATGCCGGCCAAGGCCACCCACTGACCCGCCAGCATGATCCAACCCCATCCGATCATCGTTCCGAAAGCCAAAGCCAGCACATCCTTGTTGCTCATGGCCCGCTTCAACTCCTGTCTTTCGAACACCTGTTTTTTTGCACTTTCCATATTTATACAATCCCCTTTCGTTTAGATACTTCTTATTGAAACAACCCCTGTTTGCATGTACGTTGAAGAACCTTTGCCGAAAATCACCCCCTTTCTCGCCGCTCCGCGCGGCCTTGCAACGCGCATCGATTCGGTGTACAATGAAGCCGGCGAGCATCGCCCCCGGCCGGCCTCGGCGGGCCGGCCCCGTGAGCCGCCGTCCGCGCACAGACAAAACCGGAGGTACGCGCATATGAAAAAACTGCTTGGCGAATTCCGGGAATTCGCATTCAAGGGCAACGTCATGGATCTCGCGATCGGCGTGCTCATCGGCGCCGCGTTTCAGGGCATGATCTCCTCCCTGACGAGCAACATCCTCTCGCCGATCATCGGACTCTTCACGCGCCGGAACTTCGACATGCTGGAACTCAACGTATTCGGCGTCGATATCCGATACGGCGCCTTCGTGACGAGCGTGGTGAACTTCCTCATCATGGCCTTCGTGATCTTCCTGCTGGTGAAGGCCATGACGGTCGCCGGCATTCGCCGCGCCGCGCCGGCGGACACCGAAAAGAAAAGCCCCGCGCGCAGATGTCCCTACTGCATCGGCGAAATCGACGAGGCGGCCACGCGCTGCCCGCACTGCACCTCCGTGCTCGCGCGGGCCGAAGATCGATGCGCAGCCGCAGGGCCGCCCGCAGCGCCGCCCGCGGACGCGGGCCCGCCCGCATAATGTGAAATTTTTAACAATCCCTGCCGCGCCCGCCCGCATACAGCGGGCAAAAGGGCCGGTCAGTGCTTGTGCGCCGTAAACGCATCCGTCGTCTTGGTTACGGCGAAGTAGAAGGCCGGGCTGTCGTAGTAATCCGTCCACTTGGGATAGCCCCACGCGAAATTGGCGTCCCAAGGGAATTTCCCGATGTCGAAGGACGCGTTGGAGCCGGGCGTGACCCGCGACGCGGTGTGCGGAATCTTCTCCGCCCAGCGCCCGTCGTCCAGCCTGACGCGGAAATGGTAATCGAAGATGCCGAACGAACCCATCGTGCCCTCGATCTCCTCGGGCGTATGCGCGCCGACCTTCAGCGCGATCATGTATTCCTTCTCCGGATCGATCGGATCGTCGAAGCCCGACAGGGGCCGCCACGATTCTATGGCGAGCGCCTCCCTGTGCGCTTCGATGTAGGCGGAAAGCTTTTCTTGAAAATACGCCATCGCCCCGTCGAAGTCCGTTCCCGCAAGCTTGTTGAACGTCTCCGCGTCCGCGCCGACGAACAGATCCGTGTCGTAGATGTCGTCCGCGTCCCGCAGCGCGTAGGACAGGCAGTTCCCGGACTCCTCGGGCATCTCCGTGTAGGCGTACTTGCCGTACTTCTCCGCCGGCGCGCTCTCCGCATAGTGCACGAGCAGCTGCGGGTAATTCGCCGCGTCGTCGCCGAACGCGGACCAGAAGCGCGTCACCTTGCCGTCCTCGGCGCCCGCGAGCGCAAAGCCGTAATTGGGGCGGTTCCCGGCGAGCCATTCGCGCACGATGTCCGTCACGTCCACGCCGTACCAATCGCCCTCATCCTTCTCGCAGAGCGGCGGAGCGTCGCGGAAGGTCGCACCGATCTCGATGTCGGCCCAATTCACGACGGCGTAGCCCCACGGAACGGTGACGAAACCCGCCGCAAACTTGGGTTCGTCGCCGCCTGCCCGCTTCATGAGAAGCCGCGCGGACACGAGGTCCTGCGGCGTGACGCCCGCCGGGAGATCGAAGCGCACGAGCCCCATCCGCCGGTCGCCTTCCGCGCCGAATCCGACGTCGATGCTGCCGATATCCTTTTCGAGTGAAACGTTTTCGTTTGGTCTGCTCTCGGAAACCCAGGCCGTCACCGTGATGTCGGCGCCCTGCACCAAGGCCGTTTTATCGGAGGCTTCGGTCGTCCGGTCACCGTCTGCGGTCCGGTCGCCCCCCGAATCCCCGGCGGTGTTGCCGCTCGCGCATCCGGCGAGCAAAGCGATGAGAAAGAATGCCGACAAGAACAAGGCCGCCGCCGGCACGCGGTTTTTTGAACGCTTTTGCAAAATCATTTTTTATTATCCCCCCATGTGACCATTTAAGCATTTTTTCACGCAAAAATCAAGGGGGATGGCTTAATTTTTCTATCGTATATTCGGTCGTTCTGCGCTTCCTCGTTGTTGATATCTTGGCGGTATCAGATCCTCGAGAACGCGCTTTCCAGCTGCCGGAGCGCCTGCGCAAGCACGCTGCGGGGGCTGGCGATGTTGATGCGCCGAAAGCCCGCGCCCTCCTCGCCGAACATCGCACCGTCGTTCAGCCAAAGCCTTGCGCGCCGCACGATCCGCTCGTCGAGCGCGTCCTGAGAAAGCCCGCATTCTCTGAAATCCAGCCAGATCAGATAGGTGCCCTCCGGCTCGATGAGCCGCACCTGCGGCAGGTTTTCCCGCAGGAAGCCGCGCAGGAAGGCCAGATTGTCCGCGAGATAGGCGAGCAGCGCGCCGAGCCATTCGCCGCCCGACTCGTAGGCGGCGCGGCAGGCGGCCAGTCCGAAGGTGTTGCTTTCGCCGAGGCCCGCCCGGTTCAGCTCCCGGCTGAACTTGCGGCGCAGCGCCTCGTTTCGGATGATGATGTTCGATGTCTGCAAGCCCGCCAGATTGAAGGTCTTGCTCGGGGAGGTGCATGTGACGACGCTCTCCGCGAGCGCCTCGGAAAGTCCCGCGAGCACCGTGTGCCTGTGGCCCGGAAAGACGAAGTCACAGTGGATCTCGTCGGAAACGATCAGGCAGCCGTGCTTTTGGCAGATCGCGCCGAGCCGCGCCAGCTCGTCCCGCTCCCACACGCGCCCGACGGGGTTGTGCGGACTGCAAAGGATGAAGAGCTTCACGCGCTCCGAGATGAGCTTGCGCTCGAAATCCGCGAAGTCGATGCGATAGGCGCCGTTTTCGAGGCGCAGCGGATTGTTGACGATCCTGCGGCCGTTCAGCCGAATCGCGTGGAAGAAGGGGTAGTACACGGGCTGCTGTATCAGCACGCCGTCGCCCGCGTCCGTGAACGCGCGCACGGCCATCGAGAGCGCGCACACGACGCCCGGCGACTGCACGATCCATTCGCGCTCGATCGCAAAGCCGAAGCGCTCCGAAAACCAGTTCAGCGTCGGCGCGAACCAGTCCTCCTGCGGCATCGAATAGCCGAACACGCCGTGCTCGGCCGCCGCGCGCAGGGCGGAAAGCACACAGGGCGGCGATCGGAAGTCCATGTCCGCGACCCAGAGCGGCAACAGGCCGTCCGGCATGCCGCGCGCCGCCGCGAAGTCGTGCTTCAGGGAATTGGTGTTGCGGCGGTCGATGATGTCGTCAAAATCGTAGTTCATTCTGTGCCGTCCCTCTCAAACGCATTACGCCAGAGCCTGTTCGAGGTCCGCGATCAGGTCGTCCGCGTGTTCGATGCCGACGGAGATGCGCAGGAGCCTGTCGGTGATGCCCAGCGCGGCGCGGCGGTCCTCGGGCACGTCCGCGTGCGTCTGGAGCAGCGGATAGGTGATCAGCGTTTCGACACCGCCGAGGCTCTCCGCGTACAGGATCAGCCGCACCCGCTCGAGCACGCCTTGCGCCGTTTCGGCGCTGTCGGTTTCAAACGAAATCATGGCGCCGAAGCCCGAAGCCTGCCTCTTCGACACGGCTATGGAGGGATGGCCGTCGAGGCCGACATAGTGGACGGCCGTGACCTTCCGATGCGCGAGCAGCCAATCCGCGATTCGGATGGCGTTGTTCTGGGCCCGCTCCATGCGGATCGCGAGGGTCTTGATGCCGCGTATCAGAAGAAAGGAGTCGAAGGGCGACAGGCAGGCGCCCGTCGTCTTGTACAGGAAGCGCAGCTTCTCCGCCAAGCCCGCGTCCGCCGTCACGAGAAAGCCGGCCAGCGTGTCGTTGTGCCCGCCGAGGTATTTGGTTCCGCTGTGCGCGACGATGTCCGCGCCCAGCGCGATGGGCCTGCAATAGTAGGGGGTCAGGAAGGTGTTGTCCACGATGAGCAGGATGTCCCGCCCGCTCGTGAGCGCGCGGAGCGCGGCGATGTCGCTCACGTGCATCATCGGGTTGCCGGGCGTTTCCACGTAGATCGCCCGCGTGCGCTCCGTGATCGCGGCCGCGACGGCGGCCGTGTCGGAGGTGTCCGCATAGCGGATGTGCAGACCGTTCTTCGCCGAAACATTGTCGAAAAGGCGCATGACCCCGCCGTAGAGGTCGCCGGACGCGACGATCCCGTCGCCCGGGGAAAAGAGCTCCATCAGCGCGGCGATGGCGGCCATGCCGCTGGAGAAGGCCAGCGCGTCCGCGCCGCCCTCGAGCCGCGCCATCAGCTGTTCGAGCTGTTCGCGCGTCGGGTTCTGCGAGCGCGTGTAATCGTAGCCCGTGCTTTGGCCGATGCCGGGATGGGCGAAGGTCGAACTTTGATAGATGGGCGTACAGACGGCGCCCGTCGTGTGTGTGCGGTCCGTCGCGCCGTGAATGCACAGAGTTTCCGGTTTCATGTATGCCTCCTTGAAAGGGTCACAGATTCAGCATGAAGGCCTGTTGCGTCCTCTGCTTGTCGGAAAAGTCGAGTATCTCCCGCAGCGTGATCTCGGAGAGGCGGGAGCGGAGCGCGTCGTCCAGCGGCCCGAACACGATGGACCGCAGGGCCGTTTCGATCTCGGGCGCGCTGTCCCCCACCGTGTTCTCCGTTTTTTCCGTCAGGCTCGATTCGAGCGCCGTCAGCACGTCCCACGCCGTGATCTTGGACGGTGCGCGGGCGAGCCGGTAGCCCCCGCGCGGGCCCTTGACCGAAAGCAGCAGACCGTCCCGCTTCAGCTGGGAGAACACCTGCTCCAGATAGATCTTGGACAGGCCGAGCTCTTCGGAAATGCTGCTGACGGTTACATTCTCCTGACTCTGCGCCCTCTGCGCGATCACCGTGACGGCGGCGAGCGCATAACGGCCTTTGACTGATATTCTCATTGTGCACTGTCGTCCTTTCTTTGGGATGAAGCGCCGGGCGGGGCCGCGCGGCCTTCCTTGCGTTACATTTATATAGAGTACCGCAATTTCCGCGAAAAGTCAACATAGATTACATATAAAAATACTATGATAAATTTCATTTTTTCTGTTGACAAATCGAAACCGGGCCGGTAGAATGAAAGTAACCCTAGAAAACATATATACAAACCAATGTATTCCGACCGCGCCGATCGCCGAAAAATCCCCGGCCGGGCGCCGGGACGCGCGAAGGCGGAGCGGGCGGCAAGCATCACGAAAAGGAGGTTACAAAATGTCAATTGCACAGAGCCTTACGGATTTGATCGGAAAGACGCCGC
The DNA here is from genome assembly GCA_031276135.1 of Eubacteriales Family XIII. Incertae Sedis bacterium. Classification (GTDB taxonomy): domain Bacteria; phylum Bacillota; class Clostridia; order Peptostreptococcales; family Anaerovoracaceae; genus JAITLA01. The sequence goes on along the minus strand of JAISNR010000036.1, from coordinate 652 downwards.
TGCTTCGGCTGAACGGCTACGCGAAGAGCAAGGGCCTGTCGGCGAACCTGATCGGCAAGCTCGAGTATTACAACCCGGCCGGAAGCGTGAAGGACCGCATCGCGAAGGCCATGATCGACGAGGCGGAGCAGAGCGGGAAGCTGAAGCCGGGTTCGGTCATCATCGAGCCCACGAGCGGCAACACGGGCATCGGCCTCGCGTCGGTGGCCGCCGCCCGCGGATACCGCATCATATTGACGATGCCCGAAACGATGAGCATCGAGCGGCGCAAGCTGCTCAAGGCCTACGGCGCGGAACTCGTGCTGACGGAGGGCGCCAAGGGCATGAAGGGCGCCATCGCGAAGGCCGACGAACTCGCGGCCGAAACGCCGGGCGCGTTCATCCCGGGACAGTTCGTGAACCCCGCCAATCCGCGGATTCACAAGGAGACCACGGGCCCCGAGATCTGGGAGGACACGAACGGCGAGGTGGACGTGTTCGTTTCCGGCATCGGCACGGGCGGGACCATCACGGGCGCCGGCGAATTCCTGAAATCCAAGAAGCCCGGCGTCAAGGTCATCGCCGTGGAGCCCTTTGATTCCCCCGTGCTTTCGGAGGGGACCGCCGGCCCGCACAAGATTCAGGGCATCGGCGCGGGCTTCGTGCCGGACAC
>JAISNR010000148.1 GCA_031276135.1 Eubacteriales Family XIII. Incertae Sedis bacterium | reverse complement strand
GCGCCCACCCAGAGCAGCAGCATGGTCGGTTTTTTCATGCAATGCCTCCGATTTCATCGCAAAGATCCATATGCTTATACCTTGTGCTTATAACTCCAATCAAGACTGCGCAAACGCCGTGGCGTTTGCGCAGTTACTCTACACCTCCATCCCGGCGCGGCGGTACAGCTCCGCCATATGCCCCACAGGCCCCGCGCCCGCGCCGACATCGTAAGCGTCGCGTATGGCCCGCGTGATGTATGCCTTGGCCGCGCGAACCGCCGCCGATGCGTCGTCGCCGCGCGCGAGCCGGCTCGCTATAGCCGAGGAGAGTGTGCAGCCCGTTCCGTGCGTGTTTTTCGTCTTTACGCGCGGCGCGCGCAGGAAACTGAAGCCGCCGTCCGCGAGCAGCAGGTCGCCCGCCTCCTCGCCCGCGAAATGGCCGCCCTTGACGAGCACGTTCTTCGCGCCCATGGCCGCGATCGCTTCGGCGGCGGCGCGCATATCGTCCTCCGTCTTGACGGGAAAGCCGCAGAGCATCTCGGCCTCGGGGATGTTCGGCGTGACAACGTCGGCCATCGCGACCAGCGCGCGCAGGGCGAGCGCCGCGTCCTCGCGCAGTATGGCGTAGCCGCTCTTGGACACCATCACGGGATCGACCACGATGTTTCTCGCGCGAAAGCGCGTCAGGCAGTCGCGGATCGCGGCGATGATCTCCGCGCTCGAAACCATGCCCACCTTCACGGCGTCCACGCGTATGTCGTCGAACACCGCCTCGATCTGCCCCGCGACGACGGAAGGCTCGATCTCCCGCACACCCAAGACGGCCCGCGTGTTCTGCACCGTCACGGCCGTGATGACGGTCATGCCGTAGACGCCCATGGCGCACATGGTTTTGAGGTCGGCCTGTATGCCCGCGCCGCCGCTCGGGTCGGAACCCGCGATGCTCAGCACATTCTTCATATTCCCTCCGCGCACAGCCCATAAAAAAAGGCCCCCGGCATGGGCCGACGGCGCAAAATCACTAAAATTTTCCTACGCCGGCATTATCCGGATCAGGTACGAGAACCGTTGAAATCGGCGGTTCCCAAGGGTCCAAGGCCTCGATTGGCCTCGTCTCAGCCGGAAACATCCGGCGCCCCGCGTATTCGGTTTTGTCTGTATGCTTAGAGTATACGCCTTTTCGTGCAGATGTCAATAAGAAATTCCTTTTCTTGAAATTCCTTTTCTTCTTTTTTCTACCATCTATCGTAGGCTTTTTCCATTGCTTCGATCAGCGGAAGCTTATCGCCCGACAGGTATTGTATCATCGCTCCGCCCGCCGTGCAGACATAATTGATTTTCCCGATGTCGATAAATTTCCGCGCCGCGCTGACCGTGTCCCCTCCTCCGATCACCGAGTAAGCGCTTGCTTCCGCAATCGCGCGCCAGATATGTTTCGTCCCTTTTTCAAAGGCTTCGGTTTCGTAAGCTCCGACGGGTCCGTTGACGAAAATCGTCTTTGCGCCTTCAATCGTTTTCTGATATCGCGCAATCGTTTGACTGCCGATATCCATGAACATTTCTTCAAGGGGCAGATCGCCTACGGCCGCCTCCGCCCGTTCTCCGTTCCGGTCGTAGGCCAGATCGACGGGAAATTCGATCTTATCCGGATAGCTTGAAAGATATTCCTTCGCGTCTTTTACAAATACGTCCAATCCGCGGTCCCGAATAAACGCTTCCTTTGTGTTTCCGAGCCGGATGCCCCGGGCCAAAAGCATGATCTCTCCCGTGACGCCGCCCGTAACGATCCTGTCCGCCGTGCCGTTCTGCAAAACCTGCTTCATCATCCCGAACGCATCGGATATCTTTGCGCCGCCCAAAACAAAAACACAGGGTTTTTCCGGATGCGCCATCACATTGTCCAGAGCGCCGATCTCTTCGGCCATCAACACGCCTGCCGCAGTCGGGAGCATTTCTTGGAAGGCCACCATCGAAGGTGCGTTGCGGTGGGCCGCCGCAAAGGCGTCGTTGACATAAAAGTCACACAGCGGCGCCAGGCTTCGAACAAGCCAGGTATGCAGCATTTCCTTCGGCGCGAGCTTGACGGCATTTTCGAAAGTTGAGATTTCTTCCGTCAAGTATCTCAGGTTCCCCAAAAGGACGGCTTCGCCGGGCTTGAGCTGTTTTACCGCCTGCTGCGCCGCAGGCCCGCATACATCGTCGATGTACCGCACCTCCCGGCCGAGATGGGTCGTCAGCTTTTTTGCATGCTCGTGCAAGGGGATGAGATTCCGATAATCCAGGGTGTCGCCCTGATGGGCTATGATTGCCAGCTTTGCGTTTTTATCGAGGATTTTTTGAATCGTCGGTACGCTTTTTTCAATTCTGTTTTCGTTGACGATCTTCTTTGTCGCGGGATCGATGGGAGAGTTGATGTCCACTCTCAGAAGCACCGTCTTTCCCGCGCAGTCAAAATCATCGATGCGCTTCATCCTCATATTATTTCCAAGCTCCCAATCCCAAATATTTGTTTGTGGTTCCGACGGCCTCGAGCCGGTCCGTCTGCATTTTAAGCGCGGCCCGGATTCCGTCGATGCTTTCGGGGATCGTCACCGACTCTTGGGGAATATGGATGCCAAACATGATGTCCTTCCCCGATTTGACAACGGTGTCTTCCCAGATGCAGATTTCGTACAGATCCCCCCGGGATTTTCCGAGATCCCTTGCATATTTGAAGATCGAAGCGTTGCCGAGGAAGCCGTCTGCCAAACGCACTACCCTGATTCGGTCATGTTCCTGAAAGGCGGCGACAACCTCGTGCGCCGCGATATCCTTTTTGGGCGTCGCGACGACCGTGATAAAGTGTCCGTGCGTGACCGGCGTGTGCACCAATATCCCGGTGGCGTCCACATGCGGCATGATCGTCATCAGATCGACCGCCTGATGGGAAGGCGCTTTGTCGACCTGGAGCGCGTTTGTCAGGCCGCGGTGATAATCTCCCGGATCGGCGACCCTTCGGACGATGGTAATGGCGACCTTCTCGATTCCGACCTTTCTGTCCAGGCAGTCCACTGCCCGGATGAGGCCCGTGGTGTTGCAAGATGTCAATTTAAGGAAATTTGCCCCCAAGCCCTTTTCATAATTGGCATAACCGTGGAAGAACACATCCGCTATTTCGTCCTTTTCGCCCCCTTGGAAGATGGCCTTTTTTCCGCATTGCACATACAGTTCCTTATTTTTGGCGCCGATGCCGCCCGCAGTGGCGTCAAGGACGATGTCCACGTCCTGCAGCACGTCTTGCAGCAATCCGGAGACGGGGATCCCTGCGGCTTCCAGGCTTTCTTTCGCCTCGGGGAATGCGGCGTAGAGGCGATAGGGCATGCCCTTTTCTTTTAAAGCGCGGATGCTCAATGTAACCGCCGCATCGACGACGCCGACCAATTCCATATCCTTTTGAAGCGCCACGCCGTCAGCCAGCCTTTGACCGATGACGCCATAGCCCACAACCAATACCTTTGCCATCGTCCACCCCTCCTTTTATTTTTGCGTTATTTTTGCAACGGATTTGTCAAAAATATCAAGGCCCGCATGCAATTGATCGTCCGTGATGACAAGGGGCATAAGAAAGCGAATGTTGTTGTCCCTGACGCCCGCGCCCAATACGACCAAGCCGTTTTGCAGACACTCTTGAATGATCGCTTTCGTTTCGTCTTTGGCAGGTTCCTTGGTCGTTCTGTCTTTGACGAATTCCACGGCAAGCATGGCGCCCCTTCCCCGGATATTGCCTATGATTTCGTATTTCTGCTCCATTTCGAAAAACCGCTTCATGCAAATCTCGCCGATGTGCTTTGCCTTGTCCGCGAAGCGATCCCTTTCCATAATTTCTAATATTTTCAACGAAGAGGCGGCCGCAAGCGCGTTGCCGCAATAGGTTCCCCCTATTTCCCCCGCCGTCACAGAATCCATGATTGCGGCTTTGGCCGTTACGCAGGCAATGGGAATCCCCCCCGCAACGGACTTGGCGCTTACGATCATATCCGGCTTCACGGACCAATACTCGCAGGCGAACATTTTTCCGGTCCTCCCGTAGCCGGTCTGGATTTCGTCCGCGATCAGCACGATCCCATACTTGTCGCACAGCTTCCTCAAAGCTTCGATGAACGCATCCGGCGGAACGACAAAGCCCCCCTCGCCCAAGATCGGTTCCAGTATAATCGCCGCAACCTGGTCGGGCGCCACGTATTCCAAGAAATAAGAATCCTCAAACATCTTTGCGCAATGCAGATCGCAGGTTTCTTTCTTCAGGCCGTAGGGACACCGGTAACAATAAGGGAACGGAAACCTGTGGACGCCCGAAGGGAGAGGCCCGAAGTTGAATTTATAGGGCTTCACCTTGCTGGTCAGAGCCATGGTCATATAGGTCCTTCCGTGAAAGGCGCCGGCGAACGCGATGATTTCAGAACGCCCGGTATATCTTCTGGCCAGTTTGACGGCGTTTTCATCCGCCTCGGCTCCCGTATTCACCAACAGTGTCTTCTTTTCCCCGTCGATGGGCATCAACCGGTTCAGCTTTTCGGCAAGCCGCGGATATTGCTCATAATTGAACACGTTGATATTCGGGGCAAAATATTTGTCGCATTGCGCCTTGACCGCTTCAACGACCTCGGGGTGGGAGTGCCCGACATTTAACACGCCTATGCCCGCGACAAAATCAATAAAGATATTTCCGTCTATATCCTGCACCATCGCCCCTTCCGCTTTTTCGACGAAAACCGGTGCAAGCATTGAAACGCCGTCGGGAACATTGTTTTTTCGGACTTTCTGCAATTCCTGCGATTTCGGACCCGGCACCGCAGTTACGATTTTGGGCAAACTATTCCGCAACATGTCATCCTCCTTAAACAAATATACTTTTATGACTATACAATCAACGCATAATCATCATCTATACTTTTTCGGACCATTCATCCGGCGAGAAGAAAGGCTCCGAAGATCCCTTTTGCAATTTTAACTTCGCAAGTTGCATACCAAAAAATCGACCCCGAACACCTTGTACTGCTTTTTATTTAAGATTCCGCTCCAATTTATGGAGCGGACAATTGAAAGCAGTATCTGCTGATTCGCTCTTTGTCATTATATTCATTGCGAATCAGCAGTGGCATATCAAGGGTTTCGGGGCCTTCGCAAAAAAAATGCGCCGTCAAACCGGCGGAATTCAATCCAAAACCAGATAATGAAATTTTGATTTCTCCGCACCGCTGGAAATCAAACCCCCGGCGGATATCCGATATTGAATACAAGTATCCGGCAACGAATATGAAAAAGCAAGGCTTCGGCAAATGCCGGTCGGCTTTGCCGCATACGGGCTATTTTTTATAACCGGCGATATGTTTCTGCAATTTTCTGACCGCGCTCGACTGCCCGATGCCCAGCGCTTCTGCAATTTTGGTGGTGGTGCGGTATTTCATGTAAGCCGATTCTATGATACGTTTTTCATGGATATTCATCATTTCATTCAACGTTCGCCCTGCCATGTTCATTGTAAGCGCATTCCTGATCTGATCCGGAAGATTCTCGATTTCGATTTCATCGTCGGCGACGGTCAGGATCAACCGTTCAATCAGATTTTCCAGTTCCCGTACATTCCCGGGCCATGGATAGTTGATCAGCGCATCGATGGCATATTGAGAAATAAATTTCCTTTTTTTATATTTATCATTGAATATTTCTATATAGTACATGATCAGCGGAAGAATATCGTCGGTCCTTTCCCTGAGGGGAGGAATCTCGATCGGCACAACATTCAGACGGTAATACAGATCTTCCCTGAATTCGCCTTCCTCTATCAGCTTTTGCAAATTTTTGTTTGTCGCGGCGATCAGGCGAAAATCGACGTCAACATATTTGGTCGCGCCTACTTTCATAACCTTTTTTTCTTGGATGACCTGAAGCAGTTTTTTCTGAAGATTCAACGGCAGTTCTCCGATTTCATCCAAGAACAGCGTTCCCCTGTCGGCGAGCTCGATCAATCCGGTTTTCCCCCGGCTGTCGGCCCCCGTAAAGGATCCTTTTTCATATCCGAACAATTCCGACTCGATCAAATTGTCGGGGATCGCGCCGCAGTTCAGCTCGATGAATTTGCTGTTGGACCTGTCGCTTTGTTTGTGAATCAGCTTTGCGATCAGATTTTTGCCGACGCCCGTTTCCCCCGTGATCAGCACATTGACGCTTGTGTCGGCTATATTGACAATCATCTTGAATACATTTTCCATGGCGCCGCTCTTTGCAATGATGTCCGACTTCTTGATTCCTCTCAAGCGAATTTCTTCGATTTCCGAGTGATACTCTTCAATGAATTTGTTCAGCTGTTCATATTTCTCCTGAAATGTAGAGATCTCTGCTATGTCGATGGAGTTAAAACTGACGACGTATTTGAGATTGTGATCGTCGTCGTAGATCGGAACCCCCGTGACCGTAATCATTTCGCCGTTCTTGTTTCTCTGGTTGAGCGTCACTTTTTTCTGTTCTTTCAGCACCGCGGCGGTTACCGAAGGAGAAAACACCCCCATTTTTTCCAGTTCGTAAATCGACTGCCCGATGACGCTCTCCTTCCGAACATCAAAGTGCCGCTCATAGGAGTCGCTGACTTTCAGAACGATTCCGTTGCCGTCGGTAATGGTGATATCGTTTTCATTGTCCATTACCTTAATGGCAAAATCCATCTGTCTGTCAAGGCATTCGGGAATTTCTTCCAGTTTTCGGAATACCGTTTCCGGGTCCTGAAGCAAAAAAGACAAGCTGTCTTCGTCTTCAAGGGCTATGCAGTTTACAAGAAAATCCCCTCTTTGCGTGTGCAAAATACCGTTCTGGGATTTTGAAAAGCGCTTCAAATGAAACCCTTCAATCAGTTCTTGGATTTTCATTCCCGGCTGTATTTCCGGTGTGAAATATCCGGCCGCGCATGCGTTGAAAGAAAGGATTTCGCCTTTGAGATTTGTTTTGATTTGCAGATTAAAATCTTTTTTCACGGAAACCAACCCCATTGCAAACCTGTTCGTTCGGTTGCACCTTTGATATGCGGCCGCAATATTTTGTGAGGACATTGCATTACCCATATTATATGGTGTTTGATGGAGTTGTCAATATGGAATCTCTCTTGCGTTTCCGGCAACCGGCCGCAAAAGCCGTTGGGATGATGGGAAAATCCGCGTGCTTGTTGTCATGCGCACATCGGAAAAACCGACAAGACAATCGAATCCGTCCGCGGTCGCCGTGTCGAACCCGAAGCAATCCGAAATCAACATGAAATGCGGATTGCTTCGCTGCTTCGTGTATCACAACGGCGATCGTTTACCCAGATTGCCCGCGAACACGGTCGTTGGGCGTGAATCCGCCCTGCCGCCATCATGCACGGTGTGCGGGTTTTTAAAGGGAAGCAAGCAGGTTGGGCAGCCATAAAATAATGTTCGGAAAGGCGATACAAAGTACAAGCCCTATCAATTGCAGACAGATGAAAGGAATAACCCCTCTGTAGATATCGCCCAGCGTCACCTCCGGCGGCGCTATGGCCTTTATGTAAAACAGCGCGTATGCGAACGGAGGCGTCAAGAAGGAGGTCTGCATTACCACTACGATGAGCAAGGCTATCCAAATCGGATCAAAGCCGAAAGAATAGAGCACCGGTGTGAAAATCGGGACAACAATCAGCAAGATGCCAAGCCAGTCGATGAGCATTCCCAAGAGGAATACGATCAACAGGACCAGAATCAGCGAACCGACGGCACCCAAGCCCAGCGATTCCATGAAGTTTGCCACCACGGTACCGCCCCCTATCAAAAAGAATACAGAGGTAAACAGATTGGCCCCCAAGGCAATAAAGATGACCATGGAGGTGATCTGCAGAGTGGACAGGGCGGCGGCCTTTATTTTTGCAAGAGTAAGCCTTTTGGAAGCATAAGCGATCAGAATGCTCCCGAAAGCGCCCAAAGCCGCCGCCTCTGTGGGAGCGGCCAAGCCAAAAAGGATGGCGCCCAATACGGCCAAGATCAATATGATAAAGGGAACGAAGGCTTTTGCGCCGTCCAACAGAGTAAACCGTTCCGTATCGTCCGTATCGGGCAAGATGGGCGGATACCAGAGGGGTTTGATCCTCGATGTGAGGATCACATACACCAGATATATGCCGGCGAGCAAGAGCCCCGGGAGGATTGCCGCCGAAAACAGGCTGACGATGGATACATTGGCGATGGGGCCGTACAGAACCAGCATATTGCTGGGAGGAATGAGAATTCCCAAACAGCCGCCCGCACCGATAACGCCGCAGGCCAATCCTTTGTGGTATCCCCGTTTGATCATGGCCGGGAGCGCAAGAAGCCCCATGGTCGTCACAGAAGCGCCCACAATGCCCGTGCAGGCCGCGAATATGGTACATAAAATAATGGATGCAATGGCAATGCCGCCTTTGACTTTGCGGGTCCAATAATTCAGGATATCAAAGGCTTTGTCGGCAATGCCGGAGGTTTCCAACATGCAACCCATAAATACGAAGAGCGGAATGGCGGCATAGGTATAAGTGGACATCAGTCCGAATGCCGTGGCGCCGAGCAGATTGAAAATGGACGTTCCCCAACCGACCAATCCGAATATGACACCCAAGCCGGCCAGTGTGAATGCAATCGGAAACCCGAGAAAAACGCCGGCAAGAACGCCGACGAACATTAAGATTGTCAGAACTTCGGGCGTCATTTGGTCTCACCTCCCTTTTGCGTCAGCTGTTTTATATTCTGCGCAAAGATCACGAGCCCCTGCATCAATAAAGCGAGAATGCTGACGAAAAGAACAATCTTTACGGGTATTACGGAAGGTCCCCAATTTGAAAAGGTGGACGTTTCGCGATACAGGATCGATTTGATCATGGAGCTGTAGGATGAATACAATAAACCGATCATGGCAGGCAAAAAGAATATAATATAGCAAACGACATTGACAATGTTTTTTACTCTCTGCGGAAACATGTTGTAAAGCACATCCGCTTTTACATGACCGTCCACAGCCAGCGTATACGCGCCCCCGAGAAGGGCAAAGCTGGAATAAAACATCCAAGTCAAATCATAGGAAAAAAAGGTGGAACGGCTGAAGAGATAGCGGGATAAAACTTCGTAGACAATCACAAAAATCATCGGATAAATAATCCAAGACGCGAGATCTTTGGCCAGAAACGAATTTGCCTTGGTGATTCCGGTTTCAAGTTTGGTAAACAAGGCGCACATCCCCTTTCCTGCAAAATTTTAAGGGACACAAAGAATTTGCAGGGGCACAATGAGAAGCGGATATCTTCAATATGCCCCTGCTGATTTTGTTGCGAATAAGGAAAAAAGTTATGGATCAGATGAAAACCCCCGAAGCGAGCTTATTCCTCAAAAGCCCAATCCGGATAGGGGAGCGAATTGTCCTCTTTGAACGGGTACCATTTCTTGCCCCAAGCTTCGTGCGACTCTTTTATCCGCGCCACATACTCGTCTGTCTTAGAATTTTCTTCCATCCATTCGTCGGCCCACAGCAGCATGTCGTTCACAAAAGCTTCATCGAGCTTAACCTGTTCGACGCCCATCTCTTCCAATTTGGCGATGGCCTCGATTTCCTTTGCGCCGGAATCATTCCAAGTCGCAAAGGTGTTGTAATCGCAGGCCATCCTTACGGCTTCCTTCAGATCGTCGGGAAGTTCGTTCCATTTGTCCGCATTTACGACAAATTCGATGGCGCAGCAGGGCTGATGTACGCCGGGTGTATTGTAATAGTTGGCCACATCGGGAAAGCCGAAAGAGAGATCCGTGGCTCTGGTTCCGTATTCACCGCCGTCTATAACCTTCCGCTCCAAACCGGGAACAACCTCGTTGCCGGGGATGAACACGACCGACAGACCGTGATCTTCCAAGATTTCTCCCATAAACGGCATCATCCTCAGCTTCAAGCCTTTGAAGTCCTCCAAGGTGGAAGCCTTTTTGTTTGCCCACATGAACACTTCCATATCCAGTACGCCGCCGATCATGGGAACGGCGTTGTATTTCGCCAGCATTTCCTCCCAGATTTCCTGGCCGCCTCCGTACTTCATCCACATGACGAAGTCGCGGGCGTCAGAAAAGTTGCCCGGAATGGAGCAAAACAGAGGCGTCGCATATTCCAAACTTTTCCAGTTACTCGATATCCCCCATTCCGCATCCAGGATGCCGTCCCGGATGGCGTTGGGCACTTCCGTGGATTGAACCACAGAGCCTACGGGATACCATTCGATTTGGATCCGGTTATTTGAGAATTTTTCAATTGCCTTCACGAGATTTTGGCCCCAAGTATCCTGCAACGTGCCGGCCGCAGAATAGCCCTGCACCTTCCAGGTATAAACCTTGCCGTCGGCCGCATCGGCGCTTCCATTGTTTTCGGCCGCCTCAGCACTTCCGGTTGCCTCAGCGTCTCCGTTGCCGCCGGAATTGCCGCAACCGGTAATTCCCAAGGACAATACCAAACTCAGTATCAGAAATAAGCCGATCGTTTTTTTGAAATTTTTCATGTTCCTTCTCCTCTCTTTGTTTAAACTGTTTGTTTCAACGAAAACAGCAAAAGCCGTTTTTCCTGGCAGACGCAGCATTCAAAGCATTCATTCCGCGATGCCGCACCAGTCCAATACGGTGGCGCCGATGGCTTTGGTTGCAGACAGTATTTCTTCAATTTCAACATATTCGTTTGTTTCATGGGCCACGGCGATGTTTCCAGGTCCAAAGGTGACGGCAGGCGTGTTCGCAAACCGGCTCATCATGGCGCCGTCGGTGCAAAAGGATGCGGCGTCAACAGTCGTTTTTTGGCCGTATATTTGATCGCAATGTTTGGACAGCAGTTGCACCAGCGGAAAATCCGCATCAAGCTCGGCGCCGTGCCAAGACGTGCCGTACAGTTCCATTTCGGGCCGGTGATCCTTCAGCCAATCGTCGGCTTCGCAAACTTCATCGATAACCGTGTTGAGCATGGAGCGAACATCATCCAACGTTTCCGACGGAGCAAACCCAAACCTGCCTTCGATGATGGCTTTGTCCGGGACTGTGGAAGGCCAATTTCCGCTTTGGATGCAACCCACATTGATGCAATAGGGCATCTTTTTTGTGCGGTAAATCTCACTCTCGATGTTCTCGGCGCGCTTCAATTCCAGAGCGTTTAACTTTTCAACAAACAGACAGGCCTTTTGAATGGCGTTGACGCCGTTGTAAGTGGCGGAAGCATGCGCCGATTTTCCGCGAACCACGATTCTGAACCAAGTGGCGCCAATGGTGGCAATGAGGATGTTTCTGTTCGTGGGTTCTGAAACGATCAGACCGTCGGCCTTATAGCCTTTCAATACGGCGCCGAGAACGCCGGTGGAGCCGGTTTCTTCATCGATGCAGCTTTGCAGATAAAGATCCCCCTTCAGTTGGATATTGTTTTTCTTCAGAAGACGGGCCACCGTATAATTGGCCGTCAATCCGGCTTTCATGTCTGCGGCGCCGCGGCCGTAAATCCTCCCGTTTTCTTCTTCTGCCCCAAAGGGATCGTATTTCCAAAAATCACCCACGGGCACCACATCCATATGGCCGGAAAGGATGATCGATTTCCCGCCGCCGGCGCCTTTTTTCAGACCCATTGCCAAAGGGCTGTTTTTATAGTCGGTTCTTGAAGTCACGATATTGAAATTGCGTTTGATTTCCTCGAGATCCGGCTCCCAAACCTCCGTTTCGAAATCCTCCTGCTCCATGAGGGCCGCATAGTAAAGTTGTGCATCCCGTTCGTTTCCGGTGGTTGTGGGAAAGCGAACCAATTTTTTCAACAGGGAAACGATTTCATCCCTGCTCTCATCAACGCTGTCAAAAAAAAGATTTTTTATGGATGTGTTCATGTTAAACGGATTACCTCCTTTTGTAAAATAAGTTCTTGCTTGACGCGATATGGGTAATTGCACAACAGTCCGCTTGCTTATGGTTCAGTCAGTACAAATTTTGTGCCAATTCATTTTTTTCTTAAAAAAACAAATGCTGCAATTTCTAAAATCGTTGCAAATTGCGCAGGAAATATTCAATATTCTGTCTTATTAAACTTCTGTTAAACAGGACACGCATTGTGAGAATGCGGACTGAAAAACGCGATTCAATATGTATTCGAGGCCTTGCTATGGAAATGGGTAAAAAAACGACGCGGATTCTATCCATTGTAAGATAAACATATCTGAATATGGATAGCCCGCGAGACCTTTCATTCAAAGGGTTTTTGACAAATGCCCGGTTTTGGATATTTATAATTGGATAGTAAATTCTTGGTGTCGGCGCGAAAATTGACCGAAGATTTCGAAATATCTGACTTATTTGATCTCAACAGACGCTTAGGGGTTGTTCCGCTTCAGCATTCTTGTGCGAATCACCATTTTGTCGCGCCATTTTAAATATTCGTCATGGGATTTCCCGTTCATGAGCGGCTTGAACTCGGCCGCCGCTTTTTTGATAAATGCTTCATCGTAGTCGGCAAGCTTTTTTTGCTGATTCATAAAGAATTCGATCATATAGTCCTTGTATTTTTCCAAGCCTTCTTCCAGGCTCGCGGAGTTCAGTTCCTCCACTCCGTAGGGGCCCGTAAACGCCCATCTGAGACCGAGACCGTCGGTCAGAGCGCGTTCAACCGCTTCGACGTTGCAGATGCCCTCCTTCACCAAATAAAGGGCTTCTTGGATGAGCGAAAGCTGAATCCGGTTGAGAACATAGCCGTAAACCTCTTTGCAGAGAATAGGCTTTTGGCCCAGAGATTCCATGAACCGATACACTGTGCGTTTCACCTCTTCCGAAGCGTTGTCCCCCGATATCTCCATAAATGGAATCAGGTGAGGGGGATTCGTCGGATGCGCCACGATGCATCTTTCGGGGTGGTGTTTTACACGGGAGGCGATGTCCGTGATGCGAAGGCCGGAACAGCTTGAACCGATGGGCACATCGGCGGGAACGATGGCGGTGAGCCGTTCAAACATCTCCCTCTTCAGTTCCAAGTCCTCCCACAGGCACTCCTGTATGTAGTCGGCGTCCCGCACCGCTTCTTCCGGATCGTGGGTTACGGTGATCCTGTCCAAGGATTCCCGTACCGCATGCGCTTCGATCATCCCTTCGTCCCGCAGAAATTCAAGGGCTTCTTTCATGCGGTCCTTCACGGTATCGAGCGTTTTCGACTTGCGGTTGTACATGGATACAGCGAGGCCGTTTCGCGCAAAAACGACGCCCCAGCTGTACCCTATAAATCCGCAGCCGATAACCGCAACCTTTTTAAATGCATCGGGGTTTTTCATTTTGTATGCGCTCCTTTTGTGTGCTCGCCTCTCAGCCAGCCGGGTTGTTCGTAAGCGGGATTCGGATATTCATAAAACCCTTTGCGGGTTTTTACGCCCAAATGTCCTTTTGCAATCATCTCATCCAGTTTTGAAGGCGGCATATCCTTCGGATCCCCGCTCTCCGCATAGTAAGTGAGCTCGATTTGTTTCACAATATCGAGACCGACCTTGTCCATGAGCGCAAAGGGGCCGTAAGGGGTGCCCCATTCGAGCATCCAAGCCCGGTCAAAGTCCTCGGGACTGATGTATTGATCGGCCCACAATTTCAGGCACTCCTTCTTGACAGCGCGCCAGACCCTGTTTAACGAGAAGCCTTTGATCTCCTTCGCCGTTATGATGGGGACATTGTTTTGCGCCTTCAAAAATCCCAAAACGGCAAGCTTGGTTTCTTCCGATGTGGACGCATTCCACATGACCTCCACCAAGTCGTCTTCGGTCGGCGTCATAAAATTCAGATTGAATGTTTTGTCTTTGCGCTTTACGCGGATGCCGATATCGGAGGATTTCAAAGAGGAACTGTTCGTCGTCAACAGGGTCTTTTCGGGCGCCGCGGCGTCGATCTCGGCCCAGACCTTTTGTTTGAGTTCCAATATTTCGGGAACATTCTCGATGACGAGGTCCGCGTCTTTCAGCGACGCTTTCGGATCGGAGGCAACCGTTATCGATTGAAAGGCTTTTTCTGCGAAATCCGCCTCGAGCTTTCCCTTGGCGACGTATTCGTCAAACCAAATTTTGATTTTACGCATGGCGCGTTCTGCGGATTCTGCCGAAAGATCGTACAGGCAGACATTGCGTCCGTATGCCGCGCTCCGAAATGCCAGCATGGAGCCTTGTGTGCCCGAACCCACTATTACGATGTTCTGTGGTATGTTGTTTGTCATGATCAACGCCCCGTTTCCTGTACGATGGTTTTGCATCCTGTCAGGCATGTAGACAAGCAAATATAATGCCAAAACAATTTTTTGCGGCCGGTCAAGCCGACAGGATCGGCAGCGTCGAGCCCGCCGCGGGAAGAATCAAAACCCGGGAATCGGTCCCCAATTCGCGCAAGGCCCGATCCACGGCCGCCTGCACGGTGTTGAAGGGAACCAGATTGACCTTTTTGAGCAACGCGGGTTCCAAATCGGAAACCATAAACAGCTTTGCCCGCTGCAATATCATTGCGATGGCGGCCGCTTTGTGTCCGCCCAATCTGAAATTTGTCTGAATCTCCCGGATCATTTCGGAAGGGGATTTTGTCAGCATCCATTCTTCGAAGGTTTTCTCCCCGAAGCCCTCCTTGGCGGATGCGCAAAGAATGATGATTCCCCCGTCCCTTACGGCGTGCTTGGCGTTGTCCAAGCCCTTTTGGGATTGGTAGAGATTTATATCTTTGGGATGACCTCCGGGAGAGGCGATGACGATGTCCGCCTGTTTTTGAATTTTTACCCCGTACATTTGGTCCAAGATGCCGCAGCCTTGCCTGTGCGCTTTGATATAATGGCCGGAAACCGCTTTCACGATCTCCTTTTGAGAATTCAGTATCACGTTGACGATAAAATCTATTTTGACGAAGTTTCCGACCTCATCAATATCCTGTCTTACGGGATTGGTTTCAAGATTTCCTGCGATCGCCGATGCGTGCACCATATTCGAATGGTTTGCCTGTATGGCGGCCCGGCTCGACACGCCCGGCATGATGGCTTTTGCTCCCCCTGAATAACCCGCAAAATAATGATATTCGATGTTGCCGAGGCAAATGACTCTGTCCGCTTCCGCAACCGGCCTGAAGATATCGACAGGGGTCCCGTTCTTGCAGGTTCCCAAGTTTACGCACCGGTCCGGATCGCTGTCGATTACCGCTGCACCGCTCCTATGGATTTCCTCCCCGACGAGCTGCCGCTTTTCCTCCTCTGTATGCCCTCTGTGGCTGCCCAGCGCCAAAATCACGGTAATATCGTTCTCATCCGCTCCTGCATCTTTCAGCTCACGCAACAGCGGCGCCAAAACAAGTCCGCTTGGCATGGGGCGGGTTATGTCGCTCGTTACGATCGCAATTTTTTCTTTGGGCCGCACGATCTCCCTCAGCCGCTTGCATCCTATGGGATTTTCGAGGGAACGCGTCACCTCCCGCTCTCCCGTCAAATCGACGGGCATTTCATTGGGAAGGAGTACGCGCATGCAATTTTTTTCTTCGAGATCAAAGGATATTTCTCCCTTTCCGAATTTAAGCGCATACTGCATTTTTACACACCCCTTGCGACGCCCGATTCGACGGCGGCCCGGCGCACCGCTTCCGCGACGGTTTTGCCAACCCGCGGGTCAAAAGCCGGAACGATGATATATTCTTCGTTTAACGCATCCTCGCCGACCAAGGATGCGATGGCATAGGCCGCCGCCTTTTTCATCTCTTCATTGATGTCACGGGCTCTCACATCCAAAGCGCCCCTGAATATCCCGGGAAAGGCCAACACATTGTTGATTTGATTTGAAAAATCGGATCTTCCGGTTCCGACCACCCGTGCGCCCGCTTCTTTGGCGAGCTCGGGCATGATCTCCGGATCCGGATTTGCCATTGCAAAAACAACGGAATCCTTCGCCATGCTTTGAACCATCTCTTTCGTCACGAGATCCTTGGCGGACACCCCGATAAACACGTCGGCGCCCCTGATCGCATCGGCAAGGCCCCCCTTGATCCTGTTTTCATTGGTCATTTCCGCCAGTTCCCGATGCACCCAATTCGTATAATTTCCGTCCCGTGAAAGAATGCCCTTGCTGTTGCAGACCAATATGTTTTCAACCCCCGCGCTCTTGAGCATTTTCACGATCGCGTTGCCCGCGGCCCCGGCCCCGCTTATGGCGACCTTGATGTTGTCAAAATGCTTCCCGACGATTTTTAAGGCGTTGATCAGCCCCGCCAAAACAACGACCGCCGTTCCGTGTTGATCATCGTGAAATACGGGGATGTCCAGCTCTTCTTTGAGCCGTCTTTCGATTTCCGCACAGCGCGGAGACGAAATGTCTTCCAAATTGATTGCCCCGAATACGGGCGCGATCAATTGGACTGTCCGGACAATCTCGTCAACATCCTTTGAAGAAATGCAAATCGGGAATGCGTCCACATCCCCGAAGGTCTTGAACAACACGGCTTTGCCTTCCATAACCGGCAATGCCGCCTCCGGGCCGATCTCTCCCAAACCCAGCACGGCCGTTCCGTCCGTCACGATTGCGGCCATATTGCCCTTGCAGGTGTATTTATACACATCCTCCGCGTTTTTGTGAATCCGCTTGCACGGTTCGGCTACCCCCGGCGTGTATGCCGCGGACAGATCGTATTTGGTTTCCACCGGGACCTTGCTCTGTATTGCTATTTTTCCTTTCCACGCTTCGTGAAGCGCGATCGCGTCCTCCGATATGCCCATCTTGCCCTCCTGCTCTTTAAAATCATTGTGTATATAACCACAAGCAATATTTGTGCCGGAGCAGTTGCGGCCGTCCGATTCTCAGGGTATGCTGTTCTTCACCATCGTCAGCACATTCCGACCGTCCCTGAAATCGTAGTGCACGGCGTCCATGATGCCCTTGGTCATGTAGACGCCGAGGCCGCCGATCTCGCGTTCCTCGGCCGAAAGGCTGATGTCGGGATCATCGCGCAGCAGCGGGTTGTAGGGCCTGCCGCCGTCCTCCGTCGTGATGACGATGCGCCCCGCTCCGCATGCGCAGGTGATGCGCACCTCGCCGTCGCCCGCAGGATAGGCGTAGCGCGCCACATTGACGAACACCTCTTCCAGAGCCAACTGAACGCTGCATTTCTCCTCGCGGCGGAATCCGGATTTGTCGAGGCAGGCGTCCAGAAACGCGACGAGTGTGTTCAGCGCGCACACATCCGCCGCGAGCGTCAGCGCCTCCGCGTCCGACACGCCGTTGTACAGCAGGGCGTGCATGGTGATGTCGTCCGACTGGTCCGCGCCGTTCGCGAAACGCCGGACGTTTTCCCGCATCGTCGACACGCAGCCGGAGGCGCTTGCGGCCGCGCTTGCGGCCGCGTTCAGGGCGTCCGTTACGCGATCCTCGCCGAACAGCTCGCCTGCGGTGTTGTCCGCTTCGCTCACGCCGTCGGTGTACAGGAAGAGCATGTCGCCCGGGAAAAAGCGCGTCCGCATGGCCTCGAATCGGATGTTTTCGAGCCCTCCGAGTATGAAGCCCGGTTCGATGTCGAGCCATTCAAAGCCGCGCTCGTCCCGCCGCAGCGCCGGCGGGACATGCCCCGCGTTCACGTAGGTGAACACACCCGTGTCGATCTCCAGCACGCCCATGAAGGAGGTCACGAACATGGCCGTTTCGTTGTTTTCGGCCAATTGATTGTTGACGACGAAGAACACCTCCTCCGGGCTTTGGCCTTGGCGCAGGTGGTTGCGCAGCAGCGTCTTGGCGATCACCATGAACAGCGCCGCCGGCACGCTCTTTCCGGACACGTCCGCGATGAGCACGCCCAGGCGATTCTCGTCTATCAGGAAAAAATCATAAAAATCACCGCCGACTTCCTTTGCGGGAATCATCTCCGCGTACAAGTCGAATTCCCTCCTGTCCGGGAAGGGCGGAAACACCGAGGGGAGCATGCTCGTCTGGATCTTTTGTGCCACGTTCATCTCTGCGGCCATGCGTTCCCGCTCCGCCGTCACCTCGGACAGATGCTTGATGTAGTCCCGGAGCCGCAGCGTCATGGCGTTGAAGGCGGTTGCGAGCTGTCCGATCTCGTCGTCGGATTTCACGGCGATCTCGGCGTTCAGATTGCCTTCGCTCACCTCCTGCACGCCTCTGTTCAGGCTGATGATGGGATCGGTGAGCCGGTTCGCGAAGCGCAGCGAGAGCGCGATCGCCGCCGCGATCGCCAGCAGACTGCACACGAGCAGCAGGATGACGAGAAACATCGTGTCCTCGCGCATGTTCTGTTCCGACGTGTCGCGCAGCGCAAGGATCTGCGCGCGCATTTCGTTCACGGGCGCGAGCACGTCGTCCTCGGCGACGACGACGCCCACCGACCAGTTGTTCCGCGCCAGCGGAGCGTAGCCCACATAGACGTCCTCGCCATTGAGCCGCAGCTGCTTTACGCCGTTTTCCCCCTGCGTCATGCGCTTCGCCAAATCCCGCGTCGAGGCTTCGTCGCTTTCGAGCAAGCTCTGCGGGGAGAAATCGCCGCCGCCATCCGTCGTGTAGTCCGGAAGCTTCGGCGATATGAGCACCTCGCCCTTGTCGTTCAGCAGGAAGGCGTAGCCCTCCTTGTCGACGTTTGTCGCCTTTATGATGGCGCTGATGCTGTCCAGCATCGCGCCGCAGCCGGCCACGCCCTTCAGTTCGCCGCTGCGCTTGTCGAAGAAGGGCATGGAGCAGGACAGACTCAAGCCCCTGCCCGAGGAATCGAGGAAGACGTCCGACCAGTAAACGTCGCCCTTTTCCTTCGCGCCGATGTACCAGGTTCGCGAGGTGGGGTCGTAATGCGTGTTTTCCGGGCCGGCCGCGTTCTTGTCCACGGTGATGAAAAAGCCCGACTCCGCGCCTATGTAATTCGCGTTCACGCCGATGTCCGCGGCGAGTATCCCGTAGAGCACATCCTCGACGTTGGCGGCCAGAAAAGCCTCTCTGCGGATATCGTCGAACGCGACGCCCGGAGCGGTTCGGATATGCGGCACGGGCGTGTTCTCCTGCCCGGCGCGCAGATAGTCTATCGCGCGCGGCGCGTATTTGTCCGGATCGGTGTAGATGCGCGTGGCCGCCTGCGCGACCTTTGTCGTCTGGCGCTCTATCGCCGCGAATTTCTCGTCTATGGCGGAGGCCTTGTCCGAGGCGGTGGTCAAAAGCTCGTACTCCATGATGGCTATGAGCGCGTCCGCGCGCTGCGAGGTCACGTCGGAGCTGAGCTCGTCTATGCTCAGGATGATGCCCGCCCGCATGTTGAGGACGCCGTACATGCTCGCGGTGCTCAGCAGGATCAGCGCGCCCAGCGACAGCGATATGAGCGTGAACAGCACGCGTATTTTGATTGTGGAAAACATCTTTGACATGACTCCTTATACTGCGCGGGCGAGGCGCCGGCCCCGCGCGGTCGGCTTGAAAATCATTTGAGTTTTTTCAGCATCGCGCGAAACGAGGGCAGCAAGGCAAAAGCTTCGTCGTCCCTCGGAAGCGCGGGCGAACGGTAGAATATGGCGTAGGCGCCGGGGGCGGCGAAGGGCGCGATCCCCGTGAAACCGTAGCCGTTTTCGCGCAGCGTTCGGGCGGCAAACGGGCAGCTTTCGTGGCCCATGTTCAGCAGAACGCTGTAGCTTTGCAGGTGGAAGCCGTCATAGCGCCGCGCGCAATCCCGCAGGCGTTCCGCCAGATCCTCTCCCGCGCTTTCGATTCGTATTTCGCAGTAGCTCTGCTGCTCGTTTTGCGCGGCGTCGAAGTCCGAGATCGCCGCGAGGGGCGCTCCGCCGCTTTTGCGTTCCGCGAAGCGGAAGGCGACGCCCAAGCCGCCGTAAACCGCGGCGATGAAATCCTCCGTTCCTTCGGGGCAGTGAAGCTCGCCCGCGTCCTTGCGCGCGAAGGCTTTGCACATGAGCAGATGCGTGCGCTTTTGGGGCGGCGCGCTGTCTTTCAGATTCGCCGCGGCCCTGTCGAAGAAATAGCGGTTGGGCAGCAGACCCGTGGGCGTGTAGCCGCGCTTTTCGGTGTCGCTCTGGCTTGCCGTATCCATCGTGAGACAGTGCATGCAGGCGTAGGCGCAGCGGTGCAAAGGCAGATTTTCGTCCAGGAAATCCTGCATGCGGCCGCCGAGACGCAGCCCCCTGTGAGCGGGGAGGACGGTGAGCAGGGAGAAGCCCATCACCGCGTCTTGCTCGTCGGCGCAGATCATCCCCGCCAATTCTCCGCCTTCGTCCGCGGCGACCGCGAAAAAGAGCTTGCCGTCCGCGATGGCTTTCGCGAGAAAGCTCGCGTCGTAGAATTTTCGGTGCGGGTACAGCAGCCCGTGCTGCCGTACGAGCAATTCCACGAGCCGCCGCGCCTCGTCGGGCCGCGCGAAACGTATGTCGAAGCTATTGTTGTCGTTCATGTCGTTCGCTTTTCCTCTCAATCGTGCCTCATATGGTGACGGTTAGGTTGTTTACGCCAAATATTTCCATATACTCTACCTTTTTTGCCATTTTGAGAATCATATCCATGCCCATGAGGTAGGCGTCCGGGTTCTCGTCTTCGCCGGAAGACGAGGCCTCGCGGCTCTGCAGCGGGTTGAAGCGCGCGCCGGCGTTTCGGATGCGCAGCGTGAGCTCTCCGTCCGCGACGGTCACGCGCAGATCCGCGAAAGCCTTGCGCCGCTTGCTCTGCGAGTGTTCGTTGATGAGCAGCAGCATTTCTTCGATGGCAAGGCTCAGGCGGAGCGCCCGCTCCGCCCGCACCGCGTTGGCCTCGCAGAAATCGACGATGCGCGCCGAAGCGAAAGCCGCGGCTTCGCTCGTGTTTTCCACCGAAAAATCGAGGATGTTCGGTTTTTCCGCGAACGAGTCCGGAAGCAGCCAGAGACGGGACAGGTTTGCGTCGCGCGCGCGCACGGCGAGGATCGCCGCCACCAGCGCAAGCGCCGTCAAAAACTCCGAGGCGGCTATGGATATCCAGACGGCCCGCGCGCCCATGCTTCCCGCCAGCGCGTAGGCCGGGATGAGAGGAAAAACCAAAAGTCTGCAAAGCGTCGTCATAAGGGAAATCATGCCGCGCCGCGTGACGTTGAAGTAATTGCACGCGGTGTTGTTGATGAAAGAGAGGTTCGCGCCGAGGGCCATAAAGCACAGGGCGGTATTCAATTCTTCCAAAACGTAGGCGTCGCGTATGCCGAACAGGAGACCGACGTGGCCGCGAATCGCCAAAAGCAGCAGCGCGCACGCGCCGACGGCCAGGTTTCCGATGAGAAGGATTCTCTTGGTGACGGCGCGTATGCAGCGCCCGTCCTTTTCTCCGTACGAAAAACTCGCGAGCGGGAGCAGTATCTGCGAAAACCCGAGGACGACCGCGAGCAGCATGTCCTGCGCCGCGCACACGACGGCGTAGGCGGGCAGCGCTCGCGGCGCGACGCGCACGAACATCAGGTTGAGGAACATGTATTGCGCCGACCGGCAGATGTTGCTGAGCGCGGGCGTTCTTCCCGCGCGCAAAACCGCCGGCAGCTCGCCGGCGACGAAGCGGAAGCGCCCCACGCGCAGCTCCGAACGCGGCCCCCAAAGGCAGTATGCGCCGAACAGCCAAGCAAGCAGCGACCCCGCGCATCCGCCCAGCGCCACGCCCGCCGTCCGCATGCCGAGCGCCATGACGAAAAAAGCGGAAAAACCCGTATTCGCGAAGCTCATGATCAGCAGCAGCGCCATGGCGTGATTGGGTTTTCCGCAGAGCCGCAGGTAATTCAGCGGCGTGTAGAGCAGGACTGTGAACAGACCGCCGAGCGCCGCGACGCGGATGTAATCGCGCGCGAGCGGGAAGATGTCGCCCTTCGCGCCCAAAACCGACGCGATGCCTCCGGCGAAAAAGACGCCGGCGAGCATCATGACAAAGCCCGCCAGCAGCGAAGACGCATAGGCCAGCGTGTATGCGCGGTTGCAGGCCTCCATATCCCCGCGCCCCAGCGCGACGCCGGAAACGATGGAAGCGCCCACGCCGATCAGCGCGCCCAAAGACAGGTAAGCCAAAGAAACGGGCGAGACGATGGACAGGGCGGCGAGACCGTTTTCTCCGATGAAATTTCCAAGAATCAAGCCGTTGGCCATGGAACTGATCCGCGTCCCTATCATGGACAAAACGGACGGCGCCAAATACCGAACGACCACCTTGCCGATAAATGCGTCGTTTGGCTTCAGCGCGTCCGCGCGGACAGTCGAGACCATTTTCGTTTACCGAGAGGCGTACGCGATGTGAAGCACCTTGTCGAAGCCGACGGAAGCGAGTACGCTCTTTACGAAATCCGTCGGATTGGCAAGCTCCAAGACGGCCCCTTTTGAGAGGGCTTGCTTGTGTCCCAAAAGCAGCGCGCGCAGACCCGCGCTGCTGAGATACGGAACCTTCTCAAAATCCAACCGCACGTGTTTCGTTGTCTGCAACGCGGACAGGATGGCCTCCTGAAGCTGCTCGCTCGTATTGGTGTCCACTCTGCCGTCAACATCCAGCACAACGCCGTCCTTGTCCGTATATTCAGAAATCGTCATACCCGCTCCTTATGGGTACGAGGCGGCGCGCCGCCCCGAATCCGCCGCTCCGCGCGGCGCAACATGCTTCCGTTAATCCCTATTATAGATGTAAGTCTTACGATTTGTCAAGCATTTCCGGATTCGTATTGTAAGGAACAGTTCAAAAATAAAGTGTGCAGTCAGCGTAGTAATTTTGTGTCCCGGCGAGGTGCCGGGTTCCGCGAATACTCGCAGTATTCAAGGGTTCCGGCAACGCAGCCGGGGCGCACAAGGGCAAGCTCAATGTGCAGGTTATTTTTGAACTGTTCCTAAGGCACCGGCGCTTCGCCGGCTCGCAAAGGAGGCGACGATGGGAGATTCAATCGCAAAAAAGGCAGTCGAGCTGTTCGACAAAACCTTTCTGATCGGCACGCTTTTCGCTCTCGACAAGCTGCTCAACGCGCTCGCGGCCGCGAGCGCGGAATTCAAGGACGAGCTGCGCAAACAACACATCGCGGTGGAGCTGAAAACGCGCGACGGCAGATACGGCCGCCTGATCTATTTCCGCAACGGCGTATGCTCGGGCAAGGACGGCGTTCACGACGACGAAGCGGACGTGTCCATGATCTTCGAGGACGTCGCCTGCGCCCGCGCGGTCATGCTGGGGCAGATGCTGGGTAAGGAAGAGGCCTTTGTGTCCGCCGCCAAAAACGGGAAGCTTTGGCTCGTCGGCCCCGACGAAAAGGCCATGTGGTTCAGTTCCCTGCTTCTGAAAGTGTTCGCCTTCGACATCCTGTTCCTCGGCAACTTCGGCACGAAGCTGCCGAACGGCGAAACGCGCTATGTCACGGGCACAAACGGCGGCCCCGTGTTCGTGTACGTGAAGGACGGGAAGATCCTTCGCGTCACGCCCTTGGAATTCGACGACGCGGACGCCGCGCCCTGGACGATCACCGCGCGCGGCGAGCGATTCTCGCCGCCGAGACGGACGACGGCGACGGCCTACGCACTTGGCTGGAAAAGCCTCGTCTATTCCCCGGATCGCATCCTCCATCCCATGAAGCGGAAGGACTGGGATCCCAAGGGGGAGCGGCATCCCGAAAACAGAGGCGTCTCCGATTACGAGCGCATCTCCTGGGACGAGGCCTTCACCCTCGTCGCGGACGAAATCGTGCGCGTGCGCAGAACCCACGGCCCCGGCGCCGTGTTCTGGTCGCGGGGTTCCCACCATTTATGGGGAAATCTTGGATATTTTACCTCCACGGCGAACCGCTTCTTCAACTGCATCGGCGCGACCTCCGTGCTCAACAACCCCGATTCGTGGGAGGGCTTCGCCTGGGGCGCCATGCACCATTACGGCGGCGCGGCCCGTCGCGGCGGCACGGAACCCTACTCCACCGTGGAGGACTGCATGCAGAACAGCGAGTTGATCGTGTTTTGGTCCTCCGATCCGGAATCCACCTCCGGCGTGTACGCCGCGCAGGAGGGGACAATTCGCAGGGAATGGCTCAAGCGCCTGGGCATCCCCACCGTTCACATCGACCC